>NZ_LPXN01000125.1 GCF_001618175.1 Oceanibaculum pacificum | reverse complement strand
CTGGAGCCGCAGCCTCGGCAACACGGCGGATTTCGCCCGCGCCGAGGGTAAGGATGTCGATAATCTCGCACTCCTGACCGGGATCAGGTTCGCTTTCTGATCCGGATTTGCTCGAAGGCCGGTGCCTCGTAGAGGGGCGCCGGCCTTTCTTCAGGACCCAGGATTTGCAACGCAATGCTGATACTCAGAAATTGCTGAAGTACGAGCTTGACCTTCCCAACGCTGGAAGCCCCACCTTGGTGGAAATGGGTACACTGCGCGTTCTGCTGCTGCGACAAGCAGCCTCAAAGCGCTGAGACGTGGCAGGGCTCCAATCCGACCAAGGGGTACTGACATGGACCATCACGGCCATCATCACCACGGCGGCCATGCGCAAGCCAAAGACAATGGCGCCCTGACCGCGACCGATCCCGTCTGCGGCATGCAGGTTGACCCTAATTCGACGAAGCACCGTGCTGCACATGCGGTGCACACCTTCTATTTCTGTTCGGCGCGGTGCCAGGAAAAATTTGTCGCGGCGCCGGCGAGCTTTCTCGGCGTTAAGCCTGCCGAGAAGGAGATAGATGCCGGCGCGATCTACACCTGCCCGATGCATCCGGAGATCCGTCAGGTCGGGCCAGGCAGTTGTCCGATCTGCGGCATGGCGCTGGAACCGGCGGAGGTCTCGCTGGAGGATGGCCCAAACCCCGAACTCGCCGATATGTCGCGCCGGTTCTGGATCGGCCTTGTGCTGACCATTCCCGTCTTCCTGCTGGAGATGGGCGGTCATCTGACCGCGCTGTCGCATCTGATATCGGCACAGACATCGAACTGGGTGCAACTGGTCCTGGCGACACCGGTCGTGCTTTGGGCAGGCTGGCCGTTCTTTGTCCGGGGCTGGCAGTCAGTGGCGAATCGCTCGCTCAACATGTTCACCCTGATTGCCATGGGAACCGGTGTCGCCTGGCTGTACAGCATCGTCGCCACTCTGGTGCCTGGCATCTTCCCTGAAGCCTTCCGCAATGCCGACGGGGCGGTTGCCGTCTATTTCGAAGCAGCGGCGGTCATCACGGTCCTGGTGCTGTTGGGGCAGGTGCTTGAACTGCGGGCGCGGGAGACGACGTCCGGTGCCATCAAGGCGCTGCTTGGCATGTCGCCGACTACCGCGCGTCGCTTGTCGGAAGATGGTGCCGAAGAAGAGGTCGAACTCGATCGTGTTCAGGTTGGTGATCGGTTGAGAGTGCGTCCGGGCGACCGGGTGCCGGTCGATGGTATCGTTCTCGAGGGTGGATCCAGCGTCGATGAATCGATGGTGACCGGTGAATCCATGCCGGTCCGCAAGCAGCCGGATGACAATGTCATCGGCGGGACGATCAACGGCCAGGGCAGCTTCGTCATGCGGGCGGAAAAGGTCGGCCGCGATACGATGCTGGCGCAGATCGTGCGCATGGTGTCCGAGGCACAGCGGTCGCGCGCGCCGATTCAGCGGCTGGCGGATGTGGTCTCCTCCTGGTTCGTGCCGGCGGTCATCCTGATCGCGTTGCTGGCTTTCGCGGCCTGGTCTCTCTGGGGACCGGCGCCGGCGATGGGCTATGCGCTGATCGCGGCGGTGAGCGTGCTGATCATTGCCTGTCCCTGCGCACTCGGGCTGGCAACGCCGATGTCGATCATGGTCGGCGTCGGTCGGGGAGCCCAGGAGGGCGTCCTGATCAAGAATGCCGAAGCGCTGGAACGCATGGAGAAGGTCGATACCGTTATTGTCGACAAGACGGGCACGCTGACGGAAGGCCGGCCAAAGGTCACCGCGATCAGGACGCAAGGCGGATTCGGAGAAGATGAACTTCTGCGCCTGCTTGCCAGCCTCGAACAGGGCAGTGAGCATCCGCTGGCTGCCGCCATCGTGACTGCCGCCAGGGAGCGGTCGCTCGATCTGATGCCGACCAGCGACTTCGATTCCCCGACCGGGAAAGGCGTGCTGGGCACTGTCGATGGACGAAAGCTGGTGGTGGGTAATGCCCGGTTCCTTGGCGAACACGATGTCGAGACCGGATCGCTTGAGGAAATCGCCGACGCTCTGCGTCAGGACGGTGCCACCGCAATTCTGGCGGCGGTTGATGGCAAGCCCGCTGGCGTCGTGGCGATTGCCGATCCGGTGAAGGACACGACGCCTGCAGCCATCAAGGCGCTGCATGCCGATGGCATCTCAGTGGTGATGCTGACAGGGGATAACAGGACGACGGCACAGGCGGTTGCCAGGAAGCTCGGTATCGACCGGATTGAGGCCGAGGTGCTGCCCGACCAGAAGGCGGCAGTGGTGAAGAAGCTCCGCGAGGAGGGGCGGGTGGTCGCGATGGCCGGCGATGGCGTGAACGATGCCCCGGCACTGGCTGCGGCGGATGTCGGCATCGCCATGGGCACGGGCACCGATGTCGCCATCGAGAGCGCCGGGGTGACCCTGCTGCGCGGCGATCTGATGGGCATCGTCAGGGCGCGGCGCCTGTCCGAGGCTACGATGCGGAACATCCGGCAGAATCTGTTCTTCGCCTTCATCTACAATGCGGCTGGCGTGCCGGTGGCGGCCGGTATCCTGTACCCGTTCCTGGGCATCCTGCTGTCGCCGATTTTCGCCGCCGCCGCCATGGCGCTGTCCTCGGTTAGCGTCATCGGCAATGCTTTGCGGCTGCGCGCCGTCAGGCTGCGCGATTAAGGAGAGGTGCGATGGCGGTGCTACAATCCACGCTCACCTGTCGGGAATGCGGGCATGCCTCCGCGGAAACGATGCCGGAGAATGCCTGTCTGTATTTCTACGAGTGTAAGGGATGCAAAAGCTTGCTCCGGCCTCTCGCCGGCGATTGTTGCGTGTTCTGCTCCTACGGCGATGTGCCCTGTCCACCGATCCAGAACGCGCGAGACGGCGGCAATGCAGGCGGATGTTGTTCCCCGGATGACGGTTGATCTGCATCAATGTGCCGGCGCTGGATCGCGTGCAAGATGTCATCGCTGAAAACGGATAGGCGTGACAGCATGAAACGCGGCTTTGCAGATATCGTGCGGATGGCGGTCCTGTGCTGCCTGTAGCTGCTTTCCGCACCGGACGCCTTTGCTGCCGCAGGCGCCCAGGGCCATGATTTTCAGCAGGCTACACACTCTGTCGTGGCGGCGGATATGGTTAGCGCGGCGACTGCTGCGCATCCCTGTGAAAGGGCCACGAACTCTGGCCTTCTCGACTGCGGATGCGTTCAGCTCTGTCTGGCATCTGGCGTGCTTCCGACTGAGCTGCGCATCGATGATGCCGGGCAGGCAGGCGTTCTTTCCGCCAGACCCTACCGGCTCGCCCGCACGGGTTACTCCCCCGCCAAGCACCCTCCCAGGTTGCCCGCTCCCGTCTGATGGTGCCTCGCGTCTGTCGCGAGGCCACGCCGCCCGTTACGCGGACGGTGTTCCCCTCATCGACAGGCGAGCAAGCATATGAAGACGAACAAAACAGGCTTTCTGAATACGCCGGCAGGCTACGCGGTCTGCCTCATGCTGGCGGCACTGGCGATCTTTCTGTGGGTCGAATACCGGCTCCAGGTTGCCGAGGCGCTGCCTCTCCTCCTGCCTCTGCTGATCTGCATTGGCCTGCATGTCTTTATGCACCGGGGCCATGGCGGGCATGGCGATGGCAGATGAACCACCTCAGGAAAGGAACAAGATCATGAAGAAATTGATCCGACCCCTCCTCATCGGCGCGACCTCGATGGCG
This sequence comes from Oceanibaculum pacificum, assembly GCF_001618175.1. Classification (GTDB taxonomy): domain Bacteria; phylum Pseudomonadota; class Alphaproteobacteria; order Oceanibaculales; family Oceanibaculaceae; genus Oceanibaculum; species Oceanibaculum pacificum. Next base: position 19,199 of record NZ_LPXN01000125.1, on the reverse strand, counting down.
CTTCTGTTAGCGATACATGGCACGGACATGGCCTCGCCTGCGCTGGCGCAGACCAGCGGGCAGGGCAACCAGACGGACTCTGCTGTTCCGGGTCAGCGTATGCCCGGTGCCGGTATGGTGCCAGGCATGGGGCCGGGTATGGGCGCTGGTCCCGGGATGATGCAGGGGCAAGGCATGCCGGGTGGCTGGCCCGGTGGCTGGATGCAACAGTCGCCCGGCGGACCGGATAGCGATCGTTTTCCGGGGGCGATGCCGATGATGCGGGGATGGGGTAATGGATACGCCATGCCCGGTCCGATGATGCATGGCTATGACGATCGTGGCACCTATGGCATGCGGGGCGATGGGGCGATGGGGCCTGGGATGATGCATCCCGGCATGATGGGCTCCGGTATGATGGGCCAGGGCATGATCTATGGCATGCCGGGCCGCTACGACCAGGAGATCACGCCTGACCAGGTCAGGGAGATGCTGCAGCGCCGCCTCGACTGGCATGGCAACCCGCGGCTGAAGCTCGGCGAGATCAAGCCCACCGAGCATGGTGAAATCCTGGCCGATATCGTCACCCGGGAGGGCTCGTTGGTCCAGCGTCTGGCAATCGACCGCCGGACCGGCGCCCTGCGTCAGGTCGATTGAAGGGAGAATGATCATGTGGCAGAACTGGCATCAGCCCGGCTCGATGATGGGCTATGACGGTGGCGGATGGTTCTGGGGAATGGCCTTCCATGGCCTCTCGGCCATCCTGTTCATCGCCGTGCTGGCGGTGGTCCTCACCCTTCTGTTCCGATGGCTGGGGGCAGGGCATCAGCCGCAGGCAACGACGCCGTCCGGCGGCAGTGCGCCCGATATCCTTAAGGCGCGCTATGCGCGCGGGGAGATCGACCGCGACGATTATCTGCAGCGAAAATCCGATTTGTCCTGACCGTTCGGTTAAGGCAAACGAAGGCCCGTGACCCAGGTGAATGTACCGAGGGACACGGGCCTTTTTGTTTTCTGGGTTACCGCGGCCAGACCGGGTGGTGGTCGTCGATCACCACGGCATGGCTGTGCCGCAGCGGCGCGTGACGGTGCGGGTGGCTGTGCGGCTCCGGCCCTTCCCAGCCTTCATGCTCATGCTGGTGGTGCGCGTCATGGACATGCGCATGGCTGTGCGATTGTTCGGGATGCTCATGCGGCACCACGCTGGGATCGCCCGCCGGCCAGACCAGAGCGGCGATCATTGTTCCCACAGCCGCAATCGCCGCCAGAACATAGAAGGTGGTCTCCAGCCCAAGCATGGCCCCGAGCCAGCCGGCCAGCGGATAGGTCAGCAGCCAGCAGGCATGCGACAGGGCAAACTGCGCGGCGAAGAGCGCCGGCCTGTCCTCGGCATGGGAGGAACGTTTCAGCAGCAGCCCGCCCGGCGTCTGTACCAGCGCCGAGGCTGCGCCGAGCAGCAGCCAGAGAGCCAGTGCGGTGGCGTAGGCCTGACTTGTTGCGGCAAGCGGCAGCAGGACCGCAAGGCCACAGCCGCCCGCCAGCATGACCAGCCGTGCGGACAGGCTTTCCAGCAGGCGCGGCAGGGTCAGGGCCACGATCATCGATCCCAGCCCGTAGGCGGCAAAGAACAGCGCGACATCGCGGTCGCTGCCACCGAGCGTATCGCGCACCAGAATCACGGTGTTGACGATCACCATGGCGCCGGCCGCCGCCACCGCAAGGCTGAGCGCCAGCAGGCCGCGCAACCGGGGCGTGGCGAGATAGAGCCGCCAGCCGCGCGTGAGCCGCTGACCGAATCTCGCCTGTCCCGCTGCCGGCTGCGGCGAAGGCAACAGCACCGAGACCACCAGAGCGGCGGAGGCGAGGAAGCCGAGCGTCGTGCCGACGAACAGCCAGTGGAAGCTGACCAGGGTCAAGAGCAGACCGGCAAGCAGCGGGCTCAACAGCGATTCCAGGTCATAGGCCAGCCGCGACAGCGACAGCGCCCTTGTGTAGTCACGCTCTCCCGGCAGGATATCGGGAATGGTCGCCTGGAAGGTCGGCGTGAAGGCGGCCGAGAAGGACTGGAACAGGAAGACCAGCGCATAAATCTGCCATATCTCAGTGACGAAAGGCAGCAGCAGGGCTAGCGCCGCCCGGCACAGATCGAGCGTGACAAGGAGCCTGCGCCGGGGCCACCGCCCCGCCAGCGCGCCGGCCAGCGGCGCGATGCCGACATAGGCAACCATCTTCAGGGCCAGCGCGGTGCCGAGCACCGCCCCGGCATCGGCGCCGGCGAGGTCGTAGGCCAGCAGGCCGAGGGCCACCGTGGTCAGGCCACTGCCCAGCAGGGAGAGTATCTGCGCGGCGAACAGGTGCCGGTAGATGCGGTTCGCCAGAATGTCGAGCATGACGCACCGCCTTCAGAGATAACGGGTGATTTCCTTGAATTCGGCGAGATGGTCCTGCCCGTCGCCGGCCACCGCACTGTCCAGGCAATGGTCGATATGATCGCGGATAAGGACACGCTTCGCCTCGCTGATCGCGCGCTCCACCGCGTGAAGCTGCTGGGCGAGGAGCACACAGGGGCGGCCCTCATCCATCATGGCGATGACGCTGCGCAGATGGCCTTCCGCGCGGCGCAGCCGTTTCAGGATGTCATCATGGTGATGGTGGGAATCATGTACGTTCATGAGCCGAAGATATCCCCCCTGGGGGGATTGAAGCAACGCCGTTTTCTCGATATTGTGCCGTCGTCCTGCCGCTTTGCGGACGACCGGAACTTGAAGGTTCTTCATGTCTTTTCGGCACGTGCTGGCCGCCCTGCTGGTTCTGATGGTTGCGCTTGGGCCTGTGGCGCACGGCCATGCGGTTTCCGGCGATGCCTTCACGGCGGGGCATGGGCATAGCCATGATGACGGAGATTCATCGGAACGCACGGCCTCGTCGTCGGGCGATCATGTGCATGACGCCTGGCGCCTGCAGCCCCTGACCGTCCTGTTGTTGCCGGTGTTATTCGAGATGAAGCCCGGACAGGGCGAAGCCAGCGCCTTCTCGCGGACTCCGGGGCAGCCGGAAAGACCGCCGCGCCAGCTCTGATATCGCCGTTCGCGGCCGCCCTGCGCGGCTCATCTATCCGACGATATTGGACATGACATGCATCGAAACGATTCTGTTTGGTCCCGGCCGTTTCACCGGCTGAGACCGTTGATTGGCCTGCCGGTCCTGCTGGCGGCGCTGCTGCTCGCCGGTCCGGTTCTCGCCCATGCCGTCACTGAAGGCGACAAGGGCTATATCCTTGAGATTACCGGCATCAACCTGATCCCCTTCACCTATCTGGGTGCCAAGCACATGGTCACGGGGTACGACCATCTGCTGTTCCTGCTGGGCGTCATCTTCTTCCTCTACCGGGCGAAGGACATCGGCCTCTATGTCAGCCTGTTCGCCATCGGCCATTCGGTGACCATGCTGTTCGGCGTGCTTTCCGGCATCAGCGTCAGCGCCTATATCATCGACGCGATCATCGGCCTGTCGGTGGTGTACAAGGCGCTCGACAATATGGGCGCCTACCAGCGCTGGTTCGGCTTCCAGCCCGATACCAGGGCCGCGACGCTGATCTTCGGCCTGTTCCATGGCTTCGGCCTGGCGACCAAGCTCCAGGAATATGAGATCGCCGAGGATGGGCTTATTCCCAATCTGCTGGCCTTCAATGTCGGCGTCGAGATCGGCCAGCTGCTGGCCCTGGGCGCCATCCTCATCATTATCAGCTACTGGCGGCGCAGCGACAGCTTCCTGCGTCATGCCTACACCGCGAACGTTGCCATGATGACCGCCGGCTTCATGCTGGTGGGCTATCACGTCACCGGCTTTTTCGTCGCCTGATCCAGGGAGACCGAGACATGTACAACAGCAATATGCCCAGCCGCGACCAGCTGCCCACCACCCGGCAGCTGCTGCGCTCGACTGTCATCGCCATCGCCACGGCCATCGTGCTGCTGGTGACCACGGTGCTGCCCGGCGAATATGGCATCGATCCCACAGGAATCGGCCGGGTTCTGGGGCTGACCGAGATGGGCGAAATCAAGGAACAGCTCTCCCGTGAGGCCGAGGAGGACCGGCTGAAGGAGAGCCAGCCGGCGTCCGCGCCAGCCAGTGACAAGCGCTCCGGCCTCATTGGTGCGGTGCTGGCCGAGCTGTTCCTGGCGAAGCCGGTCGCCGCTTCGGTGCAGCTCGCCCAGGCCAAGGTCGAGGAATATACGCTGACCCTGAAACCCGGCGAAGGCGCGGAAGTGAAGCTGGAGATGCGCAAGGGCGCCAAAGTGGCCTTCGAATGGAAGACGGCCGGGGGTGGCGTGAATTACGACACGCATGGCGATCCCTACGACGCGCCGCGCGATTTCTATCACGGCTATGGCAAGGGGCGTGCCTCGCCGGGCGAGACGGGCGTGCTGGAAGCAGCCTTCGACGGCCACCATGGCTGGTTCTGGCGCAACCGCACCGGCAAGGATGTAACCTTGATCCTCCGCGTGGAGGGTGAGTTCATCGCCCTGAAACGGGTCGTCTGATCCCGATCCCCCTCCCGCATCGTTGGCAAGATGCGGGAGGGGAGAAGGAGTTAGCGATGGAGCTTGTCGGGCAGGCATGGGCACTGGTTTCCGCCTGGCAGCGGGAAATCCTGGCGGCGCTGTCATCGGTCCTGCGGACCGGCGACATGCCCTCCCTTCTCGCATTGGGGGCTGGACTTGGCGCGCTGCATGCCCTGACGCCCGGGCATGGCAAGCTGGCCCTCGCGGCCTTCCTTGCGGACAGCCGGGGCACGGCCCTTAAGGGGCTGCGGATCGCGGCCCTGGCGGCCCTGATGCATGTGGCGACCGGCGCTGTACTCTATGCCGTATTCACCGCCCTGTTGCGTCCGGCAGCCAGCCTCAGCGGGCGGGGCGAGCCGATGGTGACGACCCTCGGTTATGGCCTCGTCGCCCTGGCCGGGGCGCTGATGGTCCTGCAGGCTTTCCGGCCGCATGATGCGTCGCGCCCCACCGCGTTCACCATAACGGCCGGGATTGGCGTCCTGCCCTCTCCCCTGACGATCACGGTTCTGGGATTTGCGTTGGCCCAAGCATCAATGGCCCATGCCGCCATCCTGCTCATGGCGTTGGCGCTCGGTGTCGCCGCCACGCTCGCCGCCGTCGCCCTTATGGCGGTTTTCGCCAGCCGGATTGTTGTCGGAATAGCCCGGCAACATGCCGAACGGCTGGAGCACTATGGCCGCTATCTGCAGGCCGGTTTCGGGTGTGCTGTTATCGTGCTGGCCGCGCTTGGCGGGTTTGGGGGCGTGCGCTAAGAAAGGGCGCTGCCTTCCTCATCTTTCGCCAATTCTACCCTTTCTAGCTTGCCAGAAATTGGCTTCTGGCTTGTCTTGTTCCGACGAATGTGACGCCCAAAGCAGACCGTCCGCTTCCGGCCACAGCCGTTCCTTCCTCACCCTGCTTGATGACGAACGCCTTCTGCGCGTCCGTGAACCTCGATGCCTTCATCGTCTTCCTGTCCTCTCCCAGCCAGGAAAATCGATCCGGAAAACTCTACGTCACTTCGAGGGCATTTGCCGGAGGCAGATCAAAGGGACTGCCGATCCGCGTCGCCCTCACGTCAGGACAGGCTTCCGACAAGGCCACTGCACCCGACCTGCTCCAACCCTTTCCGGCTACCTCCATCGTGGTCGCGTATCGGCGGTTGTATCGGCGTCCCGCCCTTGCCGCCAATAAGACTAAGTCTTGAAGACTAAGTTTCGGCAGCCAGCGTCTGGAGGCTTTTGCTGCAGGTCACCAGAGGATAAATCAAATACAGCATATTATTTGAATCTCTTATATTCTATATAAAAAATTGTTAAACCGAATACAATAATTTATTATTTTCCATAGATCGAGTGGATTCGAATTTTCAATGAAGTCAATGATATAATTAATAAAATATTAACCACAATATATTTGTTAAGCTTAAATAAAATAGTTGTATTGCGAGAAGGGCGCGTTGGATCGCGAAGGCTGGTTGTTTCTAAGTAGGCAAAAAATATAGACTTAGAATTAAAAGACTCGGAAACTAGCCTAAATCTTAGGGCTCTTTAAAATGCATTTAATCTGCGCGGTGGATAGAATCACTTTGGCGATGCCTGTCGCGGCGGTTGTGCGGGCGTTGCCCATGGTGGCGTTTACACCGCTGCCAGAAACGCCTGATTTTGTGATTGGCGCGATTAATCTCGGCGGTTCTCCCCTACCGCTCATCGATATGCGCCGGTATATGTTTTACAAGGAGGCAGTGCCGGCCCCGGACGACAAAATCCTTGTTATCGACCTTGTAGGACGTCAGGTCGGTATTGTCGTAGACACGACTTCAGGCGTCCAAGCCATCGATCCCGCCGCCATTTTGTCGGCAGAGGCCATCGCGCCCGGCGCGCGCCGGTTATCGGCGATCGGGGCGGCAAGCGTCGAACTAATGCTGATCTACGATCCGGCCACTTTTCTGAGCGGCGACGAGCAGGCGCGCATAGTTGCGGCATTGGAGAAGTTCGGGCCATGACGCGGACATGGCCGATAGTCCATCAGCGGGTCGCGGAGCGGCTGGGGCTCGACCTTGGCCGGCTACATCCGACCATGGTGACCCGCGCCCTCAATGCCGTTGCCGACGATTTGGGCCTCGAGTCGACCCACGCGCTGATGCGTCTCCTGACTTCCGAACCGAATCAGGAGCGCTTGTGGCCGCGTCTGGCGGCGCGCCTCACGGTGCAGAAGAGCGGCTTCTTTCGTGACCAACAGGTTTTCGAGGCGCTTGCCGTGCAACATCTGTTACCGCTCATCGCCCGCCGCGCAAAGGCCGGGCAGCGGCGGTTGCGGCTCTGGAGCGCCGGGACGGCCACGGGCGACGAGGCTTATTCCCTGTCCATATTGCTGGATGAGCTGATAGGCGATCTCGATCTCTGGGATATCGCCATCGTCGGCTCGGACCTCAGCGAGGATGCGGTGAAGGCCGCCTCGCTCGGCATATTCGGAGCGCATGTCTCCAAGGAACTTTCCGCCGACCGATTCAGGCGGCACTTCGTTCCCCATGATGGCAATCGCTTCGAGTTCGTGTCGGCGACCCGGGGCACTGTGCGCTTCGAAATCCATAATTTGCTCTCCGGCCATCCCCTGGCGCTGGGCGAGCCGCCCTACGACCTCATCCTCTGTCGCAATACACTGATGTATCTGTCGCCTGACGCCCAGGCCGCGGCGACGAAAAAGTTCGGCGCGATGCTAGGGGCTGACGGCGTTCTCGTCCTCGGCCCTGCCGAAGCTTCTCTGGGAAGCACCGCCGGACTGTCCAGCCTCGGCGATCCTTCGCACGCGATCTATCGGACAGGGTTTCCGGCGGACCAGAAGACTAAAGCGGTCGTCTCTCTCTCTTCACAGCTCAATGGAGGCAAGGAGGCCTTTTACCCCGCGCCAGTGCTTCGCCCCCAGTCGCCGGCGAAGACGACCTCCGCGACGGCTTTCTTCGAATCGGCTCCCGCCGCCGAATGGGCAGGCGACCGATCCTTCTCCCAGGAAGAGCAGGAAAAATGGCGGATGATTGGAGCGGAAGCCGAGGAGGGGGGCGATTTCAGGACCGCGGAGATGGCGCGGCGATTTGCCCTGAAGGCTAGCGGCGGCGCTTCGTTTGACCGTTTCCTGCTCGGATCCCTCCTCATGAAGCGCGGCAAGCGGGCTGAGGCGCGGGATATCCTTGTGCCGCTCCTGTCCCTCCAGGCGCCGGATGCCGCTGACGAACGGCTGCAGGCGGCCGCCTACAAACTGCTCCAGTCCGTTGTCGGACAGCCGGCTGGCGACCGCAAGGAGAGGCTGAATGGTTGAGCCGTCGAAACGCTTCGACTGGGACGCCGCCCAAAAGCGCCTCGCCGCGCTGGAGGACAGGCTGGATCCCGCCAAGATTGAGCACCCCGACGTCATCCGCCATGTATTGGAGGAGCGCGCCCGGAAATACGCCGCGCCTCCACCCGGCAAAACGGTCTCGGAAGAAGCGCTTGTCCCGCTCTTCCATTTTCAGGTCGATGGCGCCCGCGTCGCTATCGAGGCCGATGCCGTCGCCCAGATCACGCCCTATCAGCCGCCGGCGCAAATTCCCTGCACGCCGCGACATGTGCGTGGTCTTATTCACCTGAAGGGACAGCTTGTCACCGTTCTCGACCTCGCGCCGCTCCTCTGGTCAAAGGGCCAGACGCGCGACCCGCGCTGGATCGTCGGGCTAAACGCTCAAGGGGTGAGCGTTGCGCTCCTGGCCGACGGGATCGCCGGGACGCGCCCAACCGCCGTGACGGAACAGCCGAAAGCGAATGCGGAGCAACCCGGCTGGGCCACGAACATTGTCGAGGGGACCTTCCTGGTCGACATCAACCGTCTGCTGACGGATTCGCGGGTAAGGGTCGACGAGGAAACGATATCCATTACAGGGGGAGACGAGCGTGGTTCTGTTTCAGGCTGAGAAAATCAGCGTCCGGCCGCTGCTGATCGTGGCGGCCCTGCTGGCGGGGCTGGCGCCATCCATCTTGATCACGCTCGGCTCTGGCGTGGCGATTCGCGACCTGATCGGCTCGCAATCGCTGGAAACCAAGCAGATACTGGCGCAGTCGCTGGCGCGCCAGTACGAGAGTTTCCTGAACGAGCATCTGCATGGCCTTGAACAGGCCGCGACCTCGCTCGGCAAGGCACCGCAGTTCGGGCCGGAAGCCGCCCAGACCCAGCTTGATACGTTTACGTCCGTCTTCAAATCCTTCGCCAACGCGGCGAGCGTGACCGACGCGCAGGGCCAGACGATCGCCACAGCCGCCAAGGAGGCGAACGCGCTAAGCATCAACTACGCTGACCGGCAATGGTTTCAGCGGGCCCGGGACGAGCGCAAGGCCATCGCCGATCGTTCGGTCATCGCCTCACGCCGGACGGGAGATCTCATTGTGGTGCTCGCCGCCCCGGTCCTGTCGCCGTCGGGCGCTTTCCTTGGGGCCATCTCGGCCGGTCTCGATCTGCGCATCCTCCAACAGGCCGCAGAGAATCTACGCTACGGTCGCTCGGGCACCGCGCAGGTTGCCAGCATGGCCGGCACAGCTATTGTGCACAACGACAAGGAGCTGGTCAGCCGGCAATTCGACTTTTCACGCGAGGAAATCTGGGCAGCCATGGGCAACCGGAAGACCGGGCGCGTGGAGAGCTATATCGGCTTCGGCGACAAGGAGCGTTTCGCCGGTTTCGATACCGTCGACCAGACCGGCTGGCGTATCTGGGTGAGCGAGAACCGTGACGACATCGAAAAAGATGTCTGGGAATCCTATGGCGCGGTCGGCTGGTCTGTTGGCATCGCGCTGATCGTGGTCGCCTTGCTGGCTGCGCTGCTCGCCCGCTTCATCGCCAAGCCGGTCGAGACATTGACCGACACGGCCGACGACATTGCCAAAGGCGATCTGACCAAGCGCGCGGAGTTGGCCGGGCCGAAGGAAATGGTCGCTCTCGCCGGTGCCGTGAACGCGATGGCCGCCAACCTTCAGGAGAAGATCGAGACGGAGCAACGCTCCCGTCGTTCCATTCAGTCGGTGGTTCAGGAATTCGGCGCGCTGGCGGCCAAGGTGACGGAAGGCGATCTGACGGGCAGCGCTCGTATTCCCGACGATCCTGAACTGTCGGCGCTCGGTCATGGCATCAATATGATGATCCGCTCGTTGAGCGAACTGGTCGACGAGATCAAGGAGGCGTCGACCAGACTGGCCTCCGCCAGCACCGAGATCCTGGCTGCGACCAGCCAGCAGGTCGCGGCGACGCAGGAAGAATCCACTGCGGTAAAGCAGACGGCGACCACGGTCGCGGAGGTCCGCCAGACCGCCGAACTTGTTTCCAGCCGGGCGCAGAGCATGGCCGCGCTGGTCAAAAAGGCCTCCGAAGTATCGGCCGAGGGGCGCCGGTCGGTCGACGAATCCATCGCCAGCAGCGAGTTGTCCAAATCCAGCATGGAATCCCTGGCGCAGCGCATTCTGGACCTTAGCGACCATGTGCAGTCGGTCGCCGAGATCAACATGACCGTCAAAGATCTGGCGGAGCAGTCCAACCTGCTGGCGGTCAATGCCGAGATTGAGGCGGCCAAGGCTGGCGAGGCCGGCAAGGGATTCGCCGTGGTCGCGACCGAGGTGAAGGTTCTCGCCGACCAGTGCAAGGAGGCGACCGCCCAAGTTCGCGGCATTCTCAAGGATATCCAGCGCGCTACCCAGGCGGCGATGCTATCGGCGGAAAAGGGCGTGCGCGCCGCGGAGAACAGTGTGGCCATCGCGAACCGTTCCGGCGATGCCATCCGCATGCTGACGCAGAACGTTACGGAAGGGTCCGACGCGGCGCAGCAAATCCTCGCCTCCACGCAACAGCAATCCATCGGCATGGACCAGATCACCGACGCAATGGAGAACATCCAGCGTTCCACGGAGCAGACGGTGGCTGCGACATCGCAGGTCGAGGCGAGCGCGCGCGAATTGACCAGCCTCTCCTCTCGGCTGACCGAGCTGGTGACGAGCGTCAATAGCGGCGAGTCCGGACGCCTCAGAGGACGGAAATGACGAATTCCCGGCGGGAAGCCCTGCGCCAGCGCCTGCTTGAGACCTTCGCCATTGAAGCGGCGGAGCATCTTGGCGAGTTGCGGCATATTTTCGATCAGCTTGCAGCTACTGATGCAGCGGCCCTGCCGGCCTCCTTTCAGGAGGCATTCCGTGTCATGCATACGTTGAAAGGCGCGGCGCGCTCCGTCGGCCTCAAGGAAATCGAGGCTGTGGGCCATGCCTGCGAAGAATTGCTGCAGGGTATCTCCTCCGGGGTCGTCCCTTCCGACCCTGAAAGGCTGCGTCTCCTCGCCGACTCCGTCGAACTGATCGCCGCGATCCAGGCTGGCCAAGCCGCGCAGCATGAGATCGACCGGCATCTAATGGCTCTGGGGGGCACCCCGGCCATCGCCTCAACTCCCGCCTCGGCCGATGTCGGCTTTGCCGTGGAATCGCCAGTCGACAAGCAGGAGACAGCCACCGCCACGGAAGCCTCGCCGGAAAATGCGCTCGAAGCCGCTCTGGTTGTGCATTCTGTCACTGTGGATGAGTCCTCCGAACGGCAACGCCCGAAGCAGGCTGGCCCGAGGAAGGAACACCTTCCATCCCCCGGGTCCGGGCCGGCGAGGCTGAACCAGGTCAGGATCGGCGTCGGCAGGCTGGATGAGCTGATCTATCACGCCGAAGGATTGCACCAGCCGGTCACTGCGATGCAAGAACGGCTAAGCGAGGTGAAGCATCTGGTGTCGACACTGGCGAGCATCCGCCGTTCCGCCGCCGTTCCATCCCTCCAAGGCGAGGAGGAAACGGCAAGGCCCCCCGACCTGCAGGCCTGCGAACGCCAGGCGCGGGACTTCCTGAAGCGGCTATCGGCGGACCAGCATGCCCTGCGCTACAACCTGGACGCCGTCATGGATGACGCCCGCCGGCTGCGCATGGTGCCAGTAAGCAGTATATTGGAAGCGCTGCCCGACATGGTGCGCGACATCGCGGCCGCGACGGAAAAGGAAGCCCGCTGGCAGGTGTCCGGCGCCGATATCGAGATCGACCGGCGCATTCTCCAGACGCTGAAGGATCCGATCCTGCACATCGTCCGGAACGCCGTCGCGCATGGCATAGAATTCCCCGAGGAGCGCATCGCTGCCGGGAAGCCAAGGACGGGCCGCATCGTGCTGACTGCCGCCGTCGGCGAGCGCAATACCGTCACCGTCACCATCGCCGACGACGGGCGCGGGCTCGACCTTGCCGCCATTCGACGCACCGCTGTCGCCCGCGGCCTGCTGAGCGAGGAGCGCGCGGCGGCCTTGGTCGAAGCTGATATCCCCGCCTTGCTGTGGAGCAGCGGTTTCAGCACCAGTGCCTTCATTTCCGACCTCGCGGGCCGGGGTGTAGGCCTTTCCGTGGTTAAGGACCGCGTCGAGAATCTAGGCGGTAGCGTCGCCATTTCGAGCCGGCCGAACGTGGGCATGTCGATCACACTGACCCTGCCTAACTCGCTGTCGCTGCTACGGGGGCTGCTTGTCCGCTCGGGCGGGCAACCCTTCCTGATTCCCGCGACGGCGGTGGAATGCGTCCTGCGCGCGAGTACCGCCACGATCGCTGCCATCGGGGGCAGGCAAGTTCTCCGACAAGACGGCCGCGATATCCCCGTGGCCGATCTCGCGAGCGTGCTGGAATCGGACGCAAGCCGGGAGGCCCCCAGCCATTGCATCGTCCTGCAAACCGAACGGCCGGTCGCCATCCTTGTCGACACGCTGGTCGGCGTCACCTCAGTGCTGCCGCGTACGCTGGGCGAACCGCTCGATCGGGTTCGCAATGTCTCCGGCGCAACGTTGCTGCCGAGCGGCGAGATCGCCTTCATCCTGCGCGCCACCGATATTGCCGCCGGGCTGGAAGCCGGCCTTGTTGTCCGCAGGAATCCGACGGACGACACCTCCACCGGTCGGCCGGAGACCGTCCTCGTGGTCGACGATTCGGTAACTACCAGGATCATGGAGAAGAACCTGCTTGAGGCGTCTGGCTATGAGGTTCGGATCGCCAAGCATGGGCTGGACGCGCTCGACATTCTGAAGCGCGAACGCATCGATATCATCGTCTCCGATGTCGATATGCCCGTGATGGACGGTTTCGAGTTGACCAGCAGGGTGCGCGCCGACCCGGCCCTGTCGGGAATCCCGGTGATCCTGGTCACCGCCCTGGAATCGCCGGAAGACAAGCGTCGCGGCATGGATCTCGGCGCCAACGCTTATATTGTGAAATCGCAATTCGACGAAAGCCAGCTTCTCGACATCGTCCGGAGGGTCACATAACGATGGTTACGGAGCATCGCAAGATTGGCGTCCTGATCGCTGACGATTCTTTGGTCTGTCGCGAATTGCTTACGGCAATCGTCGAGGATGACGCGGTGCTGGAGGTGATCGGCACAGCGCGTAACGGCCGCGAAGCGGTCGATATGACCCACGACCTTCGCCCAGCCGTTATCTTGATGGACGTGCATATGCCGGAGATGGACGGCGTGGAGGCGACCCGTCGCATTCTCCGGGACACGCCGACGCCCGTCGTGATGATCAGCGCGAGCACGGGTCAGGCCGAGCTGGATTTATCCTTCACCGCCCTCGATTGCGGCGCTCTCGCCGCGCTGCAGAAGCCCGTATCGCCCAATGACCCGCACTTCGACCAGGTCGCGGACGATCTGTGCCGGTTGCTTCGGCTGATGGCGGAGGTGAAGGTCGTGCGCCGCCGGGATCCGTCCGCAGCGTTTCGGGAGACCCTTCCGATCCAGGCGCAGAGCGTTCCATCGGTCGTGGCGGTCGCCTCGTCCACCGGAGGGCCGACAGCGCTGCTCGATGTTTTCGCGGATACCCGGGACAATGCCGGGCCGGCGATCCTGGTGGTCCAGCATCTTGCCAAGGGATTTGCCGAAGGCTTCGTTAGCTGGCTGTCCGAACGCACCGGTCGGGACATACGCCTCGCGACGCATGGCGAGAGAATTCAGTCCGGTCAGGTCCGGTTCGCTCCAACGGGCGTCCATATGTCCGTTGGAGCGAACCGGACCCTGCAATTGAGCGGCTGTCAGCCCGGCCAGATACACTGTCCTGCCGGCGATGTGCTGCTCAGTTCGGTGGCCCGCGCTTATGGCAGTTCAGCGATGGGGGTCGTGCTGACCGGCATGGGAGCGGATGGCGCGGCGGGGTTGCTGGACATCCGCAGCGCTGGCGGTATGACAGTGGCCCAGAGCGAGGATAGCTGCGTCGTTTACGGCATGCCGCGCCGGGCGGTCGAGATAAAGGCGGCCGCCAAGGTTTTGTCTCCGCGCCAGATCAGCCAGCTGCTTGTCCGGTTTTCGAATGTCGGCAGGCCGGGAAAAGCCCTGGCATGACCGGCTGTGCGCGCAAGCATCCGAGCGCAGAAGCGAGAAGGTGACCCATCATGGAGAAAAGCCGGCTCATCCAGCGATTGATGCGAATATTTCTTGGCGAACTGGAAGAGCTTATCGATACCCTGGAAAACGGCGTGGAAGCCTTGGAACGCGCTGACCGACCCGACGAGCGGACGCAAGCGCTGGAAACGCTGTTCCGAGCGGGTCACAGCCTGAAAGGGGCCGCGCACGCCGTGGACAACCCCCGGTTCGAGAGCGCCGGCCATTACCTGGAAGGGCTTTTCGCCGGCATGCGCCAAGGCACCGCCCCCGTCGATGCCGAGACCTTGACGCTGCTTCGCGCGAAGATCGCGGCGATGCGCACGGACGCGGCCAGACTCGCCATCGACGCCCTCGCGCAAGATGTACAGCCGCCTGTCCCGGGTCGCTCCGCTTCCACGAGGCGGCATCTGCTGGTGGTGGATGATTCGCCGACCACTCGAAACATGGTGAAGGAAGCTCTCGAAACGGCGGAGTACCGGGTCACCGCTTTCGAAGATGGCCTTACGGCATGGCAATGTTTGCAGGAACAATCGGTCGATCTGGTAGTAAGCGATGTGGAAATGCCCCGAATGGATGGCTATGGGCTGATCGAGAAAATCCGCGCCGCCCCGCATTTATCGCGGTTGCCGGTGGTCCTTTTGACGGCATTGGAAAACGAGGTGGACCGCCAGCGAGGGCTGCTGGCAGGCGCCACAGCCTATCTGTTCAAGAGTGAATTCAGTCAAGTCGGCTTTTTGAGGATAATAACTCAGTCACTACAAAATAATTATAACGATAAACCATAAAAACCGACATGCGATACCAAGAGGGGTTAAGGGATGGCGCGGATACTGGTGGTAGAAGACAGCCAAACGCAAGCCGAGAAACTGAGGCTAGTTTTGGAAGCCGAGGGGTACGCCGCCGAAATCGCCTTTGATGGCGAATCCGCGCTGAAACGTATCAAGGCGGCCGATTTCGATCTCGTGATCTCGGACATCGTCATGCCCGGCATGTCGGGATACGATCTGTGCCGTACGCTCAAGGGCATTTCGGATCTGAGCCACGTGCCGGTCATTCTGCTGACCACGCGGAAGGACCCGATGGATATTTTCCTCGGCCTTGAATGCGGAGCCGATAATTTTTTCACGAAGCCCTACGACGCCGACCGGCTGATCGCCCGCATTCGCAACATTCTCTACAACAAGGCGCTGCGCTCCCGGGGAAAGCTGAAGATGGGCGTCGAGATCGCCTTGTTCGGCAAGACCTTCCTCATCAGTTCCGAGAAGGAACAAATTCTCGACCTGCTGATCTCCACTTTCGAAGATACGGTGCAGGCCAATATCGACCTTGAGAAAAGCAAGCAGGAACTGGCCGCCGCCAAGGTGAAGATCGAGGAGTACGTGTATATCCTGGAAAACAGGATGCGCGCCTCCGAGGCCATCCACCGCGTGATCGTGGAAAACGTCACGCAGGGGATCATCACCATCGACGAGACCGGCAAGGTGACTTCCTTCAATCCTGCGTCAGAAGCGATCTTCGGTTTCAGCGCCGAAGAGTTGCTCGGCGAGTGTGTCGACAAGCTGATTCCTCAATCTCGCCGTCCATCCGACCAGACCATGGCCTCGTTCCTGCGCGCCAGCCAGCGCGTCGGTCAGGGGCCCTTTGAAACACAAGGGAGGCATAAGGACGGCAGCGAATTTCCGATACGCTTATCCCTTAGCGAGTCAGTGCTTGACAGTCGGGGCCTGTTTATCGGGGTGGTGGAGGATCTAAAGAGCCAAAAAGCGATGGAGGAGCAGCTTCATCACGCCCAGAAAATGGAGGCGGTTGGCCAGCTGACCGGGGGTATCGCCCATGACTTCAATAATCTGCTGACTGTCATTCTAGGCAATTCGGAATTGCTGGTCGAAGAGCTGAAAGACCAGGAAGATGAGCGCGTCTCGGCAGAAATGATCATGACCGCCGCGAAGCGAAGCGCGGACCTGACCCAGCGTCTGCTTGCCTTTTCCCGCCGGCAGGCGCTGAAACCGCAAGTCCTGAATGTTAACGACCTTCTCACAGGCGTGGAAAAGCTGGTTCAGCGCACCCTTGGCGCGGATATCTCCATCACGGTGAATTATCAAGGCACTCCCTGGCCGGCTCTGGCGGATCCGGCCCAGCTTGAATCGGCGATCCTAAACCTGTGCATCAACGCCAGGGACGCTATGCCGGACGGCGGCAGTTTGACGATCGAGACAAGCAACACCTATCTCGATTCCGCCTATGCCGGTAGTCACATGGAGGTCAAGTCTGGTGAATACGTGCTGATTGCCGTTACGGACACTGGCGCCGGCATTCCACCGGATATTCTGCGAAAAGTATTCGATCCATTCTTCACGACCAAGGAAAAGGGAAAGGGGACGGGACTTGGCCTCAGCATGGTGTACGGCTTCATCAAGCAATCCGAAGGCCATGTGAGCATCTATTCCGAGGTCGGCCACGGCACCACGGTGAAGCTGTATCTTCCCAAGGCCTCCCAGGAGGTCGATCCAGCCGAGCCGGTCGGCGAGATTGCGCTGGAGCAGGGCGGGGAAACCATTCTCATGGTAGAGGACAACGAACTCGTCCGCTCGCATGTCGAAACCCGGTTGCGCAAGCTGGGCTACAACATCCTCACGGCCAGCAACGGCCCCGAGGCCCTGGCCATCTTCCGCGATCGGCCCGATATCGACCTGCTCTTTACGGACATCATCATGCCCGGCGGGATGAACGGGAAGCAACTTGCCGACGAAGCCCGGCGCATCAAGCCGAATATCCGAACCCTGTTCACTTCGGGATATACGGAGAACGCGATAAACCACCAAGGACGGCTGGAATCCCGCGTCTATCTTCTGAGTAAGCCCTATAGCTATGCCGATCTTGCGCGGATGATTCGCATAGCCCTGACTCAGAATGGGGGGACATGATGACAAAGGCGCAGGAGCATCAACCGCGTGGCCGTTTGCTCATTTTCGACGACGATTCCAGCGTCAGCTATACGATCGGCGCGATCGCCAGGGGTGCAGGTTTCGACAGCAGATGGGTGGATCGGTCCGCTGATTTCTTCCAGCTGCTGGAGGAATGGTCGCCGACCCATATCGCCCTCGACCTTGTCATGCCCAATCTTGACGGCATCGAGGTGGTGCGTCTGCTGGGTGAACGGCACTGCAAGGCCCATATTATCATCACCAGCGGCATGGGCGATCGCATCCTTGCGGCAGCACAGCAAGCCGGCCTGGAACAGGGCTTGCGCATGATGGGGCCGCTCCCCAAGCCCTTTAGTTCGACCGATCTTCGCTCCCTGCTCTCGGCGTCCTGGCATGACGATCTCAACAGCATGGCGACGCCGGCCTCTCCACTCTCTGCCCCTCACGAGGTGACAGAGGAGGCGTTGCTTCGTGGCATTGAGCACGAAGAATTCGTCATGTACTACCAGCCCAAAGTCAGCTGCGACACAGGAGCGCTCGCAGGCTTCGAGGCGCTCGTACGCTGGCAGTGCCCGGGGAAGGGGATCGTCATGCCGGACAGTTTTATTCCCCTGGCCGAAAGAACCGGGCTGATCGCCCCGTTGACCGAGCAGATCATAAGTCAATCCCTTGATTGGTTGTCGGCCTCATTCGCCAACGCATCGCCCTTGCTTTCGATCAACCTGTCGGCGAAATCCCTCAATCATCTCGATATCGCGGATCATTTCGCCGACCATTGTGCGCACTACGATATCTTGCCATCGCGGCTTATCCTCGAAGTCACGGAAACCTGCGCCATGACCGACGCCACGGTGGCGCTCGCGGCGCTTACGCGGCTTCGGCTCAAGGGTTTTAACTTGTCTATCGACGATTTCGGCGTCGGCTATTCTTCCCTCGCCCAACTGGCGCGCCTGCCCTTCTCCGAGTTGAAGATCGACAAGATGTTCGTGTCCTCCGCTTCCAACTCGAAAGAATCCCGCATGATTGTCAAAGGTATCGTCGGTCTGGCGCACGGCCTCGGGCTGCGGGTGACGGCAGAAGGCGTAGAGGACGAATGTACGCTCGACTTTTTACGGGATGTCGAGTGCGACTTGGCGCAGGGCTATTTCATTGGAAAGCCAATGGACACCGCAGCCGTCACCTCCTGGATGGCGCTGACATATGGAACAGCCATTAACTGACGTGCTGATCGAGGAGTTCATCCACGAACTGCATCAGTATCGTGACGGCTCCTGAATTTTACCCCAGCATGGCAAGCTAAACTAGGCCTTCTACGGGTAAGGCGAACGGCAAGCGGACGCTGAAGAAACGCCGGGCCACACGCCCGGCGTTTTTTTGGCCACTCTCGGTGGATTCACGCCCCCGCAACCAAATTAAGCCCGCAATGTCATAGACTTGCGGGCTTTGGTGTGTCTGGGGCCATAGCGGCGTAGCAAGCAGGTAAGCGGGAGGTAAGCAACAAAGCTTACCCAATTCGGCTGCCGCTGTGATCAGGGCGGGATTCGGCTATAGCCGGCGCATGACGCTGCGCCTGCCTATTATCGCCGGACCCCGTTGCCCCACTCTCTTGTGGTGATGATGCCGCCATAGTTCTTCGGCTTGCCCAGCATCGGCAGCTTCATGTCCCACATCTCTGCGGTCTCATAGGGCTTCCAGTCGATCGAGAGCGGGCGCCGCCAATCCGGGTCCAAGGTGCTCAACGGCCCGGTCAAGCGTGCGTGGGCCGATGGGGCCGCGATAGATGCTGGAGAGGTGCACCTGCTTGCCGTTGCGCCGGCAGTGCGTCGGCGCCAGCCTCTCGCCCGGCGGCGCTTTGTTGCCCGGTGGCAGCAGGCCGGGTTGGAAGTCGTCGAGAACGGCAATGAGGGCGGGGCAATCGGCGATGCGGAGTCCGAAGGTGGTGCCCGTCTTTACGCGGGTGAGGAGAAACCCCTGCAGCCGGCCGCTGCGGCAGCGCGCCCGCACCAGGCCGGCCGCCTGGGCGAGGATGTAGGGCGTGATCAGGGCGTCCTCCAGCACCGGCGGCGAGACCGGTATTTTCCAGAGCGGATCGACCCGGAGCCTGATGGCCACGCGATGCCCCTTGCCCATCAATTCGATGGCGCCGACCAGCATGTGGCCCTCGCTATCCAGCATGTCATATCCGTTGTACAGACCCTGCGTGATCCGCCGCCGCCAGCCGGCGGGATCGAACGGGGCGATCACCAGGGCGTGCTGCGCCGTCTGCGCTCCGGCAAAGGCTTCATAGGCCAGAACG
>NZ_LPXN01000124.1 GCF_001618175.1 Oceanibaculum pacificum | reverse complement strand
CGCGACCGATATCCAGCAGGCGGCGGTATAGACCGCCGCTTCTACTCCGGCAGCCGCACGCTGCCATCCTTGGCGATGGCGAAGCTGGGGTTCCAGGCGATTTCCCAGAGGTGGCCGTCCGGGTCGGCGGCGTAGGCGGCATAGCCGCCCCAGAAAGCCTCCTGGGCCGATTTCACCAGCGTCGCGCCGGCGGTGAGCATCTGGGCCAGCACGGTATCGACCTCGGCGCGGCTGCGGGTATTGTAGGCCAGCGCCAAAGCGCGGAAACCGTCCCCCTCCGGCGGCAAGCCAGAATCCTTGGCCAGCTCGGCGCGGGCGAAGAGCGACAGGATCATGCCGCCGCACTGGAAGAAGGCGACGTCGCCATCGCCCAAGGGCGAGGCGGTCCAGCCCAGCGCCTCGTAAAAGGCGCGGCTGCGCCCGACGTCGGCGACGCCCAGCGTGATCAGGCTGACCCGCTGTTCCACCGCCCTATGCCGTGACCTTGTTCAGCATCCGGCCCAGCGACGCGCCGCCGAAGATGTGGATGTGCAGATGCGGCACTTCCTGGTGCCCGTTCTGGCCGATATTGGACAGGATGCGGTAGCCGTCCTGCTCGCAGCCCAGATCCTTCGCCACCTTGCCGACGGCGCGCACCAGGGCGGCGATCTCGGCATCCGACGCCTTGGCGGAGAAATCGGCGAAGGAGACATACTCACCCTTCGGAATCACCAGCGCATGCACCGGGGCCAGCGGGTTGATGTCGTGGAAGGCAAGCGTGTGCTCGTCCTCGTAAATCTTCTTCGACGGGATTTCGCCGCGCAGGATGCGGGCGAAGATGTTGTTGGGATCGTAAGCCATCAGCGTTTCCCCTTCCTGTCGGTCACTCGCCCTTGCGGGACTTCTTCTCCTCGATGCCGGAGCGGCCGGTGCGCCCCTCCAGCGCTTGCCAGACCTGGTCCGGCTTCACCCCCAGCGCCACCCAGGCGACCAGCAGGTGATACAGCACGTCGGCGCTTTCCGAGACCAGCTTGTCGGCGTCGCCGCGCACGATCTCGATGGCGGCTTCCACGCCTTCCTCGCCCAGCTTCTTGGCGATCTTGTTGCGGTCGGCCAGCAGCTTGGCGGTATAGCTTTCCGACGGATCGGCGCCCTTGCGGGCTTCCAGCGTCGCGAACAGCGCGTCCAGCGTATGGGGCTTCATGCGGCGACCTCTGTGATCGGGCGCACGGCGATGCCGGCGGCGGCCAGGGCGGTCTTGGCCTGGGCGATGCTGTATTCGCCGAAATGGAAGATCGAGGCCGCCAGCACCGCCGAGGCATGGCCTTCGGTCACGCCGTCGACCAAGTGCTGTAAATTGCCGACGCCGCCCGAGGCGATGACCGGGATCGGCACCGCATCGGCGATCGCGCGGGTCAGCGGCAAATTAAAGCCCTGCTTGGTGCCGTCGCGATCCATCGAGGTCAGCAGGATTTCACCGGCCCCGTATTCCGCCATGCGCCGCGCCCAGGCGACGGCGTCGATGCCGGTGGCGTTGCGCCCGCCATGGGTGAAAATCTCGAAGGCATCGGGGCCGGTCTGCTTGGCGTCCAGGGCGACGGTGATGCACTGGCTGCCGAACTTCTCCGCCGCCTGGCGCACGAAATCCGGGTTGGTCACCGCCGCCGTGTTGATCGACGCTTTATCGGCCCCGGCCAGCAGCAGCCGGCGGATATCGTCCAGCGTGCGCACCCCGCCGCCGACGGTCAGCGGCATGAAGCATTGCTCGGCCGTGCGCGCCACCACGTCGAGGATGATGCCGCGATTGTCGGAAGACGCAGTGATGTCGAGAAAGCACAGCTCGTCCGCGCCCTCGCGGTCATACAGCTTGGCCTGCTCGACCGGATCACCGGCATCGCGCAGCCCGATGAAATTGACGCCCTTCACGACGCGCCCGTCCTTCACGTCCAGGCAGGGGATGATGCGGGTCTTCAGCATTTAGGCGGCTTCCTGTCCGGCCAGCACGGCGACGGCCCGCGCCAGATCGATGCGGCCGTCATACAGCGCCCGGCCGCTGATCACGCCCTGGATGCCGGACTCCGCTTCCGCCATCAGCGCCCGCAGATCGTCCAGCGAGGCGACACCGCCAGAGGCGATGACCGGGATCGCGATGGCGCGCGCCAGATCGGCGGTCGCCCGGACATTGACGCCCTCCAGCGCGCCGTCGCGGTCGATGTCGGTATAGATGATGGCGGCCACGCCGGCATCCTCGAAGCGGCGCGCGAGGTCGAGCGCCGACACGTCGGAGGTCTCGGCCCAGCCTTCCACCGCCACCATGCCGCCGCGCGCGTCGATGCCCACCGCGACCCGGCCCGGATGCGCCTTGCAGGCCTCGATCACGAGCTGCGGGTTGCGCAGCGCCGCCGTGCCCAGGATCACGCGGGAAATGCCTGCCTCCAGCCAGCGCTCGATGCCGGCATGGTCGCGGATGCCGCCGCCCAACTGCACCGGCACGCGGACATTGGCGAGGATCGATTTCACCGCCGCCTCGTTCACCGCCTTGCCGGCGAAGGCGCCGTCCAGATCGACCACATGCAGCCATTCGCAGCCGGCGGCCTGGAACTTGGCGGCTTGCGCGCCGGGGTTGTCGCCGAACACGGTGGCCTTGTCCATCTCGCCGCGCAGCAGGCGCACGCACTGGCCGCCCTTCAGGTCGATGGCGGGGTAGAGGATCATGACAGTTCGATCTCCTGCTTCGGCGCGGCGGTTTCGCTCAGATCCTTGAAGTAGGAATGGCCGGCGACGATGCGGCCATCCACCCGGGCATAGCAAGGATGCGTGCCCCAGCGCACATAGCCCAGCGATTCGTACAATTTGATGGCCGCCGCTTGGGTTTCGCGCACATCGAGGTTGATGATACGGAAGCCCCAGCCGCGCGCCGCCTGCTCCGCCGTCACCAGGATGGCGCGGGCCAGGCCGTGGCCGCGCGCCCAGGGGGCGACGAAATGACCGGTGAGCTGCAGCGCGAAGGCCTGCGCCTCATTGTTGCGCGCCGGGCGCAATATCTGCGCCGCCGCCGCGATGGTGCCGTCGAGCCGGCCGGTGAACAGATGCCGTTCCGGTACCAGCAACACGCCGCGCCAATAGGATTCCAGCACATGGCGCGGCGGCGGCGTCAGCCAGCCGAAGCCGCCGCCCTCCAGGATGGCGCCTTCGGTGGCGTCGCAGAGATCCTCCAGGTCGGTGCCGGAAAATGCCTCCAGCCGCTCCGCCGAGACCTTGATTCCCGTCAGCATCAGGGACGCCAGCGCAGGAAGTTGGCGATCAGCCGCAGCCCGGCCTCCTGGCTCTTCTCCGGGTGGAACTGGGTGCCGACCATATTGTCGCGTCCGACCAGGGCGGTAACCGTGCCGCCATACTCCACCGTCGCCAGCACATGGCCGGGGTCGGCCGCCGCCAATTGGTAGGAATGCACGAAATAGGCATGGTCGCCGGTCGAGAGCCCGGCCAGCGCCGGATGATCGGTCGCGCGAAGGGCCAGGTCGTTCCAGCCCATATGTGGCACTTTCAGCGCCGGGTCCGACGGCTTCAGGATCACCACGTCACCCGGAATCCAGCCCAGCCCCTGGCTGGTCTCGAACTCCAGGCCGCGGCTGGCCATCAGCTGCATGCCGACGCAGATGCCCAGGAACGGCTTGCCGCGCCGGATCACCTGCTCCTCCAGCGCCTCGATCATGCCCGGCACGGCGGCCAGGCCGCGCTTGCAATCGGCGAAGGCGCCAACGCCGGGCAGCACGATATGGCTGGCCGTCGCCAGCGCCGCCGCGTCGGCGGTGACGGTGACGGCAGCGTCGATGCCATTATCCCGGGCCGCCCGCTCGAACGCCTTGGCGGCCGAACGGAGATTGCCCGAGCCGTAATCGATGATGACGGCCCCGGTCGAAACAGCCATCTGGACCTCCTAGAGGGAGCCGCCGAGCACGCCCTTGGTCGAGGGCACGGCGTCGGCCTTGCGCGGGTCGATCTCGATCGCCTGGCGCAGGCTGCGGGCCAGCGCCTTGTAGCAGCTCTCGACGATATGGTGGTTGTTCTCGCCGTACAGATTCTCGACGTGCAGGGTCACGCCGGCCGCCTGGGCGAAGGCCTGGAACCATTCCTTGAACAGCTCGGTGTCCATCTCGCCCAGCTTCGGCTTGGTGAAATTCACCTTCCAGATCAGGTAGGGCCGGTTCGAGCAATCTAGCGCCACGCGGGTCAGCGTCTCATCCATCGGGATCAGCGCGGAGCCATAGCGCGTAATGCCCTTGCGCTCGCCCAGCGCCTGGGAGAAGGCCTCGCCGATGGCGATGCCGCTATCTTCTGTCGTGTGGTGGAAATCGATATGCAGATCGCCCTTGGCGCGGACCTTCAGATCGATCAGCGAATGGCGCGACAGCTGCTCCAGCATATGGTCGAGAAAGCCGATCCCGGTGCTGACGTCATACGTCCCGGTGCCGTCAAGATTAAGCTCGACGGAAATCTCGGTCTCCTTGGTGCTGCGCACGACGTTGCCCACGCGCATCCGCACTCTCCTCGGCTGGATTGATAGAATGCGGCTTATGTAGCAGGTGCCAGGGCGCAGGCCAAGCCTGGGAGGTCAAGAAGGGCGTCTCACCGCCGCGCGACCAGGAAAATCCGGCGAAATGGAAACAGGGTCACGCCGTCGGGCCGCCGAACGTAGGTGCGGCGCAGCTTGGCGGCGTAATCGGCGATGAAGGCGGCGCGGTCCTCGCCGTCCAGCACGGCGAAGACGGGGGTGAGCGCGGTGCCCTTCACCCATTCCAGCACCGGGTCGTCGCCGGTCAGCACATGCTGATACTCGGTTTCCCAGATGTCGATGTGGGAGAAGCCCAGATCGCTCAGCAGGGCGTAATAGGCGTCGGGGCCGGCCACCGGGTCCTCGCGCAGCACCCCGGCAAGGCGCTCTCGCCAGCGCGGCTCCGCGGCGGTTTCGCGCATCAGCACATGCGAGGGGGCGTCGAAATTGCGCGGCATCTGCACCGCCAGCGCCCCGCCGCCGGCCAGCATGCCGGTCAGATGCGCGAAGATGGCGGGATGGTCGGGCAGCCATTGCAGCACGGCGTTGGAATAGACCAGATCGACCGGCTCGGCCGGCTGCCAGCGGGTCAGGTCGGCCTGCACCCAGTCGATGGCCGCGCCGTGCTTGCGCGCCTTGGCCAGCATGTCGGCCGACATATCCATGCCGGTGATCCGGGCTTCCGGCCAGCGCGCCTGGATCGCCAGGGTCAGATCGCCGGTGCCGCAGCCGATATCGACGATGCGGCCCGGCGCTTCCACCGGCACATGGCCCAGCAGATCGAGACCGGGCCGGAAGCGCGGGCCGGAGAATTTCAGATACTGATCGGCGTTCCAGCGATCGGTCGTCATCGTCATGTCCCGGATGAAGCCTGGAGGGTGGCGGGCAGGAGGATGCGGAAGCGGCTTCCCCCCGGCCCGGTGCGTGCCAATTCTACCGTCCCGCCATGGGCCTGCACCAGATCCTTCACGATGGCGAGCCCGAGGCCGGTGCCGGCGGCCTTGGTGGAGCCGCTGAACGGCATGAACAGTGTCGCCTGGATGCCGGTCGGAATGCCGGGCCCGTCATCCTCGACCAGAATTTCGACGCCCGCCGGACCGGCGGAAGCCGAGATCGTCACCCGCTTCGCCCCCGCCTCGGCGGCGTTGCGCGCCAGGTTGATCAGCACCCGGTGGAACTGGTTGGGGTCCAGCGGCACCATAAGGTCTGGGTCGATTTCGGCCGCTAGCTCGGGCAGGGTTTCGGCCGGGAAGAAGCCGGTGCCGATCTCTTCGGCGATTTCCGCCACCATGTCGGCCAGGCGCACCGGCGCCTTGTCCACCGGCGGATGTTCCTGGGTGAAGTTCAGCGTCTGGGTGCAGATGGTGATTGCCCGGTCGATGGTGCGGAACAAGGTCGGCATCACCTTCTTGACGTTCGGGTCCTCGCTGCGCGCCAGGGCGTCATAGACCAGCGTGGCGGTCGCCAGCATGTTGCGCAAATCGTGATTGACCTTGGACACGGTGGCGCCCAGCGTCGCCAGCCGGGTCTTCTGCTTCAGCGCCACCTTCAAATCCTGCTGCATGGCGGCCAGTTCGCGCATCGCGGTGCCGATCTCGTCCTGCCGCCGGGTGGCGGGGAAAACCGGCGTCTCCTCCGGATCGCGGCGGAATTCGGTCATGCTGGCGGTGATGCGCTGCATCGGCCGCACCAGCTGCATGCGCAGCGCGAAGAACACCAGCGCGGCGGTGATGAAGGAGATCACCAGCGACAGCCCCAGGATGCGCTTGGAGAAGCCCAGCATCTGCTTGCGCAGCGGCGCCTCCTCGAACACCACGGAAACCATCACGCGGGAATCCTTGGGCGAGGGGCCGACCACCTCGATCAGCCTGTTGGCGCCGTGAAACAGGGTCGCGAAAGCCTCCAGGATCATGTCGCTGGCCATGCTCTGCGACAGATCGTAGACCTCGTGCGGACCGACGATCTCCTCTCCGAGCATATGGGTCATCGCGCCCTTCTTGAAAACGCCGATGGAAACCGCGCCGACATGCTTCAGCAGCGCATTGGTAAGCTCCGGCGTCACCATACGATCGGGGGCGGCATCGATGGTCAGCGCGGCCAGATGCGCGGAGGCCAGCTTTTCCTCGAAATAAGTCTCCCGGAACCGGGCGATGGAGGGGGTATAGATCAGCACCTCGGCCAGCATGACGAAGCCGATGGTAAGCACCAGCAGGCGAGCGGACAGGCTGCGATTGAAGGCGGCGCGGAGCGACATGACGCCGGATTATGGCAGCTTCAGCAGGAGGCGCACCAGCCGTCGCGTTTTTTCGCCGAACAATTTCGGGGTGTAGAAACTGCCGGCGGCCCGTTTGCTCACTTCCGAGAGCGTCGGATAGGGTAGGATCAGCGAGGCGACGGCGCCGATCTTCAGCCGCTGCGAAATCGCCAGCGCCCAGAGCTGGATCAGCTCGCCGGCCTGCGGGCCATAGATCGAAGCGCCCAGGATGCGGCCATTGCGGCGCACGATCACCTTGACCAGCCCCTCGGTCGCGCGCTCGGCCTGGGCCCGGTCATTCTCGGCGAAGGACCAGCGCAGCACCTGGATGTCGTCATGCCGGCGCTCCGCCTCGGCCGCGTCGAGGCCGACCTGCGCCAGCTCCGGATCGGTGAAGGTAACCCAGGGCACGGCGTCGTAATTCACTTTGGCCGGCAGCCGGAACAGCGCGTTGCGGATCACGATGCCGGCCTGATAACCGGCCATGTGGGTGAATCGGTAAGGGCCGGCCACGTCGCCGATGGCGAAGATGCGCTTGTTGCTGGTGCGCAGCCGGGCATCGACGGCGATGCTCTTGGACGTGACCGCCACGCCGGCTGCCTCCAGCCCCAGCCCGTCGATATTGGCGCGTCGTCCGGTGGCGATCAGCAGATGGCTGCCGACGAGGGCGCTGGCCATCCCGTCCTTCTCCACCATCAGCCGCAGGCCGTCCTCCCTCGCCTCGACCGCCAGCGCCTTGGTCTGCTCGCGAATTTCGATGCCGTCGCAGGCAAGGCGACGGCGCAGCAGCGCCACCAGTTCCGGATCGTCCTTGCCGGCAATGGCGGCGGCCTCGATCACCGTCACCCGGCAGCCGAGGTTGCGGTGCGCCTGCGCCAGTTCCAGCCCGATCGGGCCGCCGCCCAGGATCAACAGATGGCTCGGCTGCTCTTGCAGCGAAAAAATGGTCTCGTTTGTCAGATAGGGCGCGCCGTCCAAGCCGGGGATCGGCGGGATGGCCGGGCTGGAACCGGTGGCGATGACGAAGCGCCGGGCGCGGATCGTCCGGCCGCCGGCCTGCAGGGTATCCCGGCCGGTGAAGCGCGCGCTGTCCTGGATCACGGTGACGCCCAGCCCCTCGAACCGCTCCACCGAATCGTGCGGCGCGATGGCGGCGATCACGCCGGCCACATGCTGCTTCACCCGCGCGAAATCGACGCTGGCGCTGGCGTCGATGCCGAACGGGCCGGCCTTTTCCGCCAGCCGGGCGATCCGACCGGCCTTCAGCAGCGCCTTGGAGGGCACGCAACCGAAATTCAGGCAGTCGCCCCCCATCGGGCCGCGTTCGACCAGCACCACCCGCGCGCCCATCTGTGCCGCGCCGGCCGCTACCGACAGGCCTGCGGAGCCGCCGCCGATGACGCAGATGTCGGTCTCCAGCGGCGGGCTCACGTAGCGCCCCGCCGACGGTGCTTGACCTTCTTATAGACGATGGGAATGGCGGCGAGGGCCGCGAGGCCCAGGATCGGGCCGAGGATCTCCGGCGAGAAGACGATGCTTAGATCCGGCTCGCCGCCACGGTCGAACACCGTGCCCAGCCCGCTGCCGACGCTGGCATAGACCAGACTGCCCGGGATGATGCCAATCAGCGTGGTCAGCGCGTAGAGCCGCAGCCGCATGCCCAGCAGGGCCGGCACCACATTCACCACGACGAAGGGAAAGATCGGCACCAGACGCAGGATCAGCATGTAGCTGACCGCATTCTCGGCGAAGCCGCGCTCCATGCGGGCCAGCCACGGGCCGGCCTTGGCGTGGAAATAATCGGCGCAGGCGCTGCGCGCCGCCAGGAACACGCCGACCGCCCCCAGGGTCGCCCCGCCGACAACCGCTGCGGTTCCCAGCGAAATGCCGAACAGGAAGCCCGCCAGCACACTCAACAGCGTCGCCGCGGGCAGCGACAAGGCGACGAACAGCGCATAGACGGCGGCATAGCCAATTACCGCCAAAATCCCGTGACGGTCGACCAGGTCGAGCAATATCTCGCGGTTTTCGCGAATCGATTCGAAACCGAAATAATCGTCTAGGCCGAAAGCGAAGAAGGCTATGCCGCCGCCCGCCAGCAAGATCAGCGGCCACAGGCGCGTCAGGGAGAGTGGCGCGGCGGATCGCGGCGGCTGACCCTGATCGGCGCTGTCCTGTGCGGTCGCTGTGGCGCGGGTCATGGGCCGGCTGTTCCCCGTTGCATTCCTGCAACCGTATATAAAGACAGCCCGGCGGCACAGCCATTCACCATGCCGTGAAGCGGCGCGTGATCGAACTCAGCGCTTGAACTGCTTGCCCAGCGTCAGCCCCTGGCGCTGATAGGAGGAGCCGATGCCCTGGCCGTACAGCTTGTCCGGCTCGCCGGCCAGCTTCTCGTAGACCAGGCGGCCGACAAGCTGGCCATCCTCTATCAGGAAAGGCACGTCGTGCGAGCGCACCTCCAGTACGGCGCGCGAGCCGATGCCGCCGCCTTCCCGGCCGCCGGCCAGGCCATGGCCGAAGCCGGGGTCGAAGAAGCCGGCGTAGTGCACCCGGAACTCGCCGACCGAGGTGTCGTAGGCCACCATCTCGGCCGCATAATCCGGTGGCACGGAGACGCTCTCCTTGGAGGCCAGGATGTAGAAATCGTCCGGGTTCAGCACCAGCCCGCCGGACGAATCCCTGGGGGCGGCCCGCAGCGGCTCCCAGAAATCCTCGACCGCGTAGCCGGCGATATTGTCGATATCGATCAGCCCGGCATTGCGCCGCGCGCGATAGCCGATAACGCCGCCATCGAAGCCGGGGGCCGCCGCGTCGCCGACCAGATCGACGCTGAACGGCACGCCGCGCAGCAACTCCTCCCGGTCCAGCGGCCGGTCGGTCAATTGCTGCGCCAGATGCAGCGTATGCAGCTCGGTCGCGCTTAAATTCGGCTGGCCCTTGCGCAGGCGCAGCTGGTTCAACCGCGTGCCCTGGCGCACCAGGACGGAGAAGGTGCGGGGCGCGATCTCGGCATAGAGCGGGCCTTCATAGCCGGCCGGGATCGCCTCGAACGCCTCGCCATGATCGGTGATGACGCGGGTGAAGATGTCGAGCCGCCCGGTCGAGCTTTTCGGGTTCGCCATGCCGGACAGGCCGGGACGCAGCTTCAGGCGCTCCATCAGCGGCACGATATAGACGCAGCCGCGCTCCAGCACGGCACCCGCCTCCAGCGGGATGGCGTGCATGCCGAACTGGTCGATCTTCTGTTGCACCGTCGCATGGCGGCCGGGCAGGAAGCTGGCCCGCACCCTGTAGGCGACCGCGCCCAGCCGCAGATCCAGGCTGGCCGGCTGCACCTGGCCCTCGGGGATCGGGGTGTCGGCGACGATCTCGCCTGCCTCGATCAAATAGCGCAGCATCGGCGCCGGCAGAATGCCGGTTCCCTTGATCGGCTGCCGCGATTGGGAGGGCGATTGGGGGGCGGCGGGCATGGCGGTTTCGGTCATGGAGAGGACCTATCCCTGCAAGTTCGTCGTCTGCGTGACATCATGCCCCGCCTCTATCGCGGCGGGCGCGATTGACTCGGCAGGGCGTACCCCTTATACACCGGCCCTCAATTTCCAAAAGCTTTTCGACGTTGGCCAACGGAGAAGACCCGTGAAGCGTACATTTCAGCCCAGCAAGATCGTTCGTGCCCGCCGGCACGGTTTCCGCGCCCGCATGGCGACCGTCGGCGGCCGCAAGGTGATCGCCAATCGCCGCTCGCGCGGCCGCAAGCGCCTGTCGGCCTGATCCGTCGCGGCGGGTGAAGATATGCCCGCCGGATCGAGAAACGCCATGGCCGAGCGGCAGGAACGCGATATCCGCGATACTGGCCGCAGCCAAATCGCCCGCCTGAAGAACCGGGCCGATTTCCTGCGGGTCGCCGGCCTGCGCCGTAAATGGGCCGCCCCCGGCGTTCTGTTGCAGGTCGCGCCCACCCCGGGAGACGGTCCGCTGGTCCGCATCGGTTTCACGGCCAGCCGCAAGGTCGGCGGCGCCGTGGTCCGGAACCGGGCCCGCCGGCGTCTCAGGGCGATTGTGGACGAGGTTATGCCGCTCAACGCGAAACCCGGACACGATTACGTATTGATTGCGCGTCGCGACACGGCGACGCGCGACTATGCGTTGCTACTCGACGATCTGCGCCAGGCATTGAAGCGCACCGGCGCGCTGCGCGCCGGGGAGGGCGCGGCATGAGCCCGCTCGCCTGGCTGCTGCGCCTGCCGGTCTACGGCTATCGCTACCTGATTTCGCCCCTGCTCGGCGTCAATTGCCGCTATGGTCCCAGCTGCTCGGAATATGCGCTGGAAGCGCTGGCCGTGCATGGGGCCTGGCGTGGCGGCTGGCTTGCCCTCGGCCGCATCCTGCGTTGCCACCCCTGGGGCGGGTCGGGCTATGACCCGGTGCCGCCGAAGGGCCATTCCTGCCATTCCCATCCTGAAGCGCCCTCTTTGCCGGAGACGGACCCAGCCCGATGACCGACCAACGCAACCTTATCATCGCGATCGGCGTCTCGCTGGTCATCCTGCTGGGCTTCCAGTTCTTCTTCGAGCAGCCGCGCATGCGCGATCAGCAGACACAGGAACAGCAGCAGCAGATCGCCGACGAGGCGCGCCAGCTCGAATCGCAGCGCCCGACTCCGGCGGCGCCGGGCGGCGACACGCCGGCGGCCACGGTAACGGCGGTCAAGCAGGCGCAAACCCGTGAGCAGGTGGTCGAGAACAGCCCGCGCGTGCGCATCGACTCCCCGCGCCTGTCCGGCAGCATCTCGCTGACCGGCGCGCGCATCGACGACATCACGCTGAAGGGCTATCACGTCAATCCGGACGACAGCAGCCCGAACATCACCCTGCTGACCCCGCTCGGCCTGCCGCAGCCCTATTACACGGAGTTCGGCTGGGTGGCGCAGGGCGACGGCATCACGGTGCCGGGCGCGAATGCGGTGTGGCAGGCGGATCGCGAGGTGCTTACCCCCGACCAGCCGGTAACGCTGAGTTGGGACAATGGCGCCGGGCTGCGCTTCGAGCAGGTTATCGCGCTGGACCAGGATTACATGTTCACCGTCACCCAACGGGTGGTGAACCAGACCGGCGAAGCGGTCTCGCTGCATAATTACGGCCTGGCGTCGCGCGGCGGCACCCCGAAGACGGCGGGCTTCTTCATTCTGCACGAGGGCCCGGTGGGCGTGCTGGACGGCACGCTGCGCGAAGTGAAGTACGACGATTTGAAGGATGACGGGGCCACGGTCGAGCATAATTCGACCGGTGGCTGGATCGGCATCACCGACAAATACTGGCTGGTGGCGCTGGTGCCCGACCAGCAGGCAGCGGTGAAGGGCCGCTTCCTGCACGCCATGCGCAATAATGACGACCGCTACCAGGTCGATTTCCTCGATAATGGCCGCGAGGTCGCGGCCGGCGCGACGCTGGAGCAGACCAGCCGGGTGTTCGTCGGGGCCAAGGAAGTGCGGCTGCTCGACCGTTACGAGGAGCAGCACGGCATCACCAATTTCGACCTGGCGATCGATTTCGGCTGGTTCTACTTCCTGACCAAGCCGATCTTCTACGCCATCGACTGGCTGTATCATCTGCTGGGCAATTTCGGCCTCGCCATCCTGGCGCTGACCGTGGTCATCAAAGCGGTCTTCTTCCCGCTCGCCAACAAGTCCTACCGGGCGATGAGCAAGCTGAAGGAGCTGCAGCCGAAGATGGTGGCGCTGCGCGAGAAGGTCGGCGACGACCGCCAGCGCCTGAACCAGGAGATGATGACCCTCTACAAGAAGGAGAAGGTCAACCCGGCCGCCGGCTGCCTGCCGATCCTGGTGCAGATTCCGGTCTTCTTCGCGCTCTACAAGGTGCTGTTCGTCACCATCGAGATGCGGCACGCGCCGTTCTATGGCTGGATCAAGGATCTGTCGGCTCCGGACCCGACGACCCTGTTCAACCTGTTCGGCCTGATCCCCTGGGATCCGCCCAGCTTCCTGATGATCGGCGTGTGGCCCATCATCATGGGCATCACCATGTATCTGCAGCAGAAGCTGAACCCGCAGCCGGCCGACCCGATCCAGGCGAAGATTTTCATGTTCCTGCCGATCGTGTTCACGGTGATGCTGGCCAGCTTCCCGGCCGGCCTGGTGATCTACTGGGCCTGGAACAACACGCTGTCGATGGCGCAGCAATACGTCATCATGCGCCGCATGGGCGTGAAGGTCGGTGGCGGCTCCGACAAGCCGGCGCAGCCCAGCGCCAAGCAGCTTGCGAAGGCCGAAACGACCAAGGCCAAGGGGAAGAAATCCTGACCGACATAGAGCAGGAGGCGACCGAAAAGGCGGCGGCGCTGGAAGCCGGACGCCTGCTCTTCGCCCAGGAATGCGGGTTCGTGGCGGCGGCCGAGACGCTCGACCGCCTGCCGCCCGACAGCCTGCCGGAGATCGCCTTCGCCGGCCGGTCCAATGTCGGCAAATCCAGCCTGGTGAATGCGCTGACCGGGCGCAAGACGCTGGCCCGCACCTCGAACACGCCGGGGCGCACGCAGCAGCTGAATTTCTTCAAGCTGGGCGAGCGGCTGCTGCTGGTCGATCTGCCGGGCCACGGCTACGCCAAGGTGTCGAAGAGCCAGTCGAAGAACTGGACCTTCCTGGTGAAGGATTATCTGCGCGGCCGCGTCGCCCTGCGCCGGGTCTGCCTGCTGGTCGATGCCCGCCATGGGCTGAAGGATAATGACCGCGAGCTGATGGCGCTGATGGACAAGGCCGCCGTGGTCTATCAGGTGGTGCTGACCAAGACCGACAAGACCAAGCCGGCGGAGCTGGCGGCGATGATCGAGACGCTGTCGGCCGAGCTGTCGAAACGCACCGCCGCCTACCCGGTCATTTTCCCCACCAGCGCCCTCGAAGGCGCCGGCATCGAGGCCCTGCGCGCGGAATTGGCAACGCTCGCCTTGCAGCGGTAACCAAGCGCTGCTAGCCATGGGCGCAATGGAAGACCGCTATCGAGGGAATCCCGCCGCATGACCAACCAGCCTTCCCCCACCATCAGCCCGCGCGACTGGCTCTCCACCGCCAAGGTCCTGTCGGAAGCCCTGCCCTATATGCGCCGCTATGCCGGCCGCACGGTGGTGGTGAAATATGGCGGCCACGCCATGGGCGACGAACGGCTGGCGCGCATGTTCGCCGCCGACATGGTGCTGCTGAAGCAGGTCGGTATCCACCCGGTGGTGGTGCATGGCGGCGGCCCGCAGATCGGCGAGATGCTGAAGCGCTTGCAGATCCAGAGCGAGTTCGTCGACGGGCTGCGCGTCACCGACAAGCAGACGGTCGAGATCGTCGAGATGGTCCTGGCCGGCTCGATCAACAAGCAGATCGTCAGCGCCATCCAGGAGGCCGGCGGCCAGGCCGTGGGCCTGTGCGGCAAGGACGGCAATCTGATCCAGGCGCGTAAGCTGGAGCATCGCCGCAAGACCGATTCCAACATCGAGAAGGTGCTGGATCTCGGCTTCGTGGGCGAGCCGGAAAAGGTGAATACCGATATTCTGAAGGTCTTCACCGACACTAAATTCATTCCGGTCATCGCCCCTGTCGGCGTCGGCGCGGACGGTCAGACCTACAACATCAACGCCGATACCTCGGCCGGGGCCATTGCCGGCGCTTTGAACGCCAGCCGCCTGCTGATGCTGACTGACGTGCCCGGCGTGCTGGACCAGGACAAGAAGCTGATCGACGAGCTGACCCTGGCCGATGTCGACCGGCTGATCCGCGACGGCACGATCTCCGGCGGCATGATCCCGAAGGTCGAGACCTGCGTGCAGGCCGTCGAGGGCGGCGTCGACGCCGCCGTCATTCTGGATGGCCGGGGCGAGCATGCCGTGCTGCTGGAAATCTTCACCGAGCACGGCGCCGGCACCCTGATCCGCAAGGGATGAGCGCGGACCGGCCGTCTCCCGGGCGCCTGCCACTCGGCCAGGTCGAGCATTGGGTGTTCGACCTGGACAACACCCTCTATCCGGCCTCGTGCGATCTGTTCAGCCAGATCGACTGGCGGATGACGGCGTTCATCGGCGAGGTGCTGGGGCTGCCGCCGGAGGAGGCGCGGCCGTTGCAGAAGGCGCTGTTTCGAAAATATGGCTACACCTTGCGCGGGCTGATGTTGGAGCATGGCGTGCCGCCGACCGAGTTTCTGGAGTATGTGCACGATATCGACTATGCGCCGGTGCCGGCCTCGGCACAGCTGGCGCGCGCGCTGAAGGCTTTGCCGGGCGAAAAGCTGATCTTCACCAACGGCACCGTGCGGCATGCCGAGAAGGTGCTGGAGCGGCTGGGGCTGGACGGCTTCCGGGGGATTTTCGATATCGTCGCGGCCGGCTACACGCCGAAGCCGGACCCTGTTCCCTACGATCTGTTCGTGAAGCGCCACGGCATCGATCCGCGCCGCTCGGCGATGGTCGAGGATATTGCCCGCAATCTGGTCCCCGCCGCCGCGCTGGGCATGACCACCGTGTGGGTCGCCGGCAGTCCGGACTGGGCGAAGGCGGGTGTCGGGGATGGCGTGGCCGGCGATCACATCCACCATGTCACCGACGATCTGCCCGGATGGCTGGAGGCCGCGGCATTGCAGGGCTAAACCCCGCCGGCGGCGGTTGACACCCCCGCCCCCGCGTACCATCCTCCTGCCCGACCGAAAGCCTTGGAAGAAACGGAACCCACAGCCATGAGCGACGCCTCCCTGCAAGCCACCATCGATGCCGCCTGGGAAGACCGGGCCAATGTCGGCCTGACCACCAAGGGCGAGATCCGCGACGCCGTGGAGACGGCGCTGGACGGGCTGGATTCGGGGAAATTCCGCGTCGCCTCGAAAGAGACCGGCTCCTGGGTCGTGCATCAATGGCTGAAAAAGGCGGTGCTGCTGTCCTTCCGCCTGTATGACATGGCGCCGATCCCCGGCGGCCCGACCGATCCGGTGCGCGGTGAGTCGCCCTGGTTCGACAAGGTGCCGTCGAAATTCTCCGGCTGGGACGAGGCGAAGTTCCGCGCCGCCGGCTTCCGCGCCGTGCCGAACTGCGTGGTCCGCCGCTCTGCCTATGTGGCGCCGGGCGTGGTGCTGATGCCCAGCTTCGTGAATCTGGGCGCCTATGTCGATAGCGGCACCATGGTCGACACCTGGGCCACCGTCGGCTCCTGCGCGCAGATCGGCAAGAATGTGCATCTGTCGGGCGGTGTCGGCATCGGCGGCGTGCTGGAGCCGCTGCAGGCCGATCCGGTCATCATCGAGGATAATTGCTTCATCGGCGCGCGCTCGGAAGTAGTCGAGGGCGTCATCGTCGAGGAGGGCTCGGTCCTGTCCATGGGCACCTTCATCTCCAAATCCACCAAGATCATCGACCGCAACACCGGCGAAATCTTCATCGGCCGGGTGCCGGCCTATTCCGTGGTGGTGTCGGGCAATCTGCCGGGCAAGCCGCTGCCGGACGGCACGCCCGGCCCGTCGCTCTATTGCGCCGTCATCGTGAAGCGGGTGGATGCGCAGACCCGCTCCAAGACCTCGATCAACGACCTGCTGCGCGACTAAGGCTGATCCCGATGGCCCTTCAGGACCCTACACCCGGGGCTCTCGACCCGGTCGCCCTCGCCCAGGCGCTGATCCGCTGCCCCAGCGTCACGCCGGCCGACGAGGGCGCGCTGGACGTGCTGGGGCGGGCGCTGGAGGGCATCGGCTTCACCTGCCAGCGCCTGCGCTTCGAGGCGGAGGGCACGCCGCCGGTCGACAATCTCTATGCCCGCATCGGCACCGAGGGGCCGGTCTTCTGCTATGCCGGCCATACCGACGTTGTGCCGGTGGGCGACGCGGCGGCCTGGAGCATCGACCCTTTCGCCGCCGAAATCCATGACGGCGTGCTGTATGGGCGCGGCGCGGTCGACATGAAATCCTCCATCGCCAGCTTCGCGGCTGCGGCGCAGGCCTTCATCGCCAAGCGCGACAGCCTGCCCGGCTCCATCGTGCTGCTGATCACCGGCGACGAGGAAGGCCCGGCGATCAACGGCACCAAGAAGGTGCTGGACTGGATGGCCGCGCGCGGCGAGACCATCGACGCCTGCGTGGTCGGCGAGCCGACCAACCCGACGAAGCTGGGCGAGATGGTGAAGATCGGCCGGCGCGGCAGCCTGACCGGCCGGCTGACCGTCTATGGTGCGCAGGGCCATGTCGCCTATCCGCATCTGGCGGACAATCCGATCCACCGGCTGGTGCGGATGCTGGCACCGCTGTCGAAAACCTATATCGACGAGGGCAGCGATTATTTTCAGCCCTCCTCGGTGCAGGTCACCACAATCGATGTCGGCAACCTGGCCAATAATGTCGTGCCGGCGCAGGCCAAGGCGGTGTTTAACATCCGCTTCAACGACCTGTGGACCTCGGCCAAGCTGGAAGCCTGGCTGCGGCAGGCCTTTGACGAGGGGCTGGGGACCGATGGCGGCCGCTACGAGCTGGCCTGCTCCACCAGCGGCGAAAGCTTCCTGACCGAGCCGGGCTGGTTCTCCGACCTGCTGCAGGATGCGGTGGAGAAGGTGACCGGTCGCCGGCCGGAGCTGTCGACCACCGGCGGCACCTCGGACGCCCGCTTCATCCGCGCGGTGGCCCCGGTGGCGGAGTTCGGCCTGGTCGGCCAGACCATGCACAAGGTCGACGAGCGCGTGGCGGTGGAGGATATCCGCAAGCTGGCCGAAATCTATGAGACGGTGCTGACCGCCTTCTTCGCCCGCAACAGCGCCCGCACCTAGCATGGCGATCCCCACCCAGCCGGAGATCGCCTCGTCGCTCTACGGCGCGTGGCGGCTGGCGCGGCTGGATCGCAACGGCCTGACCTATTTCGACCGCAGCTATGACGGTTTCTGGAAGAGCTTCTTCGCCGCCGCCATCGCCGCCCCGGCGCATTTCGGCCTGCTGTTCTTCACCGCGGGGCCGGAAGGCGTCATGCCGTTCGGCCTCGGCAGCCTGCTGGCGGAAGGGCTGCTCTACGCCGTTTCCTGGCTCGCTTTCCCGGTGGCGATGATTCATATCGCCGAGATGCTGGGCCGGTCGGAACGCTATTACGACTATATGGTCGCCTATAATTGGGCCGGGGTCTGGCAGATCGCCCTGTTCCTGTTCGTCACCATGCTGTCGGTCGCCGGGATACTGCCCCCCGGCATCGCCTCCATGGTGACCCTGGTGGCCTTCATCGCCATCCTCGCCTACCAATGGTTCATTGCCCGCGTCGGCCTGGATATTGGCGGCGGGGCCGCTTCCGCCGTGGTGCTGGCCGATCTGGTGATCGGCCTGCTGGTCCGCAGCCTGGGGCGGCTGCTGGGCTAAGGCCCTCCCCGCTCGGTCGGATAGGTCACCCGCGTCAGATACAGCCCGTCAGGCGGGGCGGTGGGCCCGCCGGCGCGGCGGTCGCGGGCTTCCAGGGCCTGGCGCAGATCGTCGGCGCTCCATTTGCCGATGCCGACCAGCGCCAGCGTGCCGGCGAAATTGCGCACCTGGTGATGGAGGAAGGAGCGCGCCTCGACGATCATATGCACCTCCTCCCCCTGCCGCGCGATGTCCAGCCGGTCCAGCGTCTTCACCGGGCTGGCCGCTTGGCACTCGCTGGCGCGGAAGCTGGAGAAATCATGGGTGCCAAGCAGGACCCGCGCGGCATTCTGCATCGCCGCCGCGTCAAGCGGCCGGGCATGCCACCAGACCCGCCCCAGATCCAGCGTCGGCCGGGCCCGGCGGTTGAGAATCCGATAAAGATAGGCGCGCCCCGTGGCCGAGAAGCGGGCATGGAAATCAGCCTCGACCCGGCTTGCCTCCAGCACCGCCACCAGATGCTCGCGCAGATGCGCGTTCAGCGCGTCGCGCAGCTTGGCCGGCGCAAAATCGCGCTCGATATCGAGATGACAGACCTGGCCGGTGGCATGCACCCCGGCATCGGTACGGCCGGCGGCGGTCAGCGCCGTCGGCTGGCCGGTCAGGCGGAACGCCGCCTCCTCCAGCGCCTGCTGCACGGAGGGGCCGTTGGACTGGCGTTGCCAGCCGACATAGGGCCGTCCGTCATATTCGATGGTCAGGCGATAGCGCGGCATGGCCGGTCGATTTCTCTTCTCGTCAAGACGGGCGCTTTCCTTCTAGCCGAGCCGGGCGCCCTTCGACAGCGGATAGCCGCGCAGCAGCGCATCGGCCTCCATCGCCGCCTTGCCCGGCCGTTGCAGCCGCGTCAGGCGCAGCGCGCCCTGCCCGCACGCCACGGTGAGAGTGTCGTCCAGCAGCGTGCCGGGCGCGCCCCGGCCCTCGGCCAGCTTGGCGCGCAGCACCTTCAACCGTTCGCCGGCATGCTGGCAGAAGCTGCCGGGCCAGGGGTCGAAGGCGCGAATCTGGCGTTCCAGCTCGACCGCCGGGCGGCTCCAGTCCAGCGTCGCCTCCTCGCGGCTCAGCTTGGCGGCGTAGGTGGCGCCATCGGCCGGCTGCGGCGTGGCGGCCAGCGTGCCCTGGGCAAGGCCGTCCAGCGCCTGGACGATCATCCGCCCGCCCAGCGCGGACAGGGCGTCATGCAGGGCCTGGCCGGTCGTCTCGGCGGTGATCGGCACCGTCTCGCGCAGCAGCATCGGGCCGGTGTCCAGCCCTTCATCCATCTGCATGATGGTGACGCCGGATTCCGTATCGCCGGCCTGGATCGCCCGCTGGATCGGCGCCGCGCCGCGCCAGCGCGGCAGCAGCGAGGCGTGGATGTTGACGCAGCCCAGGCGGGGGGCGTCCAGGATCGGCTTGGGCAGAATCAGCCCATAAGCCACCACGACGGCGCAATCCACATTCAGGGCCGCGAAATCCGCCTGCGCCTGCTCGTTGCGCAGGCTTTTCGGCGTGCGCACCGGAATGCCTTGCGCCTCGGCATGGGCGTGCACCGGGGAGGGGGTGAGCTTCTGGCCACGCCCGGCGGGGCGCGGCGGCTGGGAATAGACGGCGGCGATGTCGTGCCCGGCCTCGATCAACGCCCGCAGCGCCGGCACCGAGAAGTCCGGCGTGCCCATGAAGCCGAGGCGCAGGCGCGTCATCAGGCTGTGGCGGGTTCGGCCGCAGCCTTCTTCGCCTTCACCAGTTTGCGGGAGATGATGTTGCGCTTCAGCGCCGAAAGATGATCGATGAACAGCACGCCGTTCAGATGGTCGATCTCATGCTGCACGCAGACCGCCAGCACGCCGTCGGCCTCGATCTCGCGGATTTCGTTCTCGTAATCGATGAAGCGGATTTTCACGCGGGCCGGCCGCTCGACATCGGCGTAATGCTCCGGCACCGACAGGCAGCCTTCCTCGTAGGATTTGATTTCCGGCGATTCCCAGACGATCTCCGGATTCGCCATCTTGAAGATCTGCGGATCATCCTCCTTGCGGGCGATGTCCATGACGATGACGCGGTTGGAGATGCCGACCTGGGGTGCGGCCAGCCCCATGCCGTTTTCCGCGTACATGGTCTCCAGCATGTCGTCCATCTGCTTGCGGATCGTGTCGTCCACGCGCTCGACGGGCAGCGCCTTCTTCTTCAGGCGCGGATCGGGGGCGACGACGAGGGGCAGTAGGGCCATAATTAGAAAACCATCGGCTAAGGCTTTGTTGAGCGCATTACCTAAGCAGGGCCGCATGAAGCGTCAAGCGTTGCGGCTGAACACAATGCCCTTGGTAGACGCCGCAGCCCCTATAACGATATATAGTAGGCATGACCTTCGATTCTCTCGACCCTACCCTGATCCTGCTGCTGGCCGGCGGCGCGGCGGTGCTGGCATTGGCGCTGGCCGCCTATCTGGCGCTGCGCGACCGGCGCGGCACTGGCGAGGCCGAAGCGCTGGCCCAAGCCCAGGCGGCGCTGATGGCCGAAAAGCTGGCGACCGCCCAGGCCGAGCTTGCCGGCCGGCTGAGCCAGCTCGCCGAGAGCCAGGCGGCGGCGCAGGCGCGCCTGGCGCAGCAGCTACAGGCGCAGGAGCGGCAATTGTCGAAATCGGTCGAGGACCGGCTGGGCGATATGACCCGGCGGATCGGCGAGACGCTGGATAAAAGTTCGACGCAATCCACCCAGTCGCTGACCGAGCTGAAGGAGCGGCTGGCCGTCATCGACGCGGCGCAGAAGAACATCACCGAACTGTCGACCCAGGTGGTGGGGTTGCAGGACATTCTGTCGAACAAGCAGGCGCGCGGCGCGTTCGGCGAGGTGCAGCTGGAAAATCTGGTGCAGGCGATCCTGCCGCCCAACGCCTACAGCTTCCAGGCGCAGATCGGCGAGGGAAGGCGGGTCGATTGCCTGCTGATCCTGCCCAATCCGCCCGGCCCCATCGGCATCGACGCGAAATTCCCGCTGGAGAGCTATCGCACCCTGCAAAGCGCGCCGGACGATGCCGCCCGCGCCCTGGCCCGCAAGGCGCTGGGAGCTGCCGTGTTGAAGCATGTGCGCGACATCAAGGAACGCTATATCGTGCCCGGCGAGACGGCGGATTCGGCGCTGATGTTCCTGCCGTCCGAGGCGGTCTATGCCGAGCTGCACGCCAATCTGGGCGACATTGTCGAGCTGTCCTACCGGGAGAAGGTGTGGATCGTCTCCCCCACCACGCTGATGGCGACGCTGAACACCGTACGCGCGGTCCTCAAGGATGCCCGGATGCGCGAGCAGGCCGGCGTTATCCAGCGTGAGGTGATGTTGCTGGCCACCGATGTCGACCGGCTGGACGAGCGCGTCGGCAAGCTGCAGACCCATTTCAATCAGGCCAGCGAGGATGTCCGGCAGATCCGCATCTCGACCGACAAGGTGACCAAGCGCGCCGGGCGGATCGAGGAGCTGCAACTCGGCCCCGCTGAGGAGCAGGCGCTGGTGCCGCCGCCCGAGCGGCTGGCGGGCGAGTGATGAAGCCGGCGGCCGAACGGGTTCAAGGGGCGCTGGCGGCGCACGGGCTGGGGCTGGAGGTGCGGGAGTTCCCGGCCTCCACCCGCACGGCGGCGGACGCGGCGGCGGCCATCGGCTGCGCCGTGGCGCAGATCGCCAAATCGCTGGTTTTTCGCGCCGCATCCACCGGCCGGCCGGTGCTGGTGGTGGCCAGCGGCGCGAATCGGGTGGACGAGAAGAAGCTGTCGGCGCTGATCGGCGAGGGCATCGGCAAGGCGGATGCGGATTTCGTGCGCGCCCGCACCGGCTTCGCCATCGGCGGGGTGCCGCCGGTCGGCCATCTGGAGCCGCCGATCGTCGTGCTGGACAGCGACCTGTTCGATCTCGCGGAAATCTGGGCCGCCGCCGGCACGCCGAACGCGGTGTTCCGCCTCACGCCCGATCAGCTGCAAGCCATTACCGGCGGCCAGGTGGCGGCAATCGCCTAAGCGGCCAGCCGTACCTCGCCATCCTTAACCGTCAGCGTCACCGGCGTCAGCATGTCGCCCTTGCAGGGGCCGGCGACGCATTCCCCATCCTCAATGCGGAACAGCGCGCCGTGCGTGGCGCAGACGATGTACTCGCCGCTATCGTCCAGGAACTCGTCGGGCATGAATTCCAGCGAGGCGTAGATATGCGGGCAGGCATTCACATAGCCGTAGACCGCGTGGCCCTGGCGTACCAGGAAGATATCCTTGCCCTCGACCGGGATGGGGCCCTTGGAGCCGCCATCCTCGATCTCCTCCAGCCGGCAGAGCAGCGCGCTCACAGCTTGGTCTCGCCCATGTCGAGCAGGATATTCCAGTGCGCCTCGCCGACCGGCTGCACCGACAGGCGCGACTGGCGCACCAGGGCGATATCCTCCAGCCGGGGATCGGCCTTGATGTCCTTCAGCGGCACCGGCTTTGCCAGCTTCTTCACCGGGGCCACATCGACCATGCCGAACTTGCCGGAGGCGTCGCTGGGGTCGGGGTAATATTCCTTCACGATCTTGGCGATGCCGACGATCTCCACCCCTTCGTTGGAATGGTAGAAGAAGGCGAGATCGCCGTTCTTCATCGCCTTCAGATTGTTGGCTGCCTGATGGTTGCGCACGCCGTCCCAGTGGGTGCGGCCATCCTCGACCAGCCGGTCCCAGGAATATTTGAACGGCTCCGACTTCATCAGCCAGTAGGCCATCGGCTACTCCGCGAGCGAGGCGTTGAAGAACACCTTGCGCCAGGGGCGGATATCGACGCTCTCGAACAGGCCGGCCAGCGCGTAGGGATCATCGTCGGCGAACTTCTTCGCGGCCGCGAGGTCGGGGGCCTCGACGATCAGATGGCTGCCGGTCGGCTCCTCGCCATTGGCGCCGCCGCCCAGCACCGGGCCGCCGACCAGGATATTGTCGGTACGCGCCTTCAGATATTCCAGATGGGTCGGACGGGTGGCCATGCGCAGCTCGACGCTGTTCGGCTTGTCGCGGCAGACGATGGAAAACAGCATTGGAATTCCCCTGGGGTTTCGGTTTCGGCAGCGAGGCTAGCCGATGGGGCGAAGAGCGGCAAGCGGCGGCGAAGGGTAGAGGCAGGCAAGAGGGGCGAGCCGCCTTATGCTTCGAGACGCGTCTGCGGCGCTCCTCAGCATGAGG
>NZ_LPXN01000123.1 GCF_001618175.1 Oceanibaculum pacificum | reverse complement strand
CCTTGCGGGGGAGGGATGGGGTGGGGGGTGGGGATAGAGCGCCCGGCCTAACCCCGCTTGCGCGCCACCGCGTCGAGCTGGGCCAGGGCGTCGGCCTCCAGGCGGTCGAGGATGGCGGCGGCGGGTTCCAGCCGGTCGCACCAGGCGGCGGCGGGGCCGAGGGAGAGCACGCCCTTGGTCCAGTCGCCGCTCTCATAGGCTTCCTTCTGCAAGGCACCGCCGACCAGCGGGCCAAGGGTGGCGTAGTCGCTCTGCCCGGCGGCCTCAAGCCGCGCCACCTCGGCGGCGGTTTCGTTGGCGAGGCAGCGATAGGTGTTCTTCAGGCTGCGCAGCACGGTGGTGGTGCAGGTCTCGTCCAGCCCGACCAGATATTCCTTCATCGCCCGATGGGCCCAGATCTCGTCGGCCACCAGCATGCGCGAGCCGATCAGCACGCCATCGGCCCCCAGCGCCAGCGCGGCGGCGATCTGCCGGCCGGAGCCGATGCCGCCGCCGACCACGACCGGGATGTCCAGCGCCTCCAGCGCGCGGGCGGCCAGCAGCATGGCGGGGATGTCGCCCATGCCGGGATGGCCACCGCACTCAGAGCCGATCATCACCACCGCGTCGACACCGGCCGCCGCTGCTTTCTGCGCGTGGCGCAGGGTGGTCACCTTATGCACCACCACGCAGCCAGCCTCGCGCAGGCGCGGCAACAGCGCCTCCGGGCTGTAGCCGGCGGTCTCGACATGGCGCACGCCCTCCTCGATCAGCACGTCGAGGAACAGCTTCATCTTCTCATTCTCGCCCGGCCGGGCGGAGATATAGAGATTGACGCCGAAGGGCTTGCCGCCGGTCATCTGCCGGCAACGCTGCACGGCATCGCGGAAGGCATCGATATCGGGATAGGAGCGTGGCGTGATGAAACCCATCGCGCCGGCATTCACCACGGCGGCGACATATTCCGCCGTCGCCAGCCACATCAGCCCGCCGCACAGGATCGGCCGCTGGATGCCGAACAGATCGGTCAACCGGGTGGCCAGGCGGGGCCGGGGTTTCTCCATGACGATATGCGTGTCCACTCGGGGGGCTCCCTCTCGCTTTTGGCCGCATTGTCCCGGCAAACGCGGCGAAGATAAAGGGAGTCTGCCGCCGGCCCCTTAGAGACGCGGGCTCAAACTCAGGACAGGGCAATGAGGTCGGCGCGCAGGCGGTCGGCATCGCCGGTGAGCCGCTGCTCGATCATCCGGTGGCCTTCCTTCCAGATCGGCACGGCGGCGGCCAGCAGGGCCTGGCCCTCCGGCGTCAGCAGC
The DNA here is from genome assembly GCF_001618175.1 of Oceanibaculum pacificum. GTDB lineage: Bacteria > Pseudomonadota > Alphaproteobacteria > Oceanibaculales > Oceanibaculaceae > Oceanibaculum > Oceanibaculum pacificum. The sequence goes on along the minus strand of NZ_LPXN01000123.1, from coordinate 22,569 downwards.
AGGCGACGGCTGCGCTTGTCCGCCGGATCGACCAGGATTTGCACCAGGCCGCGCCGCTCCAGCGGCTTCAGATTGGCGGTCAGCGTGGTGCGGTCCATCGCCAGCAGGGTGGAGAGCTGGCCCATCTTCGCCGGCTCCGGCCGGTTCAGCGACATCATCAGCGAGAATTGCCCGTTGGTCAGCCCCACCGGGCGCAGCATCTCGTCGAACTGGCGGGCCAGCGCCCGCGCGGCGCGCTGCACATGCAGGCACAGGCAGGTGTCGCGCACCATCAGCGTGGTTTGAAAGGGAACGGTTTCAGCCTTTGACATGCTCATATAATGTTGATATCAACTTTTCTTGTCCAGCGGAAAGCGCGGCATTTGAGCGAAATCGCGCGGTTTTGCCGCACTCCGGAAGGCCCGACTTTCCGGAAACGGGATTGGCTTGCTTGTAGGAGGAGTACGCATGGCCCAGCAAACTATGCTTCTGATCGGCACCCGCAAGGGGCTTTTCATCGCCGACAGCGCCAACCGGAGCGACTGGGCCCTGCGCGGCCCCTATTGCGAAACCTGGCCGGTGAACCACGCCATCGCCGACCCGAAGACCGGGACGATCTATGCCGGCGGCGGCAATGAATGGTTCGGCCCGGCGGTGTGGAAATCCACCGACCAGGGCAAGAGCTGGACGCATTCCAGCGCCGGCCTGAGCTATGGCGAGGGCGAGCCGCCGATCAAGGCGGTATGGAGCCTGGCCCTGGGTCCGGACGGCGCGCTCTATGCCGGCGTCGACCCGGCCGGGCTGTTCCGCAGCACCGATGGCGGCGAAAGCTGGGAGCATGTGCCGGGCCTGCGCGACCATCCGACCCGGCCGCACTGGATGCCGGGCGGGGCCGGGCTGATCCTGCATTCGCTGCTGGTGCATCCGGAGGATCCGAACCGCCTCTGGGTCGGCATCTCCTCGGCCGGTGTGTTCTATAGCGGCGATGGCGGCAAGAGCTGGGAGCCGCGCAACAAGGGCACCCGCGCCGACTATAACCCCGAGGACCAGCGCTATCCGGAATTCGGGCAATGCGTGCATTCGCTGGTGATGGCGGCCGGCGCGCCGGATATTCTGTACCAGCAGAATCACTGCGGCATGTATCGCAGCGAGGATGGCGGGCAAAGCTGGACCAGCATCGAGCAGGGCCTGCCCTCCAGCTTCGGCTTCCCCGCCGCCGCCCATCCGCGCGAGACCGGCACGCTGTTCCTGCTGCCGCTGAACGGCGACATCGCCGGGCGCTATGTGCCGGACGCCAAGGTCGCGGTCTATCGCAGCCGCGACGGCGGGCGCAACTGGCAGGCGCTGCGCGCCGGCCTGCCGCAGGAAAACGCCTTTGTCGGCGTGCTGCGCCAGGCACTGACCACCGACCGGCAATCGCCCGCCGGCATCTATTTCGGCACCAGCGGCGGGCAGCTCTACGCCAGCCCGGACGAGGGCGAGAACTGGCGCTGCGTCGCCCCGCATTTGCCGGTCATCGTGTCGCTCGAAACCCTGTCTTTAGACGGCTGATGCCGGTGCATGTCACCCTGCCGGCAGCCCTGCTGCCGCTGTTCCCCGGCGCGCCGCGCGAGCTGGAGCTGGAGGCGGCGACGGTGGCCGAAGCGATGGACGCGCTGGAGGCGCGCTGGCCCGGCATGCGCGACCGGCTGTGCGATTCCAGCCCGGCCATCCGCCGCCACATCAACGTCTTCGTGGAGGGGCGGCGCGGCGCGCTGGAAACCGCGCTGCCGCCGGGCAGCCGGCTGTTCATCATCACCGCCATCAGCGGCGGATAAGCTTTCGGGGAACAGAGCGGCAGGCCCGGCGGTTACCGATGTATCTGGACTGATTGGTGACCCCATGCCCCTCTGGAAGATCGTTCCCACCGCCGCGCCCGACGATTCCCGCTGGCTGGATTTTCCACGCTGGCGGGAAGTGGTGGTGCGCGCCGACACCCCTGCCCAGGCCGTGCTGCTCGCCGCCGAGGCGCTGGGCCGGCGCCCGGATCAGGTCGGCAATGAGAGCCCCAGCAACATGACCGGCCTGGAGGATGAAAAGCTCTATGCCGTGCAGCGCCTGGAGGCGGACGACACACCCGGCGGCGCCCCCGGAATCGTGCGCGCGACGCCAGCCGACGGCCCGCCGCCAGGCGGAACAAAGACTGTCACAACAAGTTGATATGTAAGGAAACAACGGCCCGCATAATGTGATGGGCGATCGCCCCTACCGCGCGCCGAGGAGGCCGTTCATGTCGATTGCCGAAAAAATCTCATCCTCCCCCGACGCTTTGCAGGAGCGGTTCCGCCGCGTGCGGGACGACAGCCTGGACCTCGCCGCCGGTGTCGGTCCGGAAGATCAGATGCTGCAATCCATGCCCGACGCCAGCCCGATGAAGTGGCACCTGGCGCACACCAGCTGGTTCTTCGAGGTGTTCCTGCTGGAGGAATTCCTGCCCGGCTACACGCCATTCGACGAGGGCTTCCGCTATCTCTTCAATTCCTATTACCAGGCGGTCGGCGCGCAATATCCGCGCCCGCAGCGCGGCCTGATCTCGCGCCCGAACGCGGCCGAGGTGACGGCCTATCGCCATCATGTGGACAGCCATGTCCAGCGCTTGCTGGACAGCGCCGACGACACGACCCGCGAGAAGATCGAGCGGCTGATCGAAATCGGCTGCAACCACGAGCAGCAGCATCAGGAGCTGATGCTGACCGACCTGCTGCACGGCTTCGCGCAGAACCCGCTGTCGCCCGCCTATCGGCCCTGGCGTCAGGCGCCGCTGCACGCGGTCCGGCCGCTGAGCTACGCCGCGGTCGAGGAAACCCAGGTGATGATCGGCCATGCCGGCGAGGGCTTCTGCTTCGACAATGAATATCCGCGCCACAAGGCGCTGTTGCAGCGCCACGGCCTGGCCGACCGGCTGGTGACCAACGCCGAATGGCTGGAATTCATGGCCGATGGCGGCTACGACACCCCGGCACTGTGGCTGTCCGACGGCTGGGCGGCGCGCCAGGCGGAGGGCTGGACCGCGCCGCTCTACTGGCGCCAGGACGGCGAAGGCTGGACCAGCATGACGCTGTCCGGCCGCCGGCCCATCGAGCTGGAAGCGCCGGTGGTCCATGTCAGCTATTACGAGGCCGACGCCTTCGCGCGCTGGGCCGACCGCCGCCTGCCGACCGAGATGGAATGGGAAGCCGCCGCGCGCGGCGTCGCCCGCAGCGGCAATCTGCGCTCCAGCGGCCTGCTGCGCCCGGCGGCGGCGGCCGGCGGTGCCGGTTTGCAGCAGATGTTCGGCGATGTCTGGGAATGGACGCAGAGCGCCTATCTGCCCTATCCCGGCTACAAGGCGGCCGAGGGGGCCATCGGCGAATATAACGGCAAGTTCATGATCAACCAGATGGTGCTGCGCGGCGGCTCCTGCGTCACGCCGGACGATCATATCCGCGCCAGCTACCGCAATTTCTTTTATCCCCATCAACGCTGGCAGTTCTGTGGCCTGCGGCTGGCGGCCGACGCCGCCGACCTCGCCAAGGTGCACGGGCTGCCGCGCCAGGAAGCCATCGACGATGTTTTCCAGGCCGATGTGCTGACCGGCCTGTCGCGAGCGCAGAAGATGCTGCCCAGCAAGTATCTGTACGATCCCGAGGGCTCCCGCCTGTTCGAGGATATCTGCGAGCTGCCGGAATATTACGTGCCGGGCGCGGAGCGCGCGGTGATGGAGCAGGCGCTGCCGCATCTGGCCGGCTTGGATATCGAGGATGCGGCGCTGGTCGAGTTCGGCAGCGGGGCCAGCGTGAAAACGCGCCGGGTGCTGGATTCCCTGCCCTGGATTTCCGCCTATGTGCCGATCGACATCAGCGCCGCGCATCTGGCGGCGGCGGCGGCGTCCATCGATGGCGACTATCCCGATCTGCAGGTGGTGCCGCTGGCCGGCGACTTCACCCAGCGCCTGACGGTGCCGGCGGAAGTGCGCGATCGGCCGCTGTTCGGCTTCTTCCCCGGCTCCACCATCGGCAATTTCACGCCCGAGGAGGCGACCGGCTTCCTGGCCAATGCGCGCCGGCTGCTGGCCGGCGGGCGGCTGCTGATCGGCGCGGATCTGCGCAAGGATCAGGCGGTGCTGGAAGCCGCCTATGACGACGCCCAGGGCGTGACGGCGGCTTTCGACCTCAATCTGCTGGCCCGCATCAATCGCGAGCTGGGCGGTGACATCGACCTCGCCAAATTCCGGCACCGGGCGATCTGGAACGAGGCGAAGAGCCGGATCGAGATGCATCTGGAAAGCCTGGCGGACCAGACCTTCGGCATTGCCGGCTGGCGCTTCGCAATGAAGCGGGGAGAAACGATCCACACCGAGAATTCGCATAAATTCACGGTGGCGCAATTCACCCGCCTGGCCAGCGAGGCCGGCTGGCGGGTCGAGCGGCATTGGGTGAACCCGGCCCCGGAATTCGCGGTCTTCCTGCTGCGCGACGCCGCCTAGGCGGCCGCCGCGACCGCCTGACGGCTGAACGCCCAGGGCAGCGCCGCGCGCACGGCGGAGATCAAGCGGCTGGTCGAGCATGGCCCGTCGACGATTTCGCCATGGATGGTGCCCAGATGCTTCAGCGCGTTCTGCCGGGTCGGCGCGCGGTAGATCACCTTCATCTCCGGCCGGCGCATCTTCGCCATGTCGACCAGCTTGTAGCCCTCCAACCCCGGCAGGAAAACGTTGCTGACCGTAAGGTCGATCTGGCCATGCGGCGCGATGTAGCGCAGCGCCTCGATGCCGTCGCCGGCCTCCTGCACCTCGAAGCCGAAATGCCGGAGCACGATGGCGGCGCGGCGACGTCCCTGGAAATCGTCATCGACGAGAAGAATGATCGGGGTCGGCATGGCGGTTGTCCTTCCGGAACCGGGTTAATAGCTGATGGTGACGACGATCGAGTCGGCATAGGCGCCGGCCCCGACCATCTGGCGCGCCGGGATGCGGCCGAAGACGGGATAGTTGCGGGTGGCGTTGGCCAGACCCAGCAGATAGCCATCGGAAACCTGGCCGGTACCGGCCCCGCCATCGCCCCAGACCGTGCCGTAACCGGCATTGGTGTAGAGATTGTACTGGATGGCGTTGCCGCCGGAACGCAGGGTGCGCGCGGCGAAGCTGCCGCTGCCGGCCGACAGCTTGATGTTGTAGGCGACCAGCAGCGAGATGCCGAGCACCAGGTTGCAGCTTACCGTGACCGAGCCGGTGGAGGGGGTGTCGCCCAGCGCCAGCGGATCGTAGGCGCCGAAATTCACCGGCGTCGCCGAGGCGGTGCAGGAGGCGAGCGCGGCGGCGGCGGGCCCCGCCCCGGTCAGCAGCATCAGGAAGGCGGCCAGGAGCGATTTCATCACGCCGCCCCCTCGCACTGGCCGGTCAGGCGGCCATCCCGTACCGACAGGCGGGACAGATTAAAGCGGCACAGGCCGGCCGGATCGTGCGCCTCGAACCTGTCGCCGGCATCGCCTTCCAGATAGATCTCGCCATCGAAGCCGGAGCGGAACACCGCCCCGTCGGACAGCCGCACCACCTCGATGCCCGGGGCCACCGGCTTGCCGTCGCGATGCAGCACGCGGATCAGCCGCGACTGGCTCTGCCTGGCCTCGAAGGTGACGGCGGCGATGCCGCGATAGCCGGGCGTCACCACGGTTTCGAGCCGCTCGATCTCGGCGTCGATCGGCAGGTCGGCCGTCTCGATGCCGATGCGGTTCGGATAGTTCGACAACAGCTTCGGCAGGAACAGATCGCCATCGGCGTCGGTCTCGCCGACCGGCTGGTTCTCCCGCGTCACCGTCACGCCGGCATGGCCGGGGACCGAGACCACGCCGAACGCATCGTCGATGCGCCGGGCCAGGAAGATTTTCTCGCCGACCAGGGCCACGCCGCCGCTGGCGGTCAACCGGCCAGCCGTGCCGCCCTCGTAGCGATCCACGGCGGCGGTGAAGTCGCCGCCGAAGGTGCGGCGGGTCACGTCGGCCCCGGCGCGCTCGATCTCGCCGCGCGAGACGCTGGCGCCATAGCCCCAGTCGCCATTGGCGACCGGCGCGTGGCGGGCCTGCACGGTGCCACTGCTGCGGTCGCCCCGGCGATACATGTCGGCCGAGCCGGTGGTGCTGTTGCCCAGCAGCACGGTCAGCGTCAGCCCCACGGTGGTGTCGGCGACATCCTGCCGGGCATGCAGCGCATAGGCGTTCAGGAACACGCTTTCGGTCACCGGCAGCGACCAGTTCACGGTGGCCACGGTGGCGGCGTCCAGCCCGTCATAGGTCTGGTGCGCGAAGGACATGGCGACATTGCCATAAGCGCCGAAGGAGCGGCTGACGCTGGCCAGCGTCTCCGACAGCAGCGGCGCGCCGGAGACCGAGAACACCACCCCGCCCTCGTCGAAATTGTCGGACTGCCAGCGCTGCCGCACAGCGAAGGTCCAGGGATCGACATTGCGCGAATAGCCCAGACCCGCCAGCCAGCCGGTGCCGCCGGCGCCGTTCGACACCGCCGCCTCGCCATGCAGTTCGCCGATGCCCGGCACGGCGCTGGTCAGGCTGCCGCCGATGGCCTGGCGGTCGGGCGTCGCCTCGGCATGGCCCTCGATGGTGTGGCCATCGGTCAGGCCGTAGCGATGCGTCGCCGCCGCATAGGGGTCGTCATACTGGTTGCTTTCCAGGCCGTAGCCCTTGCGCAGCAGCCCCAGCTCGTAGGAATAGTCGGACACGCCCTCGCGCAGCAGGCGCGGGCTGACATAGAAGGGCAGCGTCACCGCCTGCTGCCGGCCCAGCGCGTCGGTCACCACCACGCGGGCGTCGCCGCCGCCGGTCAGCGCCGGAATCTGGTTCAGCTCGAACGGGCCCTGATCGATCGCGCCGCGATAGCGCAGCACATCGTTCACGAACACATCGACGGTCGAGGGAAGCGCCGCCTGGCCGGCGAAATTCGCCGTCGGGAAGGAGACATAGCCGGGCTGCACGGCGAAATTGGTGGCGAACTGCACGCCGCCGAAATGCGCCGGCCGGCCCCAGGAGCCGCCATTGGAGATCGCGTCGCCGAATTTGACGCGCACCAGCTCCTCGCTGAAATCGCGCACATAGGCGGTCTCCAGCCGGACGATTTCGGCGCTGTCCTCGTCGGCGCGCAGGATGCCGCTGGTCAGGAAGCTGCCGCCAAGCACTGGCGCGCCGCCATCCAGCAGCGTGGCGAAATAGCTGTAATCCGTGCCGCCCTGCAGCACCGCGTCGTAATTGGCGTAGGCGCCGCCCTGCGAGGCCTCGACCTGCACCGGCAGGGTCGGCTGCAATTCCAGCCGCTGGCCGGCGAAGGCGGTGGCGTCCACCGTCAAATTCAGCTCCTGCATCGCGCCGTCGAAATCGACCGCCACGCCGGGCAGGGAAGACAGCGCCACATAATCCGCGCCGGGGCCGGGAATGGTGATCGCCTGGCGGCCCAGCGTCACCCGCGCCGCCGCCAGGGCCGCGGCCGGGATATAGAAGCCGTCCGGCTTGCGGATCGCCAGCAGCCCGTCATCAATGCGCTGGCCGTTGATGGTGACGGCGAGGATCATCTGCTCATCGCCGGTTTGCGCCCCGGGCGCTTGCGCTTGCGCCTGGGCATTGGCGGGCGACCCGCCGACCGGCGCTGCGCAGGCGATAACGGCCAGCAGCAGCGAGGTTGGGGCGAGGCGGCGGGCGGCCATCGGTCGTTCCCTTTTGACCGGGATTTTACTTCAAGGGCACGGCGACGACGCCGGCATCGGTCAGCAATTCCACCGTGGTCGCGCCGGAGATGCGGGCGTCGGCCGGCAGCGGCAGCGCCATGGTCGCGCCGGGCAGCACGTAATGCAGGCCGGTCTGCTTCTCGCCCTGCCAGCGGCCCGGGGTGGACAGCGTGTAGGACACCAGGCGGACATGGCTGCCGCTGGCATTATGCAGGCGCAGCACCGGCTGGCCGGCGGGCGTGCGGTCGATCACGCCGCTGAGGCGCGATTCGGTCTTCGCCAGGGGGGCGACGAAAACCGGCAGGCTGATTTTCAGATAGGTCTCGACCGCCTGCACGCGCTCGCGGTTCTGGTGCGGCACTTCCTCGACGAACAGCCGGTAGGTGCGCTCGGTCTGCTGCTGCAAATTGCCCTTGTAGCCGATGCGGATCATCTGCTTCTGGCCGGCCGCGATGGTCGCCATCGGCGGGTTCACCATCACGTCCTGGGTCGGAGAGAGCACGTCCTGCGCCTCCGCCTGGCCCCAGCTCATCACCCGGAAATGCACCAGCGTGTCGGTCTCGCCGACATTGCTGACGATCAGCGCCGTGCTGGACTGCTTGTCGTTCAGCTCGATCCGCACGGTGCTGAGCTTCAACTCGCCGGCCCAGGCATCGGCGCCGTTGGACAGGAGTGCCGCGACCGTCAGAACGGCGGGGCCGAGTTTCTGAAAAAAGCCGAACATCATCCTGTCCCCCCTTCTCGTGGTTCAGTAAGTGACGGTAACGGTGATCGTATCGGTGTAGACGCCCGGCAGCGCCGCCTGCAGGGCCGGCATGCGGCCATAGACGGTGTGGCCGACCGGCAGGCCGGTGCCGGTGCCGATCTGGGTGTCGGTGCCGACCGTGGTGCCCCACACGTTGGTGCGGTTGCTGTCGCGATACAGCGTGTAGTTCAGGGTGCTGCCGCCGAAGCTGAGCTTGCGCGAGGCGATCGACGCGCCGCTGCCGCCGCCGGCATTCAGGCCGACATTGTAGGAGGTGCCGTTGGTGCAGGTGACCAGCAGCTCGGTGGTGGCGTCGGTCGGGGTCAGCGAGGTCGGGTCGTAATTGCCGAAGATCATCGGCGTCGCCAGCACGATGCAGGATTGCAGCACCGTGGCGGTCACCGCGAAGGACGAGGTGGCGGTGGCGGCCTTCGCCTTGCTGGCGGCGAACAACGCGCCGCCGCAGGTGACCATGGCGGCCAGGGCGATAATGGCGACGCCGGTCTTCAGGCCGGTGTGTACGACGCCAGACTTGGAAATGCTGTTAACCATGATGAACTCCCATTCGCTAATTGATTGCGTGAAAGGAGTATTGCGTCACGGGCGATCCAAACCGAGTTAAGTTGCGTAAAAAAAGGTTTAGTTTGTGCGGTAATAAGCGCCAAGAACAGATTTGTAAGCTTGACCGTTCGTTCTTGCGGTCTAGTGTCAAGCCATGTAAAGATTTGTAAGTGGGCTGGCCAGGCGCCGCCCCTGGGGTGCATACCCCGCGAACATCGGATGTGACCATGCCCGCGTTAGTGAAGACCGCCCTTCTGGCCGTTTCGGCCACCGTCATCGACCCGACCCTGCCGCCCGCGCCGGCCATGGCGCAATGGCAGGCCCCGCCGGCCGTCACCTTCGGCGAGACCGTCACCGCCTGGGCGACGCGCGCCGGGCAGCCCGCCCCGCGGATCGACCCGCGCATCGCCGCCTACCGGATCGGCCAGGTCAGCGTCGCCGCCGACGATCTGTGCGGCGCGGTGAGCCGGCTGACCGACGCGCTGAAATATGCCGAGCCGCGCCCGCAGGTGACGGAATGCGGCCAGGCCGGCGCGCCGCTGACCGTGGCCGCCGCCCGGCGCTGAGCCGTGCCCGGCGCTTTTTCGCTGCCGATTACCTATAGTAGACATCGATATCCGCACTACATCTTTTGACGTATGTGCCGAATCGCGACATCATGGGCTGTTTGCTAAGCACCAGAACGCCGGCACGGGCGATCTAGAGGTAAAGCGTGACAGGCAGTCCATTATTAATCGTCGATGACGACGCCGCGATATCCAAGCTTCTCGCCGCTTACCTTCGCAAGGAAGGCTTCGATATCGCGATAGCGGAAAGCGTGCGGGAAATGCAGGAGCGGTTCACCGCCCAGCCGCCGGAAATGATCCTTCTCGATGTCATGCTGCCAGACGCCGACGGGTGGAGCGCCCTGCGCTGGCTGCGCGCCCGCAGCGCCGTCCCGGTGATCATGCTGACCGGCAAGGGCGAAACCATCGACAAGATCGTCGGGCTGGAGATGGGGGCCGACGATTACCTCGCCAAGCCGTTCGATCTGCGTGAGTTGCTGGCCCGCATCCGCACCATCCAGCGCCGTCTCGACCGGCCGGACGCGCCGGCGAAGGCGGCCGCGGCGGAAAAGCAGGAAGTGCGCTTCCAAGGCTGGGTGCTGGATCTGGCCGCCCACCAGCTTCTCGACACGGACGGCCAGTCGGTTCACCTGACCCAGGCGGAATACCGCATCCTGGTGCTGCTGACCGCGACGCCGCGCCAGCCGGTCCACCGCGACCAGCTGATGGAGGCCGTCGCCGGACGCAACTGGGATCCGATGGACCGCAGCGTCGATGTGCATGTCAGCAATCTGCGCCGCAAGCTGGACCGCGATGGCGGCGGCCCCAGCCTGATCCGCACCGTGCGGGGTGCGGGCTACATGTTCGTGCCCGGCGCGGAGTCCGGCGCGGGTTTCGGGGCAGACTAGGGCGGCTCAGTCGTCGTCGGCCTGCGGCGTGCCGTCCAGCACGCTGCGCAGCAGGGCCGACAGCTCGGCCTTGCGGTAGGGCTTGCTGAGCAGGCGGACGCTGCGGATCAACGCCACATCCTCGTCCAGCTTGGCGTCCGGGAAGCCGGAGGTCAGCACCACCTTGATCGCCGGCCAGCGGCTTTGCACCAGCCGCGCGAGATCGAGCCCGTCCAGCTTGCCGGCCATCACCACGTCGGAGAACACCAGATCGATCTGGTCGCCGCTCTCCAGCACCTCCAGGGCGGTGACGGCATTCTCCGCCGCGCGCACCTTGTAGCCCAGATTGGTCAGCTCATGGGTGACCAGCCGGCGCAGCGCGGGATCGTCCTCGACCACCAGCACCGTCTCGTGACCGCCCTGGCTGACCGTGACCGGCGCAACCTCCGACACTTCCTTAGCGCCGCGATGGCGCGGCAGATACAGCCGGAAGGTCGTGCCCATGCCGACCTCGCTATAGACATTGATATGGCCGCCCGACTGCTTCATGAAGCCGAAGATCATCGACAGGCCCAGGCCCGAGCCCTTGCCCGGCCCCTTGGTCGAGAAGAACGGCTCGAAGATGCGGGCCATCACCTCGGGCGGGATGCCGGTGCCGGTATCGCTGACCTGCAGCATCGCGTAATCGCCGGCCACCGCGTCGGGATGCTGGGCCACGTAATCCGCGTCCAGCCGGCGGTTGGCCGTGGCGATGGTCAGCCGGCCGCCCTTCGGCATGGCGTCGCGCGCATTGGTGGCCAGATTCACCAGCGCCGCCTCCACCTGGATCGGGTCGATCATCACCTGCCAGATATTCTTGCCGGGTTGCAGCGTCACCTCGATCTGCCCGCCCAGCACGCGCTCCAGCATGCGCGTCATGGTGGCGACCACCTCGTTGATGTCGACCGCGCGCGGCCGCAGCGGCTGGCGGCGGGCGAAGGCCAGCAGGCTGCGCACCAGCTCCGCCCCCCTATCGGCGGCCTTCTGCGCCTCGCTGATGAACTCGCCGATCTCCTGATCGTCGCTGCGCAGCTCCTCCAGCAATTGCAGATTGCCCATGATGACCAGCAGCAGATTGTTGAAATCATGCGCCAGCCCGCCGGTAAGCTGGCCCAGCGCCTCCATCTTCTGCGCCTGCAACAGCTGGCCTTCCATCACCTGCCGGTCGGTGACGTCCTCCAATATGCCGACGATGCCGCGAATCTGCTTGCCCTCGAAAATACCGGCGGCGGAGAAGCGCACATCCAGCAAGCGGCCGTCCTTGTGCCGGCAGCGGAACGGGTAGTCGCGCAGGATCTGCCCGGCCGCCACGGTATCGAACGCCTCGTCCACCGCCGCCTGGTCGTCGGGCGCCTGCAACGCGAAGGGGCGCTTCAGGATCGCCTCGGCCGGGTAGCCGAAAATCTTCTCCGCCGCCCGGCTCCAGAACAGGATGCGGCGCTTATGGTCGAGATAGATCACCGCCACCGGCAGCGCCTCCAGCGCGGCGGTCAGCGTCTCGGCCTGCTGCTTCAGGGCGATTTCGACGCGCTTGCGTTCCTCCACCTCGCGGCCAAGGTCGCGGTTGGCGGCCGACAGATCGGCGGTGCGGGCGGCGACGATGCCCTCTATCCGGTTGCGCACCACGGTTTGCCGGCCGACATAGGCGGCGACCAGCGCGGTCGACAGCAGGCCCGACAGCAGCAGGGCCAGCGGCAGGGAGGAACGCTGCTCGCTCAGCACATGCTCCGGGAAGGTGGAGATCAGCGTCCAATCATGTCCCAGCGCCTTGAAATGGCGCACCGTCTCATAGCCGTCGCCGGCCGGCCCCTGGGCAAGGGCGTCCTTCGGCTTCAGGAACACGCCGCTGGACGGTTCATACACCATCAGCGGCTGGTCGGTGAGGCTGGGGTCCTCATGCGCGTCGGTGTAGAAATGGATCGTCTCGACGATGCGCGGCGTGTATTCGATGGCCGATTCCAGAATCTTGCGCACCGCGAAGCTGCCGATCACAAACCCGCGCAGCGTCTCGCGCCGGCGCTCGACCGTCACCGGGATGATGGCGGAATCGTACACCGGCACGATGATGCGGTAGATCGGCTCGGTCAGCGTCAGCACCGACAGCACCGTGGCCGACATGGCGAGGGTGATGCCCTGGTCCCGCGCCCGCGCGAAAGCGGCGGCGAAGACCGGGTCGGAGGCGGGGTCGAAACCGTCCAGCCGCGGCACATTCTCGAACCGTTCGGACAGCCAGAGCGGAAAATATTCCGGCCGTTGGGTGGCGCTCACCAGCGACCCGGAGGCATCCCACTGGCTGATTTCGAAACCGGCTTCGCCCAACAGCCGCGCGCTGGCCTCGAAGTTGCGGCGCCCCGCATCGGCGACGCGCGGCGCCCAATAGATCGCCCGCGGCGGCGCCGCCTCGAACAATTTGCGCACGAAATGCTGGAAATCCTCCGGCACCAGGAAGGCATGCGCGGACACATAACTGCCAGTGGCGTTGACCGGCGCCGCGGCACGCTTGATCTTTTCCTCGAAATTGCTCGCCCGCCAGTCGGCGCGGAATTCCAGTATCTGCTCGACGCGGCGATTATCCGATTCCTGGGCGAAGAAATAGACGGCACCGGAAAGTGCTATACCCATCAACCCGACCGCCGCGGCGGTTGCCAGTTTACTAGGAAGCGCCACGGCCATTGCCGGCTGAGCCTCGCCACGCAAATTCAACGGAACCGATCAACGTCGATAATGCGTATAGGCCTGACAAAAAACAACCGCAGATTTCAATTGGTTGGGGCCGGCGCCGCCACCGGATGGATAAGCTGGAAGCCGATAGCGATGCGATTCCACAGATTGATGGTGCCGATGAGCAGCGTCAGCTTCACCAGCTCGGCCTCGTCGAACTGGGTCTTGGCGGCCTGGTAGTCAGCCTCCGGCGCGTGGCTCTGGGCGACCAGCGTCATCGCCTCCGTCCAGGCCAGGGCAGCGCGTTCGCGCGGTGTATAGAGCGGCGATTCGCGCCAGGCGGCGATCAGATGCACCCGCTCCTCCGTCTCGCCGGCGGCGCGGGCCTCGCGGGTGTGGATATGCAGGCAGTAGGAGCAGCCATTGATCTGCGAGGCGCGGATCTTCACCAGCTCCAGCAGGCTGTGCTCCAGCCCGCAGCCCTTCACGTAGGAATCCAGCGCCCGCAAGGCGGCAATCGCCTCCGGGGCCGCCGCATAGGGATTCATCCGGGCGCGCATGGTCGCTTCCCCCCTGGTTTCAACCGCCGGAATCATACGACGGCTGACCGGGGCGCTCCAGTGCCTACGCCGGCAGAGGGCGCGAGAGCAGGGCGTTGGTGATGAAGGCGGTCATCATGCCGTTGTTGAACGGCTTGGGGATGATGTAGCTGTCCAGCAGCCCGGCGCTGCCCGGCGCGCGGTCGGGGAAGGCGGTGACGAAGATGACCGGCACATGGCGCAGCGTGCGGATCTGCTGCATCGCCTCGACGCCGGAAACCTGGTCGTCCAGCTCGATGTCGGACAGGATCAAATCCGGCTTCTCGCTCGATGCGAGCGCCACCGCCTCGTCGCGCGTCACCGCCGGGCCGATCACCTGATGGCCCATGAGGGTGACGATCTGCTCCAGCTCCATGGCGGTCAGCGCATCATCCTCGACGATGAGAATCCGGCCGACGAACAGGGCCATCAATGCCCCCTCCGCTTCCGCCAGCAGCCGGGCCACCCGCACTTCGAGCAAATCGAGGATCGTTGCCACCTCGGCCAGCTTGAAGCCTTCCAGACGGTTCAGGATCAGCACCGCGCGCTGCATCGGCGCCAGCTTCTGGAGAATGCGGTACAAGGGACTTGGCGGCAGGGCCGCCCCGAGATCCGTCACCTTCTCCGTTAAAGATTCGCCCGCCTGCTCCCAGCATTGATGCAGGCCGCGGAACAAAGAGTAGCGCGCCGGGAGGGCGTTATTGAAATCCCAATCGCCACCCAGGATTCGTTTCAGCACCTCCGCGACCAGCAGGTCGCCCGCCTCGCCGCTGCCGGTAAGCCCGCTCGCATAGCGGCGCAGAGCCGGCAGCAATATGGTCAATTGCCCATTCAACATTGATCCCTCCATGGATCATGTGCTGATCCCATAGTGAGCCCTGGCAGGATACTTGACTACCCATAAAATAAAATCGCCTGCCAATGCCCTCAGAACGAAATAAGAATAAAACAAATCTTATTTTACATATCGCCGATTCCACCCTTTATAACCTTTTTTCCTGACGCCACGGCTTTGCGGCGCGTGAAATTTGCCAATTGGTTATTTAATTATTACGCCCTATAAATTCAAATTTATCACTTTGATTTAGGAAAAACGCACGATTTTGGTTAATTCCGATAGTAACCTGTGATTTTCTGTCGAATGCGACCAAGCATGAGCAATATAAAGTCTGCCTTGGAAATTTTTGAACCTTCTGCCGTTACTGAGAGTTGAGGGTGGGAGTTCGGTGCGCCTTGCTTGAAACCATGGAATCCAAATTCTCTCATGACCTCTGAATCAGACTCTTGGCTTGCGCTGTTCCAGCGACTTGGAACGATGGGACGGACCATTGTGGACCGGGACTGGAGCGATACGCCGCTCGGCCCGATCCAGGAATGGCCGGTCTCCTTGCGGACGGCGGTCACGATTATCCTGTCCTCGCACCAGCCGATGGCGCTGTGGTGGGGCCAGTCGCTGACCCAGTTGCATAACGACGCCTATGCGAAATTCCTGGGCGATGAGGGCGAACGGCTCGGCGCGCCCTTGCGGGCCGCCATCCCCGAGGGCTGGAGCGCCATCGCCGACGATATCGAGGCGGTATCGACATCCGGTTCGCCGCGCCGCCATGCCAGGATCGAATTGCCGAGCCCGACGGATCGGGAAAAACTGGAGCATTATTTCACCATCTCGCTCGACCCGCTGTTCGACCGCGCGGCGAACCCGCATGGCGCGCTGGCGGTGTTCTGCGACGACACCGCCGGGGTGGTGCGCGAGCGGCGGCTAAATATATTGAACGACCTGGCCAACAACATCCGCATCGCCAAGGACGCGCCGGCGGTGTGCCAGATGGCGGTGAAATCGATCGTCAAGGAACAGGCCGATGTGCATTTCGCCCTGGTCTATTCCTTCGATTATCTGGTGCGGCGGGCCCGGCTGATCGCCGCCAGCGGCCCGGCCGCCGAAACCGCCCCGGCCGAGATCGAGCTGGACGCGGCGCGCGACTGGCCAATCGACCGCGCCGCCAATGGCGAGGCCAGCCTGCTGCTCGACCCCCGCAGCCTGCCGGAATACGACTTCCACCCCGCCGGCCATAGCCAGGCTGGCGCGCTGGGCACCATTTCGGTGCTGCCGCTGGACGCCACCCATGCCGGCCGGCCGCATGGCGCGCTGCTGGTGGGAGCGCTGAAATCGATCCGCACGGACGAGGGCTACCGGGAATTCCTGGCGGTGATCGCCGACCAGCTCGCCGCCGGCATCGAGGCCCGCTTCCAGGTTACCGAGCGCACCAACGCCATCGGCGCGGTGCGCCACCGCATGCGCAACAATTTGCAGCTTATCTCCAGCCTGTTCTCGCTGACCCGCAACCGGATCACCGATCCGCAGGCGGCGCTGGAGATGGAATGGTTCGACACCCGTCTGGCGCAGCTTGGCCTGATCATCAACGCCATCGGCGATTTCAACGTCAACCGGGTGCCGGTGGGCGAATTTCTCGATGCTATCGCCAAGGGGCTGGTGCGCCTGCATCCGCAGATGCCGCTGACGCTGGACACCGCGTCCGATCCCATCGTGATCCGCGACAATCGCGCGGTCGCCATCGGCCTGCTGGTCGGCGAGATCATAACGCTGGTCCGGCGCGGCCATAGCGAGCCGG
Source organism: Oceanibaculum pacificum (assembly GCF_001618175.1). Lineage (GTDB taxonomy): Bacteria > Pseudomonadota > Alphaproteobacteria > Oceanibaculales > Oceanibaculaceae > Oceanibaculum > Oceanibaculum pacificum. Next base: position 6,196 of record NZ_LPXN01000123.1, on the reverse strand, counting down.
TGGCGATTACCGTCTCGCTGACGCGCAAAAGCGAACAGAAGCTGCTGCTCGTCTTCCGCGTCGATGGCGGCATACCGCCGGATTCCTGGCGGGATTATCGCGAGCGCCATTTCGTCGAGGCGATTGCCCGGCAATTGCGCGGCGAGCTGGAGGTGACGCAGGACAGAAGCGCGCTGACGCTGGGCATCGCCTTTCCCTACGGCGTCGAAACCTGACGATGACCGCCTAAAGGCCGGGCCGCGCGCAGGCCTGGCGGATGCGGCTCAGCAATTCCGCATCGTCATAGGGCTTGATCATCACCGCAGCGTCGGGGAAGGCGTCGAGGCCCGGCGCGTTGCGGTGCCCGGTGGCGAAGATCAGCGGCAGGCCCGGCGCCATCTCCCGCATCTGGGTCGCCAGCACCGGCCCCGACATATCGGGCAGGCTGACATCGGTGACCAGGATGTCGACCGGCTGGGCGGCCAGCATATCCAGCGCCTCCCGCGCCGACCCGGCTTCCAGCACGATCATGCCGCCGGCCTGCAATATCTCCGCCGTGCTCATGCGGATCAGCATGTCGTCCTCGCACAGCAGCACGGTCAGCGACCTGGCCTCGGCTGGCGGCGCCGCCAGCGGATGCGAGCGCGGCCCCACCCGGTGGCGCTGCGCGCCATTGGCCAGCACATGGCGGATCTTGCGGGCCATCGCCTCGCGCGTATAGGGCTTGGGCAGCAGTTCGACCCCCGGATCGAGCCGGCCGCCATGAACGATGGAATTCTCCGTATAGCCGGAGGTGAACAGCACGGCCAGGCCGGGCTGCCGCTCCACCGCCTTGCGCGCCAGCTCCGGGCTTTTCAGCGCGCCGGGCATCACCACGTCGGTGAACAAAAGGTCGATCGGCACGCCGCTTTCGATCACCGTCAAGGCGGCGGCGGCGTTCTTCGCGGTCAGCACGCGATAGCCCAGATCGCTCAGCATCTCGACCACGGTGGCCCGCACCTCGTCGTCATCCTCGGCCACCAGGATGGTTTCGCTGCCGCCGGAGGCGGGGACGTCCATCATCGCGGTCGGCATGTCCTCCATCTGGGTGGAGCGCGGCAGGTACAGCTTCACCGTGGTGCCCTGGCCGACCTCGCTGTAAAGCTTCACATGGCCGCCCGACTGCTTCACGAAGCCATAGACCATCGACAGGCCGAGCCCCGATCCGCGTCCCTCCGCCTTGGTGGAGAAGAACGGCTCGAACACTTGCGCCAGAATATCCGCCGGCATGCCGCTGCCGGTGTCGGTCACCGCCAGCATGACATACTGGCCGGCGGCCACGTCGGGGTGGCTGCGGGCATAGGCGTCGTCCAGGAAGGCGTTGCCGACCTCGATGGTCAGCTTGCCGAATTCCTGCATCGCGTCACGGCCGTTGATCGCCAGGTTCAGCAGCGCGTTCTCCAGCTGGCCGGGATCGATCAGCGTGTTCCACAGCCCGCCGGACACCATGGTCTCGATCTCGATGCCCTCGCCCAGCGAGCGGCGCAGCATGTCCTCCATGCCGGTGACCAGCCGGCCGATATTCACCACCTTCGGCTCCAGCGCCTGGCGCCGGCCGAAGGCCAGAAGCTGGCTCGCCAGCTTGGCGCCGCGCGCCACGCCGGCCAGCGCGTTAGAGACGCGGGCGGCCGACCGCTCGTTACCCGCCACATCCTTCGCCAGAAGCTGCAAATTGCCGGAGACGACCTGCAGCAGATTGTTGAAATCATGCGCCACGCCGCCGGTCAGCTTACCGATGGCCTCCATCTTCTGCGCCTGGCGCAGCGCCTCCTCGGTCTTGGAATGCTCGGCCACCTCGATGGCGACCCGGCCTTCCAGCGTGGCGTTCAGCGCCTGCAACGCCTCCTCGGCCCGGCGGCGCTCGGCCAGTTCGCGCTCCAGCGCCTGGAACAGCCGCGCATTATCGACCGCGATGGCCGCCTGCCCGGCGATGCCGACCAGCAGCGTCTCATGTTCGGCCTTGAACATGCCGGGCTCTTCATGCCCGAACAACAGCCCGCCCAGCACCTCGCCGGAGCGTGAAATCACCGGCACGGCGAGATAGCTGCGGATCGGCAGATGCCCCGGCGGCATGCCCTTGTGCGGCGGGTTCTTACCGTAGCGCTCATCCTGGGTGATGTCGTCGGAGCGCACGATTCCCGCGCCCTCGAAGGTCGGCCGGAAGATCGCGGTGGCGCGCGGCATCGGGAACTTTGCGAAGGCGTCGCGCGGCGGGCCGGACAAGGCGTAGAGCATGTAGGTATCGCCCTGCGCGTCCAGCACATTGTAGAAAAAAGCGCCGCACTGCGCGCCGGTCAGCTCCACCCCGGCATCGGTGACCATCTGCACGATGGTGTCGAGGTCCAGCTCGGCGGCGATGGCGGCGCCGGTCTTGTTCAATATCTCCAGGATGCGGGTTTCCCGGCGCAGCGACTGCTCCGCCTTGCGGCTCTCGGTAATGTCGACATTCACGCCGATCATGCCGACGAACCCGCCGCCGGCATCGAAGCGCGGCTGGGCGCGGGTGCGGATCAGCCGGTATTCGCCGTCGGCCCGCCGGAAACGCGCCTCGGTCACGAAACCTTCCTGCGCCGCCATCGCCTTGCCGAACGGCTCGAACAGCGCATCCCGGTCCTCGGGATGCAGCATCTCGCTCCAGTCGAAGCTGCCGACTTTTTCTTCGGCGACGCCCCAGAACGCGCGCAGAGCCTCGTTCAGATAGACGCATTTGCCGCTGGCATCGCCCATCCACAGCATGACCGGCGCGCTTTCGGAAACCAGGCGGAACCGCGCCTCGCTCTCGCGCAGCGCCGCCTCGCCGCGCTTCTGCTCGGTTACGTCATGGCCCTGGACCAGGATGCCGGAAACCGCGCCGCCTTCCTCGAAAACCGGCTGGTAGATGAAATCGACGAAACGCTCTTCCGGCGGCGCGCCGGGCTTGTGGCGCAGCAGCACGCGCACGCCATGGCCGATGAAGGGCTCACCGGTGTCGCGCGCCTTGTCCAGCAGATCGAGGAAGCCTTGCGCCACCATCTCCGGCAGCGCCTCGCGCAGCGGTTTGCCATACAGATCGCGGTAATTCACCATCTCCAGCAAGGCCGCGTTGGCCATGGTGAAGATGTAATCCGGGCCGCTCAGCATGGCGAAGAAGCCGGGCGCCTGCTCGATCATGCGGCGCAGGCCCTTGCGCTCGGCCATCAGCCGCTGCTCGGCCCGGACCTTGCCGGTGGTCTCGACGACGATGGCGATCACGCCCGCCGGCGCGCCCGCCTCGTCCAGCACCGGGGAGTAATCCAGGTTCAGCCATAGCTGTTCCGGCGCGCCCTGGCGGTACAGCGTCAGCTCCTTGTCCCGGTAGGACAGCGTGCCGCCGGCCAGGCAGACCCTCATCACATTGTCGTTGAAGTCGGCGACTTCCGGCCAGCCTTCGCGCACCGCCGACCCCAGAAGCTGGGGATGGCGCTGGCCGGCGAAGACCGCATAGGCGTCGTTATAGATCATGATGCCGGCCTCGCCCCACAGCGTGACCAACGGCACGGGGGACCGCAGCATGAGGCCGAGCGTCGTCTTCAGGTAGGATGGCCAGTCGACGATCGGGCCGAGCGGGGTGGCCGCCCAATCATGCGAGGCGATAAGCGCCCCCATCTCTCCCGTCCCTGACAGGAAAGCGCTGGCGCCGCTCGCGCTGCGGCTATCCTGGGTGTCCGGCATGATCGGACGCTCCTCGTTCCCTCAGATAAAGGCAAAGGCCGGATGGCGCGCTGCCCCCACCACGTCATAGACGCTTCCTTGCCCTAGGGGCAAGGAAACTTAACCAAATCGCATCCCGCTACCCTTCTGCGACCAAACGCTCAGGACTCCAGCGCCGCCCAGAAGGCTTCCGCCGCCGGGCCAAGCCGGGCGCGGGTGCGGAACAGATGGATATCGACCTCGACGTCCCAGGCCTCGTCGCCGGCGCGGGCCAGGCTGCCACTCTCCAGCTCGCGCTCGATCAGGCTCCGCGGCAGCCAGGCAATGCCGCGCCCGTCGCGCACCATCGCCAGCAGCACGGTGGCCAGATGGGCGGTGAACACCGTCTCCAGATGCGGCCGGTCCTCGCGCCCGGACAGCGCCGCCTGGACGATCCAGCCCAAGGCGGATTCCGGCGTGTAGGACAAGAGCGGCAGCGGCGCGTCCGCCGTGCCCGGCATGATATGGCGGCCCGGCAGAGAGACTGGCAGCAGCCGGTCGCGCCCGACCGCGACGGAGCGGAAATGCGTCGCCTCCAGCGGCGTCGGCACGGCCGGATGGTGATGGCACAACAGAAACTGCGCCTCGCCCTGCCGCATCGCCTGCTCGCAGCCGCGCATCGTGTCGGAGGTGAGCTGGATCGGCCCGACATGGCCTTTTTCCTCCAGCGCGCGCAGCCAGGTCGGGAAGAAGGTCAGCGACAGCGCGTGGGTGGCGGCGAATTTCAGCGTCGTGGCGGCGGCGCCGGCCGCCTGGCGCACCGCCTCCCGGCTATGCGCCAGGCGGCGCGCGATATCCTCGGCCAGTGGCCGGAACGCTGCGCCCGCCGGGGTCAGCCCGATGCGATGCGTGCTGCGGTCGAACAGGGGCGCGCCGATCCAATCCTCCAGCGCGCGGATGCGCCGGCTGAAGGCCGGCTGCGTCAACAGCCGCGCCTCGGCGGCGCGGTTGAAGTTCCCGGTCTCGACCAGCGCCTGGAAATCATCGAGCCAGGAAAGCTCCATTCCCCTCATTCCCCGCAACGAACGATGCAGATTACGCATTGGCCGCCCGGAGCGTCCATCCTTACGATCCAGGCCGGCATCCAGTCGCATTATCGAACCGCCAACCACGCCACCAGGAGACACCATGCGCATCGTCGAGATCAGAGAGACCACCGAATCCATCGCCTCGCCGATGGCCAACGCCTATATCGACTTCTCGAAGATGACCTGCTCGGTCGTCGCCGTGGTCACCGATGTGGTGCGCAACGGCAAGCCGGTGATCGGCTACGGCTTCAACTCCAACGGCCGCTACGCCGCCGGCGGCTTGCTGCGCGAGCGTTTCCTGCCGCGCCTGCGCGAGGCGAAGCCCGACAGCTTGATCACCGATGACGGAACCAATCTCGACCCATTCAAGATCTGGTCGACGATGATGCAGAACGAGAAGCCGGGCGGCCATGGCGAGCGCTCAGTCGCGGTCGGCACGGTCGACATGGCGGTGTGGGACGCGGTGGCAAAGATCGAGGACCGCCCGCTCTACCGCGTTCTGGCCGACCGCTATCGCGGCGGCGTGGCCGACGACAAGGTGTGGGTCTACGCCGCCGGCGGCTATTATTACCCCGGCAAGGACGATTCGAAGCTGCAGGACGAGATGCGCAGCTATCTCGATCGCGGCTACAAGGTGGTGAAGATGAAGATCGGCGCGGTGCCGCTGGCCGAGGATCTGCGCCGCATCGAAGCGGTGCTGAAGATCGTCGGCGACGGCGCCAATTTGTGCGTCGACGTGAATGGCCGCTTCGACATCGAGACCGCCATCGCCTATGGCGAGGCGATGAAGCCATACGGCCTGTATTGGTACGAGGAGGCGGGCGACCCGCTCGACTACGCGCTCCAGGCGGAGCTGGCGAAGCATTACGAGCGTCCGCTGGCGACCGGCGAGAATCTGTTCTCGCACCAGGATGCCCGCAACCTCGTGCGCTATGGCGGCATGCGACCGGACCGCGACTTCCTGCAATATGACTGCGCGCTGAGCTATGGGCTGGTCGAGTATCTGCGCACGCTGGACGCCATCCAGGCCGAGGGCTGGTCGCCGCGCCGCGTGGTGCCGCATGGCGGCCACCAGATGTCGCTGAACATCGCCGCCGGCCTGCATCTGGGCGGCAATGAGAGCTACCCGGACGTGTTCCGCCCGTTCTGCGGCTTCGCCGACAATGTGCGGGTGGAGAATTCCTATGTCGGCCTGCCCGACGCGCCGGGCATCGGCTTCGAGACCAAGAGCGAGCTGTTCGCCGTCATGCGCAAGCTGGCGGAATAGCGGGCGCTGGAGTCGGGGGCCCACCCCCACCCCAACCCTCCCCCCTCAAGGGGGAGGGTTAGGGAGGGGGGTACGGCTCCGGCGGTGCGGTTGGCTCCACCCCCACCCCGACCCTCCCCCGCAAGGGGGGAGGGGGCGAGGCGTCGGCCTTCATTTCTCCCTCCCCCCTTGCGGG
>NZ_LPXN01000122.1 GCF_001618175.1 Oceanibaculum pacificum | reverse complement strand
ACGCTGGCCGGCGGCGCGGGACGCGACCTCTTTGCCTTCAAGGCTGGCGACGATGCCAATCTCGTGCTGGATTTCGACCTGACCGAGGATCGCATCGAGTTGGCCGCCGATCTGGGGCTGGATCCCCTCCAGATGCTTGCGCGCCTGGGCGTCGACGGCAACGGCAATGCGGTGCTGGATCTGGGGGGCGGCGTGACGGTCACGCTGCAGGGCGTGGATCCGGCCGACCTGACCCTGGATCACTTCCTGGTGCTGCCGTGAATTTGCCGCTGCCCCAGGCGCTTCCGGCGCTGCTTCCGGTCCAGCGCCTTGGCCTGGGCCCCGGCCTCGCGCTGGCGCATTTCCATGCGCTTCGACCCTGGCGGGGAAGCGGCGCGCTGGCCTGCCGCAATACGCTCGATCCCGTGGCGGCGGCGATGGGGCGTCCAGCCTGGCGGGTGCTGGCGCTGTGGCGGGAGGCGGGGGAGCAGCCGCTCTCGGCGGCCGCTAAGGGATTGGATGCCCGCAGTCTTGCGGCGATCACCGCCTTTCTGATCGACGCCGCGCCGAAAGCCGGGCTGCTCGATGGCCCGGCCTATCCTGAATTCCGCGCCTATCTGATGTCCCAAGCGGTTTCTGCGCATCCGGTGCGGGTTCGCCACGCGCTGGAAGCGGAGCGGCAGGCGCTTGAGATGGCGCCCCTGAACGGCCCGTTCACCGTGCTGGCGCTGGGGGAGGACACAGGCTGGTCGGCAACCTGGCAGGCCGACCCGTTGGCGCCGGAAACCCGTCGGCTGACGGTCCCGGACGCCGTGCCGCTATTCTGCTTCGCGGCTGGCCGGCTGCTGCGGCTGGTCGATATGCCCGGCGCGGCCCAGCCGGACGATCCGCATGCCGCCATTGCCGCGCTGTCCGAAAATCTCCCGCTGCCGATCACCCGGTTGATGCTGGCGCTGTGGCATATGCGTCCCGATCTTCAGGCCGCCTATCCCCTGCCGGAGAAGCGTGCCTTGTATCTCGCCTGGTGCCTGTCCGTGGGGGTGCGGGATTATCCCGCGCTGCTCGACGCGCCGGGCTGGAGCCCATCGGCGCTGGCGCTCGCCGTGTATGCCGCGCGCCCGGACTTGCAGGTCGCCTTCGATCTGCGTCACCGGTCGGGGCTGGAAGGTTTCGCCGGCTGGCTGCGCCATCATGGCCGTCAGGAGGCGCCGGCGCTGGCCGCGCCGCGTCCGCGTCGTGCGCCCCGGCCGGAGACGGGCGGCGTCACGATTCTCGGCCATGCCTCGGCGGCGATGGGCATCGGGGAGGATGCGCGGCAGGCAGCGGGCGCGCTGGCCGTCGTCGGCGTGCCGGTGCAGATCGTCGATGTGCCGCCCGGCGGCGCACCGCTGGAAATGCCGCGATACCGTGCAATGCTGCTCTGCCTCACCGGGTTCGAGGCGCTTAACCTGCTGGGGCGCTGTGGCGCGGGCTATCTCGACGGCCGCAAGACCATTGGTCTGCTACCGTGGGAACTGCCGGCCTGGCCGGCGCGCTTCGGCCTCGCCTATGCGGCGCTGGACGAAATCTGGGCGATGAGCGGCTTTCTGGCCGGCTGCTGGCGGCGCGACGCCCCGGTGCCGGTGATTGCCATGCCGCCGGCCGTGGCCCCACCACGGCCGGTGACGCTGGGGCGGGCGCAGTTCGGCCTGCCGGCGGATCATTTCCTGTTCCATGCCGGGTTCGACGGCAATTCCACTCTGGTACGGAAGAACCCGCTGGGGGCGGTGCGGGCCTTCCGGCGGGCCTTTCCCCGGCGGCGTTCGGTCGGGCTGGTGCTGAAGGCGATGAATGCCGGCGCGGGCACGCCGGGCTGGTCCGAGCTTGTCGACGCCATCGATGACGATCCGCGCATCTTCCTGCTGAATCGCCGGATGAGCCGCCCGGAGGCCGATGCCCTGCTGGCCTGCTGCGACGCTCATCTGGCGCTGCACCGGGCGGAGGGGTTCGGCCGCATCCCGGCGGAGGCGATGCTGCTGGGTAAGCCGGTCATCGCCACCGGCTGGTCCGGCACGGCGGATTTCGTGACGCCCGAAACCGGCTTTCCAGTCGAGTATGGCCTGACGCCTAGCGACTACCCCTTCGGCGACGGCCAGCTTTGGGCGGAGCCGGACATGGCGCAGGCCGCCCAATTGATGCGGACGCTCGTGTCCGACCGCACCGAAAGCCGTCGCATTGCCCTGGCCGGCCAGCAATTGATCCGCGCCCGGCACGATCCGGCCGAGGTCGGGCGGCGTTACCGCGCCCGGCTGGAGAGGCTGGGATGGCTGTAGAGCGCCCGCAAAGCCTCCGGCCCGGCGACGCCTTCATAGGCGACGGCGACCTGCGCCCAGCCCGGCCCCTCCGTGCCGCACTCGGCGGCGTAGGTCAGCGGCCAGCTCTGCGGCACCGGCAGGCCGTGGCGATGCAGCACGCGCATGGATTCCGCGAAGACCTGCGGGCGCAGCCGATGGGTCTTGGCGTCCGCATGCATCCGCTGCGCGGCCTGCACCGCCTCGATGAAGCCGATCCGGCCGGGATAGCGCCGAAAGGCCCGCAGCCACAGATCGAGATCCATCGCCGTCTGCAAGCCGGTATCCAGCGGCCCCAGAAGCGCCAGCGCTTCGCGCCGCAGGAAGACGGTCGGCTGGCACAGGAAGCAGCCGGCGCTGAAATCGTACAGCATCCCGTCGGGCCGTACCGGATAGGGCCCCAAAGGCGCACCGGCCGAATCGATCAGCGCCGCCCGGCCGTGGAACAGCACGCTTTCCGGCTGTGCCCGCGCGGCCTGGCGCAGCCGTGCCAGCGCTCCCGCCGTCAGCCTGTCGTCGGCATTCAGCCAGCCGACAAGATCGCCGGTGGCCGCCGCGAAGCCCTTGTTCAGCGCGTCGGCCTGGCCGCCATCGGCCTCGCGCACGACATGCAGCCGATCCGGATGGCGGGCTTTGAAGCCAGCCAGCACGGTCTCGGTGTCGTCGGTCGAGAGATTGTCGCGCACCAGCACCTGGTCGGCGGCGTCGGGGCCTTTCAGCGCGCCGGCCAGCGCCTCGGCAAGGAAGCGGCCCTGATTCAAGCTGGGGATGACGAGGCTGACGCGCATGCCGCATCCTCCCACAGCACGCGGGCCGGCGCATGACGATATCGGCCTGCCTGATCGCCTCCTGCGACAACGCTCCCTATCTGGCCGATGCCATCGCTTCGGTGCGGGCGCAGACCCGGCCGTTCGACTTGATCATCGTGGCCGACGACGCCTCGACCGACGGATCGCGCGACCTACTACGCGCGCTCGCCGCCGAGGAGCCGCGCCTGCGGCCAATCCTGCGCGAACGCCGGCTGGGACCGGCGGGCAATCGCGACCTGGCGATCCGCGAAACGTCTCTCGACTGGCTGACGACGCTGGATGGCGACGATCTGATGGCCCCCGACAAGCATGAAGCGGAATGGCGGGCGATTGCCCCCTTCCTCGGCCGGGTCGAGCCGGTGGCTTTCTCCGACGTGCGGCTGGTCGATGCCTGGGGCGGGCTGCTGGAAGACTGGAACCTGTCGCGCTACGCGCTGATGGACCGCGCTGAAAGGCTGGCCTGGATGGCCCGGCGGACGGCACCCCTCCCGCGCGACATGCTGCTGTCCAAGCGGCTGTATCTGGAGGCGGGCGGCTATGCCCACGACCTGCCGCTCTATGAGGATTGGGACTTCAAGCTGCGCCTGGCCGCCCGCCGCGCCGTGTGGCGCCATGCCGGCGGCCTCGGCACCGCCTATCGCCGGCATGGCGACGGTCTGTCGGCCGCCTCCCCAGCCGCGCATCGGCGCTGGCAGGCGGAGGTACTGCGCCGCAATGCCGGCCTGCTGGCGGCATGACGATGCTGCCGACGCTAACGGAATCGGCGCTGGCCCAACTGGCGGCGCTGGATATCCCGCCTTTGGGGGCCATTCCGCCGGCAAAACTGGCGGTGGCGCAGGTGTTACGCCGGCGGCTGGCGGACGCGATGGTGGCGATTCCTCCCTTCATGCTGGCCTCGGCCCTGAGCAGCGATTTCGGCCGGCTCTATCGCCGCATCGAGGCGCTGGAGCTGCGCGCCCTGCCCGGCGAGGGGCCAGCGTTCGAAATTCCCGATCCCGATACGCCTACCTTCTGGCCCCACCTGCTGGCCCGGTTGCTCTACGCCTATCCGGCGGATTGTCTTGGAAACGTGGGCTTGCTGGATCGCTGCCCGCCGCCCTTGCTGCATCATGCGGTCGGCGCGCTGTTCGCCGGCCTGCCGCTGGATAAGGACGCGGCGGCGGGAGAGCGCCGGCGGCGCTTCTTCATCGATCTGGTCGCCTGGGTCGCGGAGCGCGTCGCGCAGGCGCCGACCGTGCGCGACGCCAGGCTGCTGCGCCGGATTTTCCGGGACCACGCCAATTTTCTCGCCCATTTCCGCGACGAGGCCGACCTCGACACGCTGCGCCGGCGCGGCGCGCTGATCGCCGACTGGGCCGATCCGCCCTTGCCGCCGCTGGCCTCGCCGGAGCGACGCATTCGGCTGGGTATTTTCCTGCTGGATGCGGAGGATAGGGTGGAGACGAGGGTGGCGGTCCCGCTGTTCCGCGATCTCGACCCGGCGCGCTACGATACCAGCCTGTTCCTGCTGGGCGAGCCGCGCAGCGACAACGCCCGCGCCGTGGCCGGGCTGGCCGGACGCTGCGTGCCGCTGGCCGGCGTGCCGGCGGCGGAGCGGGCGGCCTATATGCGGGGATTCGACCTCGATATCCTTGTGTTCGCCAATAATCTGCTGGGTCGCGCCGGGGAATATCCGGCGCTGGCCACCCGGCGGCTGGCGCGCCGGCAAATCGCCACCATCGCTAGCCCGGCCAGCACCGGCCTGCCCGGCATCGACCGGTTCCTGACCTCGGCGGCAGCGGAGAATGCGACCGATATCGCCGCGCGCTATAGCGAGCGCCCGCTGCTGATGGAGGGCCTGCCGGTCTGCTTCGCCGATCCGCCGCCCAGCCCCTCGGCGGAGGCGGATGAAGCGACCCGGCTGCTGGCGTCGCTGGCCGGCCACACGCTGCTGCTGGCGACGGCGCATGCGGCAAAGCTGACGCCGGCCCTGCGCGACGCCTGGATAGAAGTGCTGCGACAAGCGCCGGATGCGGTGCTGTTGCTGCTGCCGGCCAATCCAGGCTGGCAGGTGCGCGTCGACCCGGCGTCGATAGGCCTGTGGTTTCGTGAAGCGGCGCTGGCTGCCGGGCTGGATACCGGCCGCATTCGCCTTGCCGGGCCGTTCCAGGACCGCGCGACCCTCGCGCTTCTAGCCGAGCGGGCGGATATCTTCCTGGACAGCTTTCCCTATAGCGGCTGCGCCAGCCTGATCGACCCGCTGCGCGCCGGCACCCCGGTGGTGGCGATGTCGGGCCAGGGACAAAAGACGCATCAGGGGGCGGCGCTGCTGCGGGCCATCGGGCTGGAAGAATATATCGCGGCGGATGCCGAGCAGTATGTGGCGCTCGCCGTTTCGCTGGCGCGGGATGCGTCCCGGCGGGAGGAACTGCGGGCCAAGATCCGCGCCCGAATGCGCAAAGCCCCCTTTCTCGATTTCGCCGATTTCACGCCTAGAATCGCGGGTGCCTATGAAACCCTGTATCGCGACATACTGGCCGAGGGACAGGCGTCGCGGCCGGCCGATTGCGTGATTATCGACGCCCATTGGGGCGCGTTCTTCCCGGCAGGCTGGCATGTGCTGGAAGGCCGGGCGGAAGGCGGCTTCTGGCGCTGGAGCGGGGCGGCGGCCACACTGCGCTTCCCCGATGCGCCGGCCGGGCCGCTGGTGCTGGAGATCGCCCTGCGTCATCTGGCGGCGGAAGATCAGTTAGGCGCCCTGCGGCTGTCGGCCAATGGCGAGACGATCCGCCCGCAGCATCTGCCGCCCCTCCTGCCGCGCGAGCAGGCGCTGTTGCGCTGCCGGCTGGAATCCCCCGGCGGGGATCTGCGGGTCGACCTGTCCGTCGCCGAAAGACAGGCCGGCGGCGATGCGCGGCTGCTGGGCATCGCCGTCTCGCGCGCGGCGCTGCATCCAGCCGGCGGCGATCTGTTGTTGCGGCCGGACGATCCGATCCTCGGCCGGGGCTGGATCATGCGGGACGGCCGCCGCTGCCTGCGCGCCGATGCTCCGGCGGAACTGCATCTCGACAGCCTTGCCGCCGGTTGCTGGCTGGTGACGCTGGAGGGGGAAGGGGAGGCGGCGCTGGCCATCGACGGTCAGGCGGTGGCGCTGCGCGGCGGGCAGGGGTATCACCGCCAGGCGGCGGTGGGGCCGGCCTGCCTGACACTGCGAGGCGCGGCGGATTGGGCGGGGACGATCCGCCTGTCGCGGGTGGCGCTGTGAGCCGGCCCCGCCTCCGCCTGCTGCACCAGCTGGCGCGCAGCGGCGGCACGGTGATCAATCGGCTGCTGCTGACCCAGGCGCGCGCCGTGGTGCTGAGCGAGGTGCATCCGGACGGTTTCGCCAATCTCGACCCGCTGGCGCAAGCGCATCACTGGTTCGGCCTTCTGAGCGCGGCGGAGCGGGCCGAGCTAGCCGCCCGCAACGCGGTGTCCTATGCCGAGGCGATGACGCTGATCGCGCGCAAGGCGGCGCGGGCGCGACGGCCGCTGATCGTGCGGGATTGGAGTCATCTGGATTTCATGCCGTTCGATCTGGGGCTGAGTCCGGCGATGGAATCGCGCCAGGCCGCCCTGCTGGCGGATTTCGAGCCGATCCGGGTCGCCACCGTGCGCCACCCGCTGGATCAGTGGCTGAGCCTTGCGGCCATGATGAGCGCCGAGGGCCGTCCGCCCGGCCGGGCGGCGCTGGAGCAATATCTGGATGGGTGCCTGGCATTCGCGCGGATGGCGGCGGCAGTGGGATTCGTGCGCTACGAAGCGATTATCGCCGACCCGGCCGCCGGCATGGCCGTGCTGTGCGACCGGCTGGGCATCGGTTTCGACGTGGCGGCGCTGTCCCGATGGCGGGACCAGCAGACGATCAGCACCGGCGCGGTCGAGGGCCGGGCCGGCGGATCGGACCGGTTGGAGGCGCTGCCGCGCCGGCCGGCCCCGCCGCATCTGGAACATTTTCTGGCCCGCGACCGGCGCTATGGCGCGATTTGCGACGTGCTTGGCTATGAGTAGCCGTCTGCTGCTCGCCCAGCGCTGCCTGGACGGCGTGGCGCTGCCGCCAGGCGCGTTCGATGTGCCGCCGATGGAGGATGCCCCGTTGCTGGCCGAGGCCCTGGGACGGCTGGCGGCGGCCAAGACACCAGCGGCGCGGCTGGCTCCCTATCGTGCGGCACTGCTGCTGGCGGAACCGTTCCGGTTGCCCTTTCTCGATCCCTTGCGCGACCTGCCGTTCGCGGAAGGGCGGGCGCTGCTGCCGGCGCTGGGGCGGGGCCCGGCCTTCCTGCGCCGACCGGGCGATGCGGCGGCCTGGGCGGCCTATGCGGAAAGGTTGCTGGCGGCCTGCGGCGGCGCGGCACTACCCCATCTACGGCTGCACGCCGTCTTCGCCGGGCCGGGCGACCTGCGCGGCCTGATGGCGGCGCGGGGCCGTCTGATCGAGCAGGCGGAGGGGGTGGATGAGTGGCGGCCCGGCCATCGGCGCGACGGGCCGATCCGCCTGGGAATCCTGGCGGCGCGCATCGACGACAGGCCGAATACACGCTTCCTGCTGCCGCATATCGATGGGCTGGACCGGCGGCGCTACCGCGTCCACGGCTATGTTCTGGGCGGTGGGGAGGACGCCATGGCGGCGCTGTTCCGCAGCGCCTGCGACCGGCTGGTGCGGCTGGATGCAGTGCCGCCGCGCGCCCGGGTGGCGGCACTGCGGCGCGACGATCTCGATATCCTGCTGGTCGGCGGCAATATCGCCGCGGCGGTCGATCCGCTCTGCCGGCTGGCGGCCTGGCGGCTGGCGCGCCGGCAAATCCTGCTGGCGGCCTCGCCGGTGACAAGCGGCCTGTCCGGCATCGACCATGTGCTGGTCGGCGGCGAGACCCCGCCTGGGGCCGAGGCGCATTACACCGAACGGCTGCTGCGGCTCGACCGCCTGTTCTGCTGCTTCGATCCGGGGCTGCAGCGACCGCCGGCAAGCCCGGCGCTGGAGATCGAGCCGGGCGCTAAAATCCTGCTCTCCACCGCCAACCTGCTGAAGCTGACGCCGGAATGCCTCGATCTCTGGCTGTCGATCCTGGCGGAGGATGACAGGGCGGTGCTGGTGCTGGCCCCGTTCAACCCCTATTGGGTCGGCGGGCAGCCGCCGCGCGACGCTTTCGCCGCGTATCTGGCCGCTCTGGCGCGGCGGCGCGGCGTTGCGCCCTATCGCGTCCGGCTGGTCGGGCCGTTCGAGGATGCGGCGGCGGCGGATGCGCTGGCGGTGCGGGCCGATCTCTATCTCGACGCCTTTCCCTATGCCGGCTGCACCACGCTGCTGGCCCCGCTGGCGGCCGGCACGCCGGTGGTGGCGCTGGCGGGCGACAGCCAGCGCGGCAACCAGGCGGCGGCGATGCTGCGCGCCGCCGGCCGCTCCGGCTGCGTGGCGGAGGATGCCACAAGCTATCGCCGGATCGCGCTGGGGCTGCTGCGCCAACCGGTGCGGTTCCCCCCGGTAAACAGTGAGTTTCCCGACCGGATGGGCTTCGCCGGGTCGCTCGACGCCGCCCTCTCCGCTATGCTTGCCGGGCTTTAGAAGGAGATGGAAATGAGCGTTCAACCGTCCGACGTGCTGGATTTCTGGTTCGGCGCGCCCGACAGCCCGGAATATGGCGAGAACCGCAAGGTCTGGTTCGAGAAGAGCGACGCCTTCGATGCCGAGATACGCGCCCGGTTCGGCGGTGCCGTCGAGCGCGCGATAGAAGGCGGGTTCGCGGAATGGCAGGACACGCCGCTGGCATGCCTTGCGCTGATCGTCCTGCTCGACCAGTTTCCACGCAATCTGTATCGCGGCCAGGCAAAGGCCTTCGCCGGCGATCCGCGCGCGCTGGCGCTGGCCGCGCAAGCGGTGGAACGCGGGTTCGACAAACAGTTGCTGCCGGTGCAGCGGGTCTTTCTCTACCTGCCGTTCGAGCATAGCGAGGATCGGGCGAACCAGGAACGGTCGGTGGCGCTGTTCACGCCGGTGAGCGCGGAGACCGGCTATCCCGGCTGGGTCGACTATGCCGTGGCGCATCGCGACATCGTCGCCCGCTTCGGCCGCTTCCCGCACCGCAATGCGGCGCTGGGCCGGGATACCACGGCGGAAGAGGCGGCGTTCCTGACGGAGCCGAATTCGTCCTTTTGAGTTCAGGCTGCCAGCCTGTAAGCGCTTCACACAAGTGGCGGTCGGGTCTATGAAGAGCCGTCCCCCCTGAAGCGGAGCCTCATTGCATGTTCACCACCCGCCCGGAAATTCTCGGCACCTTCGGCGTCGTCGCCTCCACCCATTGGCTGGCCAGCGCCACCGGCATGGCGATCCTGGAGAAGGGCGGCAACGCCTTCGACGCGGCGGTGGCGACCGGCTTCGCGCTGCAAGCCGTCGAGCCGCATCTGAACGGGCCGGGCGGCGAGGTGCCGATGCTGGTGCATGACGCCAAGCGCGGCTCGACCGAGGTGATCTGCGGCCAGGGCGTCTCCCCGGCGGCGGCCACGATGGCGCATTATCGCGGCCTGGGCTTCGATCTGATGCCGGGCACCGGCCTGCTGGCCGCGACCGTGCCGGGCGCGTTCGACGCCTGGATGCTGCTGCTGCGCGACTATGGCACGATGAGCCTGGCCGAGGTGCTGTCGCCGGGCATCGCCTTTGCCGAAAAGGGCTATCCGGTGGTGCCGAACATCACCAAGACGGTGAATACGGTGAAGGAGCTGTTCGCCAACGAATGGAAGACCAGCGCCGCCGTCTATCTGAAGAATGGCGAAGCGCCGCAGCCCGGCAGCATCTTCCGCAACCCGGTCATGGCCGAAACCTACAAGCGCATCCTGGCGGAAGCCCAAGCCGCCGGCGGCGACCGGGTCAAGCAGATCGAGGCGGCACGCGCCGCCTGGTCGAAGGGGTTCGTCGCCGAGGCGATCGACACATTCTGCCGCACCACCGAGGCCATCGACGATTCCGGCCGGCGCAACAAGGGCATCCTGACCGGCGACGACATGGCGAACTGGCAGGCCAGCGTGGAGAAGCCGACGATTCTGGAATATGGCCGCTACACCGTTGCCGTCATCCCGCCCTGGAGCCAGGGGCCGGTGCTGGCGCAGCAGCTTGCCCTGCTGAAGGGCTACGATCTCGACAAGACCGACCCGCTGGGGCCGGACTTCCTGCATCTGTTCATCGAGAGCGGCAAGCTGGCGATGGCCGACCGCGAGCAGTTCTACGCCGATTCCGCGCAGGTCGAGGTGCCGATGGAGACGCTTCTCTCGGCCGCCTATAATGACGAGCGCCGCGCGCTGATTGGCGATGCCGCCTCCAAGGAGCCGCGCCCCGGCGCGGTGCCCGGCCTGGAACGCTGGATGGACAAGGACGCCGCCAAGCGCATGGGCCGTGCGCCGGAATACGCCAATTTCTCCATCGGCGAGCCGACCGTGCGGCGCGACGGCAATACGGCGGGCGACACCTGCCACATGGATATCATCGACCGCTGGGGCAACATGGTCTCGGCCACGCCCAGCGGCGGCTGGCTGCAATCCAGCCCGATCATTCCGGAGCTGGGCTTCTGCCTGACCAACCGCATGCAGATGTTCTGGTTGAACGAGAAATCGGCCTCGGCACTGGCGCCCAACCGCCGGCCGCGCACCACGCTGACGGCCAACATGGCGCTGCGCGACGGCGAGGCCTACATGGCGTTCGGTACGCCGGGCGGCGATCAGCAGCCGCAATGGTCCAGCCTGATGTTCCTGCATCACGCGCATCACGGCATGAATCTGCAGCAGGCCATCGACTGCCCGGCGCTGCATATCGACCATTTCCCGAACAGCTTCTGGCCGCGCGCGGCGAAGTGGAACCATGTGCAGGTCGAGGGCCGGTTCCCCGCCGCCACGGTGGAGGAGCTGCGCCGTCGCGGGCATGACGTGACGGTCGGCGGCGACTGGTCGGAAGGCCGGCTGTCGGCGGCGGCGAAGGATGGCGAGGTGCTGAAAGCGGCGGCCAATGCACGGGGCATGCAGGGTTATGCCATCGGCCGGTAAAGCCGGGCGGGGAGGGGGATTGCGTCTTTCTTGGCGCTAGCGAATAATTATCGCTAAATCCCATCTATCATGGACTTCCCGTCATGCCGCCGCCCAGCAATCCTGCCCTCGACCTGCTTGCCCAGGGCATTGCTGACGTTGCCGGCGCGCAGAGCGAGATTTATCGCGATATCCTGCGCGCCGTGCAGTCCGGCCAGTATGTGGATATCATGCTGGCGCAGGCCTCGTTCGACGCGCTGCCGGCGGAGATGAAGCGCAGCATTGCCGGCCGGGTTACCGACCTGGTGGAGGAGCTGATGCTGCGTCGAACGCGCCGGGGGATGAGCGGTCCAGGCTGAGCGGCGGGTTAGCCGCCGGCCGCCGGCTCTGCTAGACTGCGAAAACGGCCACCACCAGTAGGAAACGCGATGGCGGAGCATGCACAAGGCGACGTTCTGGGCGACGCCCCGAAGGTCAAGCGCCTGCCGGTCAAGAAACTGATCCTGCTGATCCTGCTGCCCTTGCTGCTGCTGCTGGGCGGCGCTGCGGGCCTGATGATGAGCGGCCTGTTGAATCCCGCCCCCCAGGGCCAGCAGAAGCCGGCGGCCGAAACCCCGGCCGACATGCCCAAGAAGGGCGCTGGCAGCGGCTATTACGCCACCCTGTCCGATTTTATCCTGACGCCGCGCACCGCCAGCGGTGAATCGCGCTTCGTGATGCTTACCGTCAGCCTGCATCTTCAGTCGCAAGACGAGAACGCCAAGGTGAAGGTCGCCGATGCGCGGGTGCGCGATGCGATCATCGTGCTGCTCAGCCGCCAACCGGTTGAAACCCTGTCCCAGCCCAGCGCCATCGAGCCGCTGCGCGCCGCCATCGAGGCGGAGGTGCGCCGCCTCCTGCCCGATTTGAAGCTGTACAGCGCCCAGATCACCCGGCTGCGCGTCCAATAATCAAAAACGATAACCGAGGAAACCTCCCTTGACCGATACGACACCGATCGCGACTGTCCTGGTCGCCGGCTCCGGCACTATGGGCCGGGGCATCGCCAAGAGCTTCGCCGAGGGCGGGTTCGAGGTCTCGATCCTGAGCCGCGACCCCGCCCGCCTGACCGATTTGCCGGCCGGCGTGACCGCGCTGTCGGAGCTGCCGGCCGCGGCGCCTGACCTGATCATCGAGACCATAATCGAGCGCATGGAGGATAAGCGCGCGCTGTTCGCCCGGCTGAGCGCCGCCTATGGCGATGCGCCCATCGTCGGCTCCAACACCTCCGGTCTGCCGCTGCCCGACCTGGCGGCGGCCTATGGCCATCCGCAGCGCTTCGTCGGCATTCATTATCTGCAACCGGCCGATGTGTTCCCGATGGTGGAGCTGATCTGCCTGCCGGAGACCAGCGAGACCGTGCTGCAGCGCACCGCCGTCGCGATCCGCCGCACCGCCAAGGAACCGCTGATCCAGCGCAAGGCGGTGCCGGGCTTCCTGGTCAACCGGTTGCAGCACGCCATCCTGCATGAGGCCTATCATCTGGTGGAAACCGGCGTGTGCGACGTCGAGGCGGTGGATAATGTGGCGAAATATCTGCTCGGCCCGCGTATGTGCGTGACCGGCCTGATCCAGCAGAAGGATATCGGCGGGCTGGAAACCCACGCGCTGGCCCAGCGCGCCATCGTGCCCCACCTGCATCATGGCGCGGAGCCGAACCCGATCCTCCAGACGCTCTATGCCGAGGGCAAGACCGGCCTGTCCGCCGGCCAGGGCTTCTACGACTGGTCCGGCCAAGACCCGAAGGATGTGCGTCGCGACGCCACGGCCAAGCTGAACCAGCTTCTCGCCTATCTGAAAAGTCTCGTCGGCGGCCCTGTGGGGTGAACGTGGGCTGCCCGTGGACTACCCGTGGGCTGCCCCGCCCTGCCTGCATTGCGGCCTGCGCGCGCTGTCGCTTGACCTGGCGGCGGCGGGCGGCAAGCATGGCGCCAAAGCAATCGTAACCGGGATGGAAACGACATCATGGCCGTTATCAGTTACCTGACCAAAATCCAGTTCGACTTCGGCGCCATCAAGCTGCTGGCGGACGAGATGAAGCTGCTGGGCATCACCCGGCCGCTGATCGTGACCGACCAGGGGCTGGTGAAATCAGGCGTGCTGGACACGATCCGCGCGCATATTCCGAACGACTTCGATGTCTCGATCTTCGACGGCACGCCGGAGAACCCGACCGAGGCGGCGACCCGCGCGGCGCTGGCGGTCTATAAGGAAAACAAGTGCGACGGCATCATCGCTGTCGGCGGCGGCTCCTCGATGGATCTCGCCAAGGGCGTGCGCCTGCTGGCCACGCATGACGGCCCGCTGGCGCAATATGCGATGGTGGAGGGCGGCGTGCCGCGCATCCGTCCCGACATCGCCAAGCTGATCGCGGTCGCCACCACCTCGGGCACGGGGTCCGAGGTCGGGCGCGGCGCGGTGATCGTGCTGGAGGATGGGCGCAAGCTGGCCATCGTCAGCCCGCATCTGATCCCCAATGTGGCGATCAACGACCCGGAACTGACGCTGGGCCTGCCGGCGTTCCTGACCGCCGGCACCGGCATGGACGCCATCACCCATTGCATCGAAACCTTCCTGGCCACGGCGGTCAATCCGCCGGCTGACGGCATCGCGCTGGAAGGGCTGCGGCTGGCCACCCGCTCCATCGAGACGGCGGTGAAGGACGGCTCCGACCGACAGGCCCGCTGGGAGATGATGATGGGCTCGATGATGGGGGCGATGTGCTTCCAGAAAGGGCTGGGGGCGGTGCATGCGCTGTCGCACCCGCTGGGCGCGCTGAAGGGCGTGCGGCTGCATCACGGCACGCTTAACGCGGTGTTCCTGCCCGCCGTGCTGCGCTTCAACCGGCCGGTGGTCGGCGATAAGTACGACCGCGTGGCCCAGGCGATGGGCCTGCCGGACGGCACCGACATCGCCGACGCCATCGCCGATCTGAATGCTCGCATCGGCATTCCCGCCAGCCTGCGCGAGATGGGCGTGGGCGACGACGCGCTGGACGCCATCGCCGAGGCCGCGACCAAGGACCATGCCCATCCGACCAACCCGCGCAAGGCGACGCGCGAGGATTATCGCAAGTTGCTCGACGAGGCGATGGCCGGCAATTGAGGTGACGCGTCCAAGGTAGTCCGTTGGCCGCCGGCAGCATCGAATCGCGCTATGGCTGGGGCGTCGCCCTGGCCTCGATGGCGATGGTGACGGTCGGCTTCGGGGCGATGTATCTGATCGTCGTCGGCATGTTGCCGATCAGCCAGGAATTCGGCTGGCCGCGCGGCGTGCCCTCGCTCGCCAACGGGCTGGTCTGGATGGGGGCGGGCGTCGGCGGCGTGATCATGGGCTGGTGGGCCGACCGGCGCGGGGCGGCGGAAACCAGCCTGGTCGCCGGGCTGGCGCTGGCCGCCGGCTGCGTCATGGCCGGCACGATGCAGGGCGAGGGGGCGCTGTATTTCTCCCACGCCGTGCTGCTGGGCGTGTTCGGCAACGGCGCGCTTATGGCCCCGCTATTCGCCAATACGACACGCTGGTTCGACCGCAATCGCGGCTTCGCCCTGGCGCTGACCGGCAGCGGGCAGAGCGTCGCCGGCATGGTCTGGCCGCCGCTCTGCCGCTGGCTGATGGACGAATATGGCTGGCGCGAGGTGATGATCTATTACGGCGCCTTCAGCCTGGCGACCATCGTGCCGCTGGCGCTGGTGCTGCGCCGGCAGCCACCGGCGTCGCCGGTCGAGGCGCGGCCGGAAGGCGGGCCGCCGCTGGCCGCGATGACGCTGTTGACCGGCCTGGGTTTCGGCCTGTCGCATGTGCTGCTCTGCGGCGCCATTATCACCTGTTGCGTGGCCATGGCGATGCCCATAGTCCATCTGATGGCGCATGCGGTGGATCTGGGGTTCGCGCCGGCGCGCGGGGCGGAGATGCTGGCCCTGCTGCTGGCCTGCGGCTTCGTCAGTCGGCTGGGCTTCGGCGTGATGGCCGACCGGATCGGCGGCATCCGGACCATCCTGGTCGGCTCCGTCGCGCAAGGGCTGACGCTGGCGCTGTTCATCTGGGTCGATGGGCTGGTCGGCCTGTATCTCGCCGCCGCCCTGTTCGGGCTGGCCTTCGGCGGGCTAGTCACAACCTATTCCTTCGCCGCGCGCGAGGTGTTCCCGGAAAGCCAGGCCGGCTGGCGTATCGGCATCATCCTGCTGAGCGGCACCTTCGGCATGGCGGCCGGCGGCTATGTCGGCGGCTTCGTGTTCGACATGGCGGGGCACTATGCCGTCGCCTTCCTGACCGGCGTTGCCTTCAACCTCGTCAATTTCGCGATCATGCTGTTCTTGCTGCTGCGGCTGCGTCCCAGCCGGCCGGCCACCGCCTAACGCGCCCAGAGCCCCTTGGCGGCGGCGCGCGCCTGGCTTTCCGCCACGCCATATTCCGCCGGACTGTCGGGCGTGGGCAGCGCCAGCCCTTCGGCCACCAGCAGCCGGCCAAGATCGACGCCTCCGGAATCGGTGCAGGCGATGCCTGGCGCGCGCGGCGCGCAGCGCAAGGGCGCATGCTGGCCAATGCGGGCCGCCAGCAGCGCCATTGCCGCCTCGGTGCAGCGCCGCGCCGCATCCTGCGCGGTTGGGCACAGCGCATCTGGCGCGGGCGGGGCGACGCCCTGCAGGCTGTGCGGCTGCCCGGCGGTCGACAGCATGGTCGGGCCGATGACCCGCACATCGCCGAGCTGTCGCCCGCCGCCGGCGCTGCTGGAACCGCTGTTGCCGCCACCATGCTGCCGTCCCTCGAAGAACCAGGGGGCGGGCTCCCGCGGCGTGCCGGGTTGCACCCGGGGGCGGACGGCCACTTCGCGCGTCGGCAGGGGCGGTAGCGGCTCCGCCGATGGTTCCGCCGCGGGGGACGCCGGGGGGAGTGATGCCTGTGGCAGGGTTGCCGGCGCCTCGGCCAATTGCCGCTCCGGCGTTGGCGCGTCGACCGGCAGCGGCAAGGCAGGCGGCAATGTGACGATAATGGCCGCCGGGGCGCCCGGCCGCGGCCCCGGCAATAAGGCCACCGCCGCCGCGCCGCCCGCCAGCAGCAGGAGAGGCAGCAACAGCCAGCGGCGTTTCCGGGATCGGGAGGGAGGAGCCATGTCGCCTCGATATACTGCCGGCCCGCCGACCCGTCAAACCGGGTGCTCGGGCATTTAACCATTTTTTGCTTTCACGCCGTCGCGCGGTTGCTTGGCGTTAAATAATTTTTTCTTTTTCACCCGCCGGCAAAAAACAGTAAATCCGAATGGTTCGGAGTGGATATGTGCTGATAAGCTGATTTATAAGGCTTTAAGAGAATATAACCAGCCAGTCGCGCAAGGTGATTTGCTGGGTTTTTAGTTAAATTGCTCATTACAGTAAACTTTTCGTTAAGCCAAGACCGATAGCGTAACGCTTGAGAACATCAAAAAGGGGATGGGGATGCGACTATCCAAGATTGCGATGCCCAAGATTGCGCTGGCGGCGGGGCTGTGGGTCGGCCTGGTTGCTTCGATGCCGGTCCTGGCGCAGGAGTCCGGCGTAACGGCCGACAAGATTGTGCTGGGCCAGTCGGCGGCGCTGGAGGGACCGGCGAGCGCGTTGGGGCAGGGCATGCGCCAGGGGTTGCTGGCCGCCTTCAAGCAGGCAAACGATGCCGGCGGGGTGAAGGGCCGGCAGATCGAGCTGATTTCCTATGATGACGGCTATCGCCCGGACTTGGCGCTGCAGAATACGCGCAAGTTGATCGCGACCGATGGGGTCTTCGCACTGGTCGGCGCGGTGGGCACGCCCACCACCGTGGCGGCCCAGCCGATCGCCACGAATTTCAAGATCCCCTTTGTCGGGGCGTTTACCGGGGCCGGCTTCCTGCGCGATCCGGCGTTGAAGAATGTGGTGAACATCCGCGCCTCCTACGACCAGGAGACGGAGGCGTGGATCGAGCATCTGACCAAGGATGTCGACGCCAAGCGCATCGCCATCCTGTACCAGGACGACAGTTTCGGCCGTGCCGGCCTGTCCGGCGTGAAGAAGGCGATGGAGAAGCGCAGCCTGCGGCTGGTGGCCGAGGGCAGCTATTATCGCAACACCACGGCGGTAAAGACCGCCCTGCTGGCCATCCGCAAGGCGAAGGCCGACGCGGTGGTCATTGTCGGCACCTACAAGCCGGTGGCGGAATTCATCAAGCTGTCGCGCAGCCTGAACATGGACCCGGTGTTCGTGAATATCTCCTTCGTCGGCGCCGATGCGCTGGCGGCTGAATTAGGGAGCGCCGGCAGCGGCGTGGTGGTGAGCCAGGTGGTGCCCGACCCTACGGACGCTTCACTGCCGCTGGTCGCCGATTTCCAGGCCGCACTGAAGGCGCTGGACCCGGAAGCGAAGCCCGGCTTCATCTCGTTGGAGGGCTATATGGTCGGCCGGCTGATGGTCAAGGCGCTGGACGCCATAAAGGGCGATATCAGCCGTGAGGCGCTGCTCGATGTCATCCAGTCCACGGGCAGTTTCGATCTGGGCGGCGTCACGCTGAATTTCGGTCCGGACGATAATCAGGGCATGGACCGGGTGTTCATGACCGTCATCCAGGATGACGGTTCCTTCAAGGCGGTCACCAGCCTCGCCGGCGTCGGCGGCTGATCGGCAAGCGGAGAGAGACGGATAGCATCATGACTGACATTACTTCAAACGCTCTGCCGAACGACGACGCCACGGCTCCGGCCGCTCCTCCCCGCAAGCGTGTGGGCCAGGGCTTCGGCATACGCGAGAAGCTGCTGATGGCGTTTTCCGCCGCCGCGATCATGACGGTCGCAGTCGGCGCGGTCGCCTGGGTCTCCTTCCGGGGGCTGAACGAGAATCTGACCGCCATCACCGAGCAGGCGGTGCCCGTGTCCCAGACCGCGCTGAAGCTGGCGGCGGAAACCGGGACCTTCGTTGCCGTGGCGCCGGCGCTGCAGGCGGCGACCAGCGACGAGGAGCGCGAGGCCGCTAACAAGCAATTGCTGGCGAGCCGCGAGCGGCTGGGCGTTCTTTTGACCGAGCTTGAGGCAATCAGCAGTGCGGCGGACCGCAACCGGGTGCAGGCGCTGCAGGAGCGTATCCAGGCGCTGGGCGGCCGGCTGGACGAGATGAACCAGCTGGTCAGCGACGCGCTGAACATCAGCTTCGACCGGCGCGAGAAAATCGAGGAGGCGGGGCTGTCGCATGGGGCGCTGCTGGCCGATCTGGCGCCACGTATCGATGCCGCCAGCAAGAGCCTGCTCGCCTCCGCCGAGCAGGCCACCGACAATACCAGCACCGCGATCTCCGCCTTGCTGGAAGGCCAGGTGGGGGGCTTGCGCTCGGCGCTGGAGGTGCGGGCGGAAGTCAATGTGCTGCTGGGCCTCTATACCCAGATCAACAGCGCGACCGACCGAGGCGATCTGCGGCCGCTGATGGAGCAATACACGCTGGTGAAAGAGCGGCTGCGGCCGCTGATGGAGCAGCTCTGGAGCTTGAGCGGCGGCGCCACCGTGGCCGCCATGACCCGGCAGATGCTGGCCATCGGCGATGGGCCGGAGAGTTTCTTCACGCTGCGCGAACGCGAACTCACCAGCACCGATTTCATCGAGCTGCAGACCCTGCGCAAGCAGCGCGCCGAGATGATGCAGCAGGTGCTGGGCACCTATGAAAGCCTCTCCTTGGCGCTGATCACCCTGGTCGACGACACCAATTTCGACCTGGTGCTGAGCTCCGAAGTGGCGGTTGAGGATAGCCGTCAGGTGATCCAGAACCTGATGGAGCGGGATTTCGGCATGCTGCGCGCCATGCTGTCGATGCAGGCGGAGGTTAATTTGCTGTCGGGCATCCTGGCGGCGGCGTCGAACGAGCGCTCGACCGACCAGCTCGATGCGATGTCGGGCCGCTTCGAGGCGTCCGCATCGCGTCTCGACGGCCATCTGAACAATCTGCCGCGCGGCGGCTCCACGGCTATGCTGTGGTCGCGCGCCACATCGCTGATCGATCTGGGCCAGGCCGAGAACAGCATCTTCGAATTGCGGCGCGACGAATTGGCGCTGTCCGCGCTGGCCGCCGATCTGGTCACCGAAACCCAGACCCAGGCGAGTGCGCTGAAGCAGGCAGTCGACGAGCTGGTGCAGGCCGGCGACGCCAGCATCGTGGCGGCGCGTCAGGCGGCCACGCAGTCGATCGCCATGAGCAACACCATCATGATCGCCATCGTGGTCGGCAGCGTCATCGGCGCGGTGCTGCTGGGCTGGTTCTATGTCGGCCGCATCGTGATCGGCCGGCTGACCCGCCTGACCGTCTCGATGGAGCAGATCAGCCAGGGCAATCTCGACGCCGAGATTCCGTCCAAGGGCCGGGATGAGATCGCCCGCATGGCGGCGGCGCTGACCGTGTTCCGCGACAATGCGGTGGCGTTGGAGGAAAGCCGCGCCGCCGCCGATGTCGAGCGCCGCAAATCCGCCGCCGAGCGCAAGGAGATGATGCTCCAGCTCGCCGCGGATTTTGAAAGCAAGGTCGGCGACGTGGTGCAGGCCGTCGGCACGGCTGCCGGCGGGCTGCGCAGCGCGGCCGAGAGCATGGCCCATACCGCCGAGGAGACCCGCGCCCAGGCGACCACCGTTGCGGCGGCGTCGGAACAGGCCTCCAGCAACGTCCAGACCGTCGGCGTGGCGGCGGAGGAGCTGTCCAGCTCGATCAGCGAGATCGGCCGGCAGGTCACCGAATCGGCGACCATCGCCCAGCGCGCGGTGGCGGCGGCGCAGCGCACCAACGGTACGGTGCAGGGGCTGATGAAGGCGGCCCAGCAGGTCGGCGAGGTGGTGCAGTTGATCCGTGGCATCGCCGAGCAGACCAACCTGCTGGCGCTGAACGCGACCATTGAGGCGGCGCGCGCCGGGGAGGCCGGCAAGGGCTTCGCCGTGGTGGCGTCGGAGGTGAAGAACCTGGCCAATCAGACCGGCAAGGCGACCGAGGATGTCTCCGGCCAGATCGAGGTCATGCAATCCACCACGGAAGAGGCGGTGCGCGCGATCAGCGACATCGCCCAGGTGATC
Organism: Oceanibaculum pacificum; assembly: GCF_001618175.1. Taxonomy (GTDB): domain Bacteria; phylum Pseudomonadota; class Alphaproteobacteria; order Oceanibaculales; family Oceanibaculaceae; genus Oceanibaculum; species Oceanibaculum pacificum. The sequence goes on along the minus strand of NZ_LPXN01000122.1, from coordinate 4,603 downwards.
AGCGAGATCAACGAGATTGCCACCGTTATCGCCTCGGCCGTGGAGGAGCAGAACGCGGCCACGCAGGAAATCGCCCGCAATGTGCAGCAGGCGGCCTCGGGCACGCAGGAGGTCTCCACCAACATCGTCGGCGTCAGCACCGCCGCCGAGCTGGGCGGCAGCACCGCCAACGAAGTGCTCAACTCGGCCGGCGATCTGATGCAGCAGAGCGAGCGCCTGCGCGAACAGGTGGAGCAATTCCTCGGCCAGGTGCGCGCCGCATAGCGGCGACGAGAGCGACCTATACCGAAACACCCGACCCCCGGCCCGCGTGCCGGGGGTCTTGCTTTTGCGCACTGGTTGACAATCGTTCGCAATGGCCTCATTCTGAAAATGAGAACCATTCGCAAATCAGGAGAGAGTCATGAGCCTGTCGCATCCTGTCGTCCAGAATCTCCGCGTGCTGCCGTCGACGCCCTTGCAGACATTGCCGGCGCTGCCGACCCTGCAGAGCAGTGAGCTGTTCAAGGCCGGGCGGGAAATCCTGATCGAGCATGCGCAGGAATATTACCGCCTGCGTCTGACCCGTAAGGGCAAGCTGATTCTCACGAAATAACGGCGCAAGCAAATCTATCTTCCGGTGCCGGGATTTTGTTCCCCTCGCCGGGCGCAAGTCTGCCCTCCGGCGGTGCAATTGCGCCGTTCGGCCCTTTTGGGTATTCTCAAGGGCGTTGGTGTGGCGCGGCAAAGACGTTCGCCGCCGTTGCGAGACGCAGATTCCCTCCGTTCCCGACGATACCGCATGACGAATGATTGAGTGTTGTCGCCATGGACGCATGGCGATCAAGGAGAGAGACTATGAGTACTGGGACCGTTAAGTGGTTCAATCGGACCAAGGGCTACGGCTTTATTCAGCCGGATGACGGTGGGGCCGACATTTTCGTGCATATCAGCGCGGTTGAGCGGGCGGGCATGGTGGATTTGCCCGAGGGGCAGCGTCTCAGCTACGAGCTGCAGCGCGGCCGGAACGGCAAGGAAGCGGCGGCCGATCTGGCCATCGTCTAGGCTTTTAGCCTATAAGTGGGGAAAGGCGGGCTTCGGTCCGCCTTTTTCTTATCGGCGCGATGGCGCAAATCCGTAGCTTTGCAGGATCGGCTGGAAATCCGGCGCATCCAGCACGTCGCGCAGCAGGGGGGCGATCGCCTCCATGAGGGAGCGCCGGTTGGCGGCGGTCAGGGCGGACAAATCGTAGCGTTGGTCGGGTGTGTCGCCCACCAGCAGGATGTCGGCGAATTCCGGCACGTCATGCAGCAGCCGGCGCAGGTAGGAATCGGTCATCAGGGCGATGTCGGCCTGTTCGTCCAGGATGGCCTGCAGCGCATCGCCGGGATCCTCCACCAGTTCCACGCCGAAGCGGCGCTTCAGGATCGCGGGATCGGTGATCATTTCGGCGAAGCGGTAGTGATAGCCGCGCATCGCCGCGATCCGCTTGGCTTTCAAAGAGCGGAAATAGCCCTGGCCACGGCCCGGCTGCGCCAGGGCGACGAAAATTTCCGCCCCCTGCAGCAAGGGCGGTGAGACTGCGATGCGCGCCGCGTCCCAGCCCCAGGCCGGGCTTTCGAACAGGATCATATGGTATTTGCCGGCCGCCAGATCGGCCTGGCGGGTGGCGGCCGCGATTGGCACGAAGCTCAGGCGATAGCGGTCCTGCGCGGCGTTCACGGCGGCGAGTACATCCAGCGTCAGACCGTTCGGGTTGCCGTCCACCAGCTCCACATAGGGCGGAAACAGATAGCCGCCGACGCGCACCTCTTCCGCCGCGAGGGACGGCCCGCACCAGATGGCCAGCAGAAAGGCCGGAAGGCAAAGCAACCGCATCATGGCAACCCCGTATCCCCGACGCCTATTCCCGCTGGGACGTCACCAGGGGCAGCCGCATCGGACTCATCATGCGGTAAATTGGCGGCGCGAAAAAGCAAAACCCCCGGCCGGAAGGCCAGGGGCTGCGGGTAGGCGTCGCAAGATGGTCGGAAGGCCGTTCAGCTCTTCTTTTCCGCGTCGGCGGCGACGGTCATCTTGATGATCTTGTCCGGGTTTGCCGGCGGCTCGCCGCGCTTGATCTGGTCGACGAACTCCATGCCCTCGACCACCTGGCCCCAGACCGTGTACTGGCCATTCAGGAACGCCGCCGGCTTGAAGCAGATGAAGAACTGGCTGTCGCCGCTGTCCGGATTCTGCGAGCGGGCCATGCCGACCGTGCCGCGCTGGAACGGGGTGGGCGTGAATTCGGCCGGCAGCTTCTTGCCGGTGCCACCGGTGCCCGTACCCGTGGGGTCGCCGGTCTGGGCCATGAAGCCCTCGATCACGCGGTGGAAGACGATGCCGTCATAGAAACCCTGGCGAGCCAGTTCCTTGATGCGGGCGACGTGCTTGGGCGCGAGGTCCGGCTTCAGTTCGATGACGACGCGGCCATATTCGAGATCGAGATAGAGCATGTTCTCCAGATTCGCGGCTTGGGATTGCGGGGCGCTCGTGAAGAGAAAGCCGGCGGCCAGCAGCAAGGCGGCGGCGAGGGTCTTCAGGCGGATCATGTGCTGTCTATGTCCTTCCGGAAAAAAGGGGTGTCACGGTCAGCGATATCCTCGACACCTTAGGGCGGCTGACGGGAAATATGAAGCGCTAACGCCGCCGGGCGACGGTGACGCCGACCGAGGCAGCACTTTCCAGCACGTCCAGCTTCTCCACCGTCACCCGCGCCTCGACCACCCGGGCATCGTGCAGGCACAGGGCGGCCGCGCGGTCGGCGACGGTCTCGATCAGGTTGATGTGGCGTTCGGCCAGCATCGCCTTGATGCGCTCGACGACGCCGAAATAGCACACCACCCCGTCGATGCGGTCGCCCGCGCCGGCGATGGTGTCCTCGCAGTCCAACTCGATATTCAGGCGGATGCGCTGCTGGCGGTTCTTCTCGCTGTCATAGACGCCCACTTCGGCGAGCAGCACGAGATCGCGCACGAAAATCCGGTACAAAGCCAACTCCTTAGGGAGGCCGGTCAGCGCTTGCATGTTGGGTCGCCAAACCGGCCGCGCAACGGGCCGGGGGGCACAATGCCAGCCTCAACCCGCTTTCGCCAGTGCCGTTGCGCTTGGAGGCGATCCGTCCGCTGCGGCGTTTTCACGGGGTGGGGCGATATAAACGGCTTTTTAACCAGTGCGGCCTATCTTCTCTCCATAACCTTCGATGGGTGCCGCCATGAGCCTGCCGCGTTCCGATCTTGCCCTGACGGTGCTGACGACTATTGTCGTGCTGCTGCGGCAACATTGCGTGGATCGTCCGCAATTGCGCACGCTGGTCAGCGATATCGAGCATTCCATCGAATCGCTGCGCCTGGAGAAAAGCGCCTAGCCGTCGTCCCTCTCGCCGCCATTGCGGCGCACCAGGCGCTCGACCTCGGCCAGCACCCGCTCGCGGTCGCGTCCGTTATTGGCGCGGGCGCGTTCCAGCAGCGACAAGGCCAGACTGGGGCGTTGCGGCATGCCCATCTGATGGCGGGCCAGCCGCTCGGCACTCTCCAGCACTTCGGGATCGACCTGGCGCCGCAATGCGCCGATCTGCCGTAGGGCGTCCTGCATCACCTTGGGGTCTTTCGCCATCGCCATGTCCGTCTTCGCAACCGATCCCGATGGACATCATAAGCCGGCCGGGCGGGCGCGAACAGGGGCAGGCTGGCGCGGCGTGCGGAGACCATCGTTAAGCGCCTAGCGGGCATACGAAAAATCGCACTTGCGGCGGGCGCGCTTTATGCTAAATGCAGTACCAGTGAAATTGCGGTGTTGAGCCCCATTATGACGGCTGACCTTCTCCGACGACGTATGACCTGCCTGGCCGCTCGCGCGGCGCGGGCAGCCGTGTCGCTGGGTCACCGCCGGAGCCGCTAGCTACCGCCAGCATGTTCCGCCCCGGGATCGGCGATGCGGGTTTTCGAGCAAGACCCATACCCCCGATCTCAGTTGGAATTCAGGACATGCAGATGCACATCGTGCCCGAACGGCCGGGCGACTTCGCCGCTATCGAAAATCTGATGGACGTCTCCTTCGGCGCCGGTCGCGCGGCGAAGACGGTCTATAAGCTGCGCGATGGCGTGCCGCACGACATGGCGCTTTCCTTCGTCGCCCTGGAGGAGGGGGCGGCGGAGTCGGAGATGCGCGGCTCGATCCGTTATTGGCCGATCCTGATCGGCGCGGCGCGCACGCCCGCAATCCTGCTCGGTCCGCTGGCGGTCGATCCGGCGCATAAGGGGCGCGGCTTCGGCAAGGCGCTGATGCGCCACTCGCTCGCCCACGCCAAGGCGCAGGGCCACAAGATCGTGGTGCTGGTCGGCGACCCGGAATATTACAATCCGTTCGGCTTTACCCGCGAGCAGGCGCTGGCCCTGGCGCTGCCCGGCCCGGTCGAGGAACGCCGCTTCCTCGCCCTGGCGCTGGAGCCGGGCGCGCTGGATGGCGTATCCGGGATGATCCAACTGGCCCTCCCGCCCCGGAGGTCGGTTCGCCGTAGCGCTGCGTAGGTGAGGCGGGGAGGCATCTCCCCTCACCCGGCTTGCGCTAGGCTCATTGCATTCGC
>NZ_LPXN01000121.1 GCF_001618175.1 Oceanibaculum pacificum | reverse complement strand
GCGGATGCTGAACGGCGCAGGCCGCTGGCACTTTCCGTCGTTGACACGTTCTCCACCGGCGGCCTTGGCAAAGCTTTTTGCCAGAGACGGGCTCATGGCGTCGGTCCCTGCGGATGGTTTCGAACGACGGCTTTAACCGCTTTTAGCTGGTCTTCCCAATCCGCCAACGTCTGAAAGAGGGAGTTTAAGTTTGCCTCCTCAGACAGCACCATTTCCTTCCGGATGATACTCGTTCAGGCTACGTCACGCTTCGAGAGGCCGCTGTGCGGGGGCCCGGCATGAGGTTGCTTGAAGCGCATACCGAAAAGGCGCCCACCCTGCGGTGGACGCCTTTTTCTGTCGCCGCCCCGAAGGGGACAATGCTTACAGGAAGAAGTCGCTGGTCACGTCGGCGGCGTTCACGCCTTCCAGCGTGATCGTCGTGCCGTCCGGCAGGGTGACGACCGCATCGCCGGCATCGTTATCGCTCACGGTGACATCCTCGAAGGCGTAGCCTTCCAGGGAGATACGGTCATTGCCGGCCGTGAAATCGGTGATGATATTGTCGCCATCGCCATCCTTGAAGCCGAACACATCGTCGCCCGCGCCGCCGGTCAGCGTGTCGCTGCCCTGGCCCGAATACAGCGTATCATTGCCGGTGTTGCCGACAAGAATGTCGCTGTCCTTGCCGCCGCGCAGCTCGGTATTGCCGGCGCCCGCCGTGATGCTGTCCTCGCCGGCATTGCCCTGCAGCGTATCGCTGCCGGTGCCGCCCAGGATGGTATCGTTGTCGTTGCCGCCGAACACCGAATTATCGCCGGCCGTCGCCTCGATGGAGTCGGCGCCCTTGCCGCCGCGCAGCGTGTCGTTGCCAAGACCGCCGACAAGCGTGTCGTCGCCCCGGTTGCCCTCAAGCTGTTTGTCGCCCGAGGCAGCCGCGACGCCGCCACCATCCGGCGTGCTGCCGGTGACGACATCGTTGCCGTCGCCGCCCAGCAGAACATCGTCGCCCGCGCCGCCGACAATGCTGTCGGACCCCGCGCCGCCCAGTTGGGTGTCGTTGCCCGCGCCGCCGATGAAGGAGTCATTGCCGCCCGCGCCGACGACCATGTCGCCGCCATCGCCGCCGACGACCGACACGCCTGTGGTGTTGTTGGGGTCGACCGCGACGAAATGCGACGTGTCGCCGGAAAGTACCGTGTTGCTGGTCACCTGCTGGACCGAGGTTTCCGCGATGCTGAACCGCGTCAGCACGGAATTAATGATGTCCGCATCGACCGCGGTGATAAGCCCATTCGAGCGCGACGTATCGAAAAGACCGCCGACTACCGTTGCCATACCAACCCCCTCCAAGCCCTGTCACACATTTTATGCATCCGCATAATTATTAGCGTAACCCTTTAGGTCAACTGTATTTTTTGCCTCACTAATGTTATGGAGAAATAACCTCGTACCTCTTATTCCACCGTCACCGACTTGGCGAGGTTACGGGGCTGATCGACATCCGTCCCTTTCAGGACAGCCACGTGATAGGCCAGCAGCTGCACCGGAATGGCGTAGAGGATCGGCGCCACGAAGGGGTGCACGGCGGGCAGCGCGATGGTTCCCCAGGCGGCGTCGCCAATATGGGCGCAGCCTTTTTCGTCGCTCAGGAAGATCACCTTGCCGCCGCGGGCCATCACCTCCTGCATGTTTGAGAAGGTCTTTTCGAACAGATCGTCGGACGGCGCGATAACGATAACCGGCACGGTCTCGTCGATCAGCGCGATGGGCCCGTGCTTCAGCTCGCCCGCCGCATACCCCTCGGCGTGGATGTAGGAGATTTCCTTCAGCTTAAGCGCCCCTTCCAGAGCGATGGGGTAGCCGGTGTTGCGGCCGATATAGAGCACGTCGCGCGCCTCGGCCACCTGGGCGGCCAGCGCCTGGATGCCCTCGTCGCCATTCAGCACCTCGGCCGCGCGGGACGGCACCTCGGCGATCGCATTGGACAGCCGCGCCTCCGCCGCCCCGTCGATGGCGCCGCGCGCCCGGGCGGTGGCGATCACCAGGCAGGCCAGCAGCACGAGCTGGCAGGTAAAAGCCTTGGTCGAGGCGACGCCGATTTCCGGCCCCGCCAGGGTGGGCAGCACGCCATCCGCCTCGCGGGCCATGGTGCTTTCCGGCACGTTCACGATGGCGATGGTCTTCTGCCCCGCCGCCTTGGCGTGGCGCAGGGCGGCCAGCGTGTCGATGGTCTCGCCCGATTGCGAGATGAAGATCGACAGGCCACCCTTCTCTAGCGGGCTGTCGCGATAACGGAATTCGGAGGCGATATCGATATCGACCGGAATACGCGCCACCCGCTCGAACCAGTATTTCGCCACCATGCCGGACAGGAATGAGGTGCCGCAGGCGACGATGGTGACCCGGCTGACCGCCGCCAGGTCGATATCGACCGGCGGCAGCTCGATGATGCCGCTGGCGGGGTTCCACATGCTGCGCAAGGTCTCGCCGATCACCGCCGGCTGCTCGAAGATTTCCTTCAGCATATAGTGCCGGTGGTTGCCCTTGCCGACCATCGCGCCGGACAGCGCCGTGGGCTTGGCCGGGCGGTCGACCACCCGGTCCTCGGCATCGTGGAAGACAGCGCCGGCGCGCGACAGCGCGACCCAATCACCTTCCTCCAGATAGGAGATGCGGCGCACGAAGGGCGACAGGGCCAGCGCGTCGGAGCCCAGGAACATCTCGCCTTCGCCCCAGCCGACCGCCAGCGGACTGCCCTTGCGCGCGCCGATGATCAGATCGTGCTCGCCCTTGAACAGGATCGCCAGCGCATAGGCCCCGTCCATCCGCTTCAGCGCGGTGGCGACGGCCTCCTGCGGGCGCAGGCCTTCATTCAGATAGCGGGTGATCAGATGGGCGGCGACCTCGGAATCCGTCTCGCTGGCGAAGACATGGCCAAGCGCCGCCAGCTCGGCCGCCAGCGTGCGGTAATTCTCAATGATGCCGTTATGCACCAGCGCCACCTTGTCGGTGGCATGCGGGTGGGCGTTGCGCTCGTTCGGCACGCCATGCGTGGCCCAGCGCGTATGGCCGATGCCGATATCGCCATGGATGCCGTTGCCGGCGACCCGCTCCTCCAGCCGGGCGATCTTGCCCTCGCTGCGCCGGCGCTCGATGCCGCCATTCACCAGCGTGGCGATGCCGGCCGAATCATAGCCGCGATATTCCAGCCGCTTCAGCCCCTCGATCAGCGAGGGGACCACATCCGCCTTGCCGACGACCCCGATGATTCCGCACATGCGTCGCTCTATCTTTCCTGCGCTTAAACGCCGGTTTGGGCACCGGCGTCGCTTTATGGCATAACTGTTCCCGAATTACCGGCGAAACCATGACCAAAAAGGCTTAGGCTGGCGAATCACGATTTGCATCAACATATTACAAGCGCCCTGGATGCCAAACGAGTGACTGCATGACCGACCTCCACCGCATCCTTTATGTCGAGGACGAGCCCGATATCCGCGAGATCGGGCAATTGGCGCTGGTCGATGTGGCCGGCTTCGAGATACAGGCCTGCGCCTCTGGCGAAGAGGCGTGCGACAAGGCCGTCGCTTTCGCGCCCGACCTGGTGCTGCTGGACGTCATGATGCCCGGCATGGACGGCATCACCACCTTCCACAAGCTGCGCGACCTGCCGGAACTGGCCGACACGCCGGTCATCTTCATGACCGCCAAGGTGCAGACCGCCGAGGTGCAGCGCTACCTGGCGCTGGGGGCGCTGGACGTCATTCCCAAACCCTTCGACCCCATGACGCTTGGCGATACGATCCGCCGCATCTGGGCGCGCTGAACCGCCCGCGAAACGCATGGCGAAATCGCCCCTGAACCGCGGCTCCATCATCGTCGCCGAGGACGATGCGGAGATGCGCGGCTACATCAAGCTGGTACTGGAAGGCATCGGCTTTTCGGTCTTCCCGGCGAGCGACGGTCATGGCTGCCTGCGCATCCTGGCCTCGGTCACGCCCTCGGCGATCCTGCTGGATATCGGCATGCCGGGCCTGGATGGCTACGAGACCTGCCGGCGCATCCGCAACATGCGCCCGGACCTGTCCTGCCCGATCATCTTCGTCACCGCCCGGCGGTCGATGGAGGATGTGCACATGGCCAAGCAGGTCGGCGGCGACCATTTCCTGTTGAAGCCGATCACCCCGGAAAAGCTGGTCAGCCGCCTGCTGCATTTCATGGGCCGCGATTAGCTGGTTCTTTGTGCCCCCCTTCGAGACGCCCCCAGGCACCCTGGCGGCTCCTCAGGGCGAGGGAGAAGGGGAGATGCCGGCGGACGTAAGCCGGCCCTGCTTATCCGCGCCGCGCCCAGGTCAGCGTCGCCGCAGCGAAGCGGGCGCCGGCGGCGGGGGCGACGTCGAGGAACAGGCCGGGCTCGTTCACTTCGGCTTCCAGCAGGATGAATTGCGCGCCCCGGAAGATGCCGTCGATGCGGGCATAGAGCGGCCTTCCCGGCAAGGCCGCCAGCGCCGCCTCGGCCTGCGCCAGCGCGGCGGCATCGGGCTCAAACAGCGCTTTCCGGGGCTGGAACTTGCCGTTGATGCGGAATTCGCCGGGCTGCGGCAAGAGCTGCACCGCGTGCGAGAAGACACCGTCATAAAACACGAAGGAAACCTGCCCGCCGCTGGAGATTTCCGGCACGAATTCCTGCAGCAGAAGCCGGTGCGGCGCGATGCTGGCGGCGATCTCCGGCCATAGCTCTTCCAGCGTCTCCGGCGTGACCAGCGTGACGCCATGGCCGCTGGCCCCGGCGGTCGGCTTCGCCACCGCCCTGGCCCAGCCCTTGGCGGCCAGCGTGGCGCGCGCGGCCGAAAGATCGAGTGGCAACACGGCCTGGTCGGGCACGACGACGCCCCTGGCCGCCAGCTCTTCCAGATAGGCCTTGTCCAGGTTCCACAGCACCAGCGGCACCGGGTTGGCAACCGGCACCGGCAGGGCGGCCAGCCAGGCGCGATAGGCGTCCAGGTCGCGGTGATAATCCCAGGTGGCCCGCAGCACCACCAGATCGGCGTCGCGGAACGGCGTCTGGTCGCCGTTCCACCGGCCTGTCACCACGGTGGCCCCCGCGGCCCGCAAAGCCTCGATATAAGGCATCTCGCCGGGCGTGGGCTCCGGCCAGGCATTGCAGAGGGCGAGGGCGATCTTGGGCGGCATGGCGGATCCTATCGATAAGCGGTTCGACGCCCCCTCGGGGAGCAAGCGGCGCTTGGCAAGCTAGATCACCTTCTTCAGCGCGGCGAAGAAACTGTCCACCTCCCGCGTCAGGCTTTCCGACTGACGGATTAGCGCGCCGGCGGAATCGCGGGTCTGGCCGGCGGCGGCGCCGACGTCGCGGGCCGCGTCGCTGACCATCACCACATTCTCCGACACCTGGCGCGTGCCGGTCGAAGCTTCCTGCACGCTGCGAGCGATCTCCGACGTTGCGTCATTCTGCTGGTCGACGGCGGTCAGCACGGTCGCGGTCATGGTGCTCAGCTCGCCGATGATGGTCGCCACCGCCTGCATGGTTTCCACCGCCTTGCCGGTGGTTTCCTGGATCTCCAGGATGCGCTTGCCGATCTGCTCGGTGGCGCTGCCGGTCTGGTTCGCCAACCCCTTCACCTCGGCCGCGACGACGGCGAAACCCTTGCCGACCTCGCCCGCCCGCGCCGCCTCGATGGTGGCGTTCAGCGCCAGGAGATTGGTCTGGCTGGCGATCTCGCCGATGAGCTGCGAAACCTCGCCCACCTCCTCCGCCGCCTTGGCCAGGCTGGCGATGGTGTCCTGCGCGACGCCGGCCTGGGTCGCGGCCCGACCGGAGATATCCGCCGTCTCGCGGGCGCTACGGCCGATCTCGCGGCTGGAGGCAGCCAGTTCCTCGGTTGCCGAGGCGATGGTCTGGACGTTCACGTCGGCCTGCTCGGCCGCCGCCGCCACGGTCGCCGCGCGCTCGCTGGTATCGGTCGCCGCCGCCGCAAGCTGCACCGAGGTGCCGCTGAGGCCGGCAGCCGCGTCACTGACCGTATGAACCACCTCGCGCAGCTTCTCCTCGAAGCCGCCGGCGATGGTGGAGAAGTCGCCCACCCGCAGGCGGATCGCCTCGGCCGCCTCGTTGATCGTAGAGGCGTGCTGGCGGAAATGGCCGGACAGGCCTTTCAGCGCGATGCGGCGATAATATTTATTCTCCCGCACATGCTGCATCGAGGCGCCGGCCTCGCGCACGAAAGCGTCCGTGACGTCGATCATATTGTTGACCGCCAGCATCAGCCGCCCGACCTCGTCGTCCGGCACGCGCGTCAGCCGCGCCTCGAAATCCCCTTGGCGGATGCGCACGCACACCGCCGCCACCGCCGCCAACCGCCGGGACAGGCAACGCGCGCCGGCCAGCACCGCAAGCGACAGCAGCACGGAGATTCCGGCGGCCACGGCGGCCGGATAATCCCCCGACAGGCCGGACAGGATCGCGGCGGCCAGACCGGCGAGGGCGGCCAGCCCCGCCAGAAGCGCTGCCTTAGAGGGAGAGAACGAATTCATCATAGCTTTTTCCGATCTGCTTCAGCCGGTCCTGGAGAGCCTCGTAGGCGCGGTTCATGCCCTGCTTGCGGTCCGCCTCGCCTTCCTCGATGGCCAGCAGCTCGCGATAAAGCGGCTGGATCGCCGCCAGCGCCGCCGCGTCGGGCCGGCGACGGTTGGAGTGATAGCCGACGATCTGCCCGCTGGCGTCGTGGCTGGGCGTCACATGCGCTATCACCCAGTAATGATCGCCCGTCTTCGCCATGTTCAACACATAGGCGAAGACCTCGTGGCCGCTGGAGATACGGTCCCACAACAGCTTGAAGACAGCCCGTGGCATGTCGGGATGCCGCACGATGCTGTGCGGCTGGCCCAGCATCTCCGCCTCGGTGTAACCGGCCAGACGAACGAAGATGTCGTTGCAATACAGAATGCGCCCCCGCGCATCAGTCTTGCTGACCAGGAATTCGTCCTCCGCAAAGTCGCGGGCTTTTCCGGTCGGTCTTGTCGTCAGCTTCATCAAATCCCCTCTCGCTCTGCATATCCGGGCGAGCCTAGGGGCATTTGGTTAGCCAATCGTTGATCCATGGCAAAGCAATAAAAAAGAGCCCGGACCGACAGGCGATCCGGGCTTTAAGTTGGATGAACGGCATGGATGGCAGTGACGCCGTTACATCCATGGAGGACGCAGACCCGCTGGCGACAGATAGGCGTCGCCAGCGTATCGGCCCGTCCCCGGGCCGATCTCGTATTCCCGGCCGTCGGGCCTGGAAGAAGACGGAAGCGTAAAAGGCGCGCTAGTCGGCGACCGGCTGACCGCCGGGATGGGCCGCCTTGTCGTGACCGAGCTGGCCAAGACACCAGCGCCAGCCGATCACCACGGCGACCACCGCCAATACCCCGATGCCCAGCTCCACAATGCGGTTCGGGTGGTCGGAGAAATTGACCAGGAACTCGATCGTAAAGCCGACGGACAGGGCGAAAGCGCCAATCGCCAGCGCGGTGGCGATGTCGGTGATCAACCAGCTATTCACCCAGCCTGGGGGATTCGGGCGGCGGGAAAAGCGCAGCATGACGGCCACGAACATGACGCTCGCGGCAAACAACAGGGAAGCGACGATCATCGGATGAACTCCCTCGGGCCAACCGGCCCCGCTGGCGCGACTGAAGGCGCGCGGGTGCCGTCGGCTTATTCAGCAAGCCACCTGACGCTGATGCGCCGATGGCGGAGCCGGCCAGGGTCCGTCGGACCGGGGCCGGATCAGGCCGAAATCGAGGAAGCGGGAGGGGCGCGCGGCTGGCGCGACTGGCCGAGGACCAGATCCTCGCCGTCCGGCCGACCGAACGGCGACAGGCCGATGGCGCGCCAGAGGCCCGGCGGATGGTTGCCGGCGGCAGCCTGGACAGCCTTGCTGCCCGGCAAGGCGACGATGGTGGGGGCGGCATCGGCGTCGCGCGCCCGGCGTTGCATATCCGCCGTGCGGGGCAGCCCCTGCGAGGGTATGAGGCCGACCTCGTCGAGGGGCAGGCCGCTCATGCTGGCGCTTGTGCGGGCGACTCCAGCGGCGGAAACATCCAGCCAAACGGTCTGCACCTCCGCCTTCCCCGCCAATAAGGCGAGGAGCAGAAGCAGGCTTGCCAGGATGTTGAGACGCTTGCTCATGAACCGCAGCGACCGCTGTCGCTCATTATGCAGGGGCTGGATCGCCCATGCCTGTGAATTCCGACTTTAGCACCACGGCACGGCCTGCGGAAGAGCCAGCCGCACCGCCTCAGAGCATCGACAGAATATCGTCGAACGCGCTCTGAAGCCCCTGCTCCAGGATGAATTCGGCAACCTCGGGATTGGCGAACAAGGACCGGATATCCGCGCCATTCACGGCGAAATCGAGCAGCGTCACCTCGGTAATGCTGAGCGAATCCTCGCGGCTGTTAAAATCCTCGATCAGCGCGTTGCGGTCGCCATACAGCAGGAAGATATCCTTGCCCTCGCCACCGATCATGATGGTCTTGCCGCCATTATCGATCTCGTAGAGATGGATCAGCGTATCGTCGCCCTCGCCGCCGATCAGCAGGCTGCCGCCCTGGCCGCCGACCAGCGTGTCGTCGCCGGTGCCGCCATCCAGCGTATCCCTGCCGCCGCCGCCGATCAGGCTGTCCTCGCCGGACTGGCCCAGCAGCAGGTCATGATCCTCGGGCCCATCATTGCCGCCCGCGAGCGTGTCGTTGCCGGCGCCGCCCTGCAACGTGTCGGCCCCCAGGCCGCCATCGATGGAATCGTGCCCCATGCCGCCGAGCGCGGAATCCTTGCCGGCACCGCCCTGGATCGTATCGTCGCCGGCGCCGCCATCCAGCGTATCGTCGCCCGCCCCGCCATCGAGGTAGTCGGCGCCATCCTCGCCATGCAGCCAGTCGTCGCCGCCATCGCCCAGCAGCCAATCGTCGCCGGCGCCACCGAAGAGCTGGTCGTCGCCATCGCCGCCATGAAGCTGATCGTCGCCCGCCCCGCCCTCAAGCAGGTCGTCGCCGCCACCGCCCAGCAGCGTATCGTTGCCAGCACCGCCGACCAGCCGGTCATCGCCATCGCCGCCAGTCAGGACATCGTCGCCCTCGGTGCCGGTCACCTCCAGGCCGGTCGCCTGGGCGTGAGAATCCAGCGCGGCTTGCTCCGCCGCGCGATGCCGCGCCGCCGCGTCATCCTCGGCCGGCCCGGTCTGCCCCGGCAGGACGACCGCCTCGTGATAGGCTTGGCGCTCCGCCTTCTCCGGCGCGCCTTTTTCCGACGGCTCGGCCGCCTGCTCCGTCTCGTCGGACGGCGCGCGGCCGGCGACGCTCTGGCTCAGCAGCAGCGCGCCCAGATCGGTGCCGGTGCGTGAAATCGTGGCGTCGTCCGCATCCGCCTCGACGGTCAGCAGCTTGCCGATCAACTCGCGCAGAGTCGCCGCCTCGGCCTCGTTGGCCAGCAGCGCGGTGGCGACGAAGATGGCGAAGCCGGTGACCGCGTTGGCGACCAGATGATAGACATTGTTCGATGCGATGCCCGCCTCGTGCCGGCGCGCCAGCATCATCTGGTGCAGCAGGTCGCGGAAATCGCTGCCGCGCAGCGTCTCGTCGGTCGGTGCGCTATAGGCGACGAACTCGCCGCCGATGCGCGCGATATGGACGCTGACTTCTTCCGTATCGGGATTCTCGAACACCAGCCAGGGCTCGCCCTCGTCGCTGGCGCCGAAGGTGGTCTCATAGGCGATGCCCGCCTTCGACAGCATTTCCATGCAGCGAAACAGCTCGGCCTTTTCCTGCTCGGTCCATCCCTGGGCCGGGCGGGCAACCGCCTGGAAAGGTATGATCTGTGCCGTCATCTGCCTGCCGCTACTGCTTGCTCGACCTTAAACCACCACGCTTAATCTGTTCTCCGGATCAGGTCCAGACCCAATTCCCCGCGCAATGCGCCGCTTAGCGGCCTATCGCCAGAATCTCCGCCCCGGTTTCGTCCGCAAACAGCGCGCGGTAGGTGAAGGGGTCATAATAAGCCAGCAGCCGCTTCACGAACTCGACCCGCTCGACGCCGAGCGCATCGGCCCAGAGCTGATAGCTCTCCGGCGGCACCCGGCCCTTGCCGGCCTCGATCTGCGAGATGAAGGTGTAGTAGTTGATGTTAACCCGCTCCGCCAGCTCGCGCTGCGTCAGCTTGCGGGTTTCGCGCAGCTGCTTCAGCCACAATCCGGCCTCCTGGCGCAGCAGCTTGGAATCGGTCGTTTGGCCGAGTTGAGAGGGAGCCAGCATGGGGGCGTTCTTTCGAAGAATCCAGATCAGATTATTGATTATCAGAAATGCACTGCACATACAATCCCGCCGCGACGATGCCGGCTATTGGCAGCCACCGCGCGGCCCCGTACAAAGGGCGGACCGATAAAGCAGGAGAGACGGCGTGCGGATTCTGTTCATTCACCAGAATTGCCCGGGACAATACAAGCATCTGGTGCAGCATTTACGGCAGGATCCGAAGAACGAGATCGTCTTCATATCCAAACCGAACGGCAACAATGTCCAGGGCATCCGGCGCATCGATTACCAGCTCCATCGCCAGGTCAACCCCAAGACCCATCATTACCTGAGTTCGGCGGAGAATGGCGTGTTGCACGGCCAGGCGGTCGCACGGGTGCTGATGAAGCTGCGCGACCAGGGCTGGCGGCCGGACGTGATCTGCGCCCATCCCGGCTGGGGCGAGGCGCTGTTCGTGAAGGATGTGTATCCCGACGTGCCGCTGCTGGGCTTCTTCGAATTCTTCTACCGGGCGACCGGGGCGGATTGCGATTTCGACCCGGAATACCCCAACAGCATGGACGATCATTTCCGGCTGCGCGTCAAGAACACGGTCAATCTGCTGAGCCTGGACGCCTGCGACTGGGGCATGAGCCCGACCTTCTGGCAGCGCTCCGTCCATCCCGACGTGTATAAGGACCGCATCTCGGTGGTGCATGACGGCGTCGACACAGACCTGCTGGTGCCCCGCGCAGATGCCCGCATCGTGCTGCCCAATGGCGTCTCGCTGACCGGCAAGGACGAGGTGGTCACCTATGTCTCGCGCAATCTGGAGCCGTATCGCGGCTTCCACATCTATATGAAGGCGCTGGAGGAGATGTGCCGCCGCCGGCCGAACGCGCATTTTCTTGTGGTCGGCGGCGACGATGTCAGCTATGGCCGCCGCCTGCCGGACGGCAAGATGTACCGCGAAGAGCTGATGAAGACGGTGACGCTGGACAAGGACCGCGTGCATTTCGTCGGTCGCGTGCCGTATGACGGCTTCATGAAGATATTGCAGGTCTCCCAGGCCCATATCTACCTGACCTACCCGTTCGTGCTGTCCTGGTCGATGATGGAGGCGATGTCGGCTGGCTGTCTGGTCATCGGCTCCGCCACCACGCCGGTGCAGGAGGTAATCGAGGATGGGGTGAACGGGCTGCTGGCCGATTTCTTCTCGCCCTCCGATATCGCCGACAAGGTGGATGCGGTATTCGACCATCCCGACCGCATGGCGGCGCTGCGCGTTGCCGCGCGCCAGACCATCATCGACCGCTACGACCTGAAGCGCATCTGCCTGCCCGCGCAGCTCGGCCTGATCGACACGCTGATCAAGGGCGGCAAGCCGGCGATCGATCTTCGCCTGGGGGTTTAAGGCTGGGGGGTTATTAAGCCGGTTTCTGGAGCCAGGGCTCGTCGGCGAAGGCCCGGCGGCGGCGCGCGGCCTCCTCGGGCGGCAGATCGTCGGTGATAAGCGCCAGCGAGCGAACATAGCGCTTGCTGGCGCGCCGCTCGCCCCAGCGCTCCCCCGCCAGATGCGGCAGCGGGGCGTCCAGCGTCGCCAGGCCGCGCGCGAAATGCAGCAGCAGCCGGAAGGCCGCCTTCTGGCTGCGCGCCTTCAGCCAGGCCAGCGTAGCATCGGCCGGCACGTCGAAAGCCAGCGTCCCGACGATTGGCCCGTCATCCACCCGCACCCTCATTTCATGCAGCGTCGCGCCATAGCGGGTCGCGCCGTCATACAGCGCCAGCGCGCCCGGGAAGGCGCCGGGATAGGCAGGCGGGCCTGGATGGATGTTATAGGCCGGCCCCGGCAGCCGTTCCAGAATGGCGGGCGGCACCACCACATCGATGCAGAAGCCGATTAGCCGCGTCGCGCCGTCGATGGCGTCGGCCGCCTCGGCCAATTGTTCAGCGGTGGAGGCGTAGAGGATATCCAGGCCGGCGCGATGCTGCTCAAGCGCCGCCGCGACATGATAGGCGGCGGGCCGCCCCGATAGCAGGATGATGCGATTAGGCATTCGACGGACCGGCTTACGGTTCGCGGAAGGCTCGGTTCATGCTCTGCAGAAGCGGCTCCAGCAGATAATACATCGGGGTGCGCAGGCCGGTCTTGATGAACACCTCCGCAGGCATGCCGGGCTGGAGCGTCACATGCTCCAGCTTCGCCAGTTCCTCCGAATTCACCTGCACCCGCGCCATGTAATAGCCGTTGCCAGTGCGCTCGTCGGTGAAACGGTCGGCGGAAACCCAGATCACCTTGCCGGAGACGGTCGGCGTGGTGCGAAACTTGAAAGCGGTCAGCATCACGTCCGCTTCCTGGCCGATACCGACATTGTCGATATCCTCCGGGCGCACCTGTGCCTCCAGGACCAGATTCTCGCCGGCCGGCACGATATCCATGATCGGATCGCCCGGGCGGATCACGCCGCCGATGGTGAACACTTTCTGACCGACGATATAGCCGGCATGCGGGGCCTTGATCTCGATGCGGTTCAGCACGTCCATCGAGGCGGTCATGCGCTCGCGCAGGTCGAAAATCTGCGCCTCGACCTCGCGATGCTGGCCCGCGACCTCCTCGCGGAACTGGTTCTTGATCTGCAGCATCTGCAGCTCGGCCTCGCCGATGGCCTGCTGCTGGCGGGCGAGGTTGCCGGTCAGCCGCGCATTCTCGCCATCCAGGTCGGCGACGGCGCGTTGCAGCGCCAGCAGGCGCGGACGGGCCACCAGCCCGCGATCGACCAGGCCGGAGATGCTGTTGATCTCGTCCTTCAGGATCGCCATCTGGCGGCTGTTGGCCGCGCGCTCCTCGGTCAGCCCCTTGATCTCTTCCTTAAGCTGCGAGATGCGGCTGGTCAGCACGTTCATCTGGCCTTCGATGGCCGCCTTGCGGGCCTTGAACAGGGTCAACTGGCCCTGCACCGAATCCGCCACTTCCGGCACGCTCATGCGATCAAGCAGATCCTCGGGGAAGACGATTTCCGGCAGCCCCTCGCGCTCGGCGACCAGTCGCGCCTCCAGCGCCAGCGCGGCGTCGAGCTGGCCGCGCACAATCTGCATATTGGCCTTCGGGCGGATCGAATCGAGGCGCACCAGCACCTGGTCCTTCTCGACGAAATCACCGTCCTTCACCAGGATGTCGGAGACGATGCCGCCTTCCAGATGCTGTATGGTGCGCCGGTTGCCTTCGACCTTGATGGTGCCGGCGGCGACCACCGCGGCATCGAGCTGGGCGACGGACGCCCAGGTGCCGATGCCGCCGAACATCACGGCGATGATGATCGCCCCGGCCAGGACCGGGCCGCGCGCGCTGGTCTTCACCTCGGGCAGCGCACCGCCGCCCTTGCCGGCGGAACCGCCGGGGCCGGGCAACGCCTTCACCGGTTGAATCTGTCCGATCGCCTTCATGCATCACCTCCGCCGGTTGCCGGCTTGGCGTTGTTTTCGGGGGACGTGGCCGATTCCTGGCCCTGGCTCTTGCCTGCGGCGGGGGCTGCGGTCGCACCGCCCGTAGCAGCGGGACCGGCCGCGGAGGGGGGCGCGCCGGCCGGGCGCGGGGCCGGACGCTGGGCGCCGCCGCGCGCGGCCGGGCGACCGGCGATCTGCTGCGGCGCCGCGACCGGGCGGGTCAGCTTCGCCAGCACGTCGGCGCGCGGGCCGAACATCTCCGGCAGGCCGTCGCGCAGCAGCAGGATCTTGTCCACCACCGACAGGATCGACGGGCGATGGGCGACGACCACGACCGTCACCCCCTGCTGCTTCAGCTGGATCAGCGTCTGGCGCAGCGCCTCCTCTCCATCGGTGTCGAGGTTCGAGTTCGGCTCGTCCAGCACCATAAAGCGCGGATTGCCGAACAGCGCGCGGGCCAGGCCCAGGCGCTGGCGCTGGCCGCCGGAGAGCATGGAGCCGCTTTCGCCGATCTCGGTCTCGTAGCCCTTCGGCAGGTGCAGCACCATCTCATGCACGTCGGCCTTGCGCGCGGCGTCGATGATCTGGTCCGGCTCGGCATCCTGGAAGCGGGCGATATTCTCCTTCACCGTGCCGCCGAACAGCTCCACATCCTGCGGCAGATAGCCGATATATTGCCCGGCATCCTCGCGGTCCCAGGTGGCCAGGTCGACGCCGTCCAGACGCACCGTGCCGGCAACCGGCAGCCAGGCCCCGGCGATGATGCGCGCCAGCGTCGATTTGCCGGCGGCGCTGGGGCCGATGATGCCCAGGCTCTCGCCCGGTTCCAGATTGAACGACACGCCCTTCAGGATCGGCTTGCCGCCGGGATGGCCGAACACGACCTTATCGACCGACAGGCGGCCTTCGGGGGCCGGCAGCGGCATGGCCGGCGGGCGCGGCGGCGCCTTCGCCAGCAATTCCTTCATGCGGCCATAGGCGCTGCGCGACTGGATGAATTGCCGCCAGATGCCGATGGCCTGCTCCACCGGGGCCAGCGCGCGGCCCATGATGATGGAGCCGGCGATCATCACGCCCGGCGTCACCTCATGCTGCAGCACGTAATAGGCGCCGACCGAGAGGATGGCGATCTGCAGGGCGAAGCGGAAGGCGCGGGTCATGCCGGAGATCGAGCCGGCGCGGTCGCTGGCTACCGCCTGCAGGGCCAGCGCCGAATCGTGCATCGCCTGCCATTTGCGCCGCACCCCGCCGATCATGCCCAGCGACTGCACGACCTCGGCGTTGCGCCGGCTGGTCTCGGCGAAATCATTGGCGCGCGAGGCGTGCGCGCTGGCCAGCCGCAGCGGATCGCGGGTGCGCAGCTCGGTCGCCAGCGCCAGGCCGAACAGCACGATGGCGCCGATCAGCCCGACCGCGCCGATCATCGGGTGGAACAGGAACATCACGAACAGGAACACTGGCACCCAGGGCGAATCGAACAGCGCGAAGATGCCGTTGGTGGTCATGAAGCCGCGCAGCGTCTCCAGGTCGCGCAGCACCTGCGCCTCCTGCCCGCGCCCGGTGCGGTTGGTGACCTCCAGCAGCGCCTGCAACAGGCGCCCGCCCATGATCTGGTCGATCTTACCGCCCATGCGCACCAGCACGCGGCTGCGGATGATCTCCAGCAGGCCCATGACGATCAGCAGAGCGATGGCGATGACCACCAGCGCCACCAGCGTCTCCTTGCTGCGGCTTTGCAGCACCCGGTCATAGACCTGGAGCATGAAGAGCGGCGCCACCAGCTGCAGCAGATTGACGAAGAAGCTGAACACGGCCGTCGCCACGAGCATGCCCCGGCATTGCTGAATGGCCGCTCCGGCTTCCGATCTAGCAGTTTGCATGCTCGTTCGCTTTTATGATGAGGGCTCGGGCGCCGGCCAGCCGCGCCAGCCTCGCCTAAAGTACAGTGAGTTTATAACGAAGTGCGTCCTGCGGGTCCAGCCGGCGCGGCAAACCGCCGCGCGCCGCCCTGGCCCACCCTGGTCCGCCCTCAGGCAATGCCGAGGGAGGTGAGGAGCGGCAGGGTCTTTTCCACAAAATCCTGCTCGCGGGTTTTCAATTCGGCCTGATTGTCCTCCGGCGTTTGCAACGTCTTCTCCTCCTTCACGATGCGCTGGCCCTGGGCCGCCAGGATGGACCAGACGAACGCCGGCAGATTCTTCTGGCCCTGCTTGCGACCGAGCAGGAAGAGCTGGCTGAACCGGTCGAGCGGTATGCCGCAGCCGACGACCGGGCTCGCCAGATAGGTGATATCGGCGGCCGTGCGCGCGCGCTCCATCAGCACGGCGTTCAACCGGTCGCAGGCCGGTTTCGCGGCGCGCGCCGCCGGCGCATCCTGCGCCGGGGCCGCCTGGCCGCCGGCGGTGAGGATGACGAGGGCCTGGAGCACCTTGTGATGACCGATCCCCTTCAGCGCCGGCAGCGCCAGCAGCTCGGCCAGCGTGCGCGGCTGGTCCGCCAGCGCGTCGGCGACCGGCTCGTAGATGCCCGGCTGCAAATTCACCTCGCCCACCGGCAGGCTCACCTTCAGCGTCAGGTTCGCGCGCGGCACGGTCAGGGCGAAGCGGGTCGCCCCCAGGGCCGCCGCCTGTTCCTGCTGGCCCAGGCGCAGCAGCCCCTTGGCGAAAATGTCGCGGCGGAATTGCTGGTTCACGCAGAAATCACGCACCGTCTCGCGCATCGCCGGATCGGCGACGGAGGCCAGCAATTGCTGCTGGTCCGGCGTCAGATTGACGACATCGACCTGGTCGCCGGCATGCGCGGAGGCGGCGAAGCTCAGCTTCGCCTCGGCCAGCTCCCGCGCCACGTCGCAGTGATAGAACAGGTTCCAGTGCCGGTTCATATATTCATGGGCGAGATAGTTGCGGCTGTGCTTGCGCATGCCCTCCAGCCGGGTCGCCGCCGTGGGGTTGTGCCTGAAATAGCCGGCATTGGCCTTTTGCAGCTTGCCCAGGAAATCGAGCGCGCCGTCGACCCGCGCGATCATCGGCTGCGCCCTACCCCCCTCGCCCAGCTCAAGCATCAGCTTGCGCATCGGCATGGCGGGCGCCCAGCCGGGCAGCACATTGTAGGAGATGTAGCACAGCCCGCCCGGCCGCAGCCTTGCATAGAGGAAGTCGCGGATCAGCGCGCGGTTCTCGTCGCTGATCCAGCTATAGACGCCATGCAGCGCCACCACGTCGAACATCGGCAGATCGTCGGCCGCCAGGAACTCCGCGAAACTATGCTCGTAGAAGCGGATGTTCGTCAGCCCGGCCTGCGCGGCCATCCGGGCGGCGCCCGCGATATGGGTCGGGTTGAAGTCGGTGGCGTGCACCTCCGCGCCGGGATGCCCCGCCGCGATCATCATGGCGGTCAGACCGTGGCCGCAGCCAAGCTCCGCATAGCGCAGCGGCTTGCCGGAGGATGCCCCGCTGGAGGAGGAGGCCGCCTCCAGGGCCTGCGCATCGGCCTGCTTCAGCAGCAGGTTCAGGCGCAGCAGCGCCGGCGCCATCTCCCGGTACACGCCTTGCGCATATTCCAGCTCGGCCACATAGCCCGACGTCCAGTCGCTCATCGCTTTCCCCCGCCCTTTCGCATCGCGTGCCTCTGGCTTACCCGCCCGCCGCGCAAAAGAAAAGGGCCGCCCCGCCCTGGGGCGGGGACAGGCCCGATATCTGGGCGCGGGGCCGGGCGCGCATCCGGGCGGCGGACGCCGGAAGGCAGGCTCAGTTCGCCAGCTTCTTCATGGCCGCCTCGGCCATGGTCTCTTCCTGCCGGCTTTTCACCTTATCCGCCAATTCGGTGACGCCGCGCGCCAGTTGATTGGCGAACGGAGCGGCCTGCGCGGCGGGAATCGTCAGCACCCCGGCTTCGCGCGGCTGACCATCCGGCCCGGTCTGGATCAACTGCACCCGCAACACGCCATTGGCGACGGTGAGCTGGCCGATCGAATCGGCAAGTATCTGCATGGAAAATCTCCCGAAAAAAGAAAAGGCCGCCTCCGAGGAGGCGGCCTTCAAAGGCGCCCTCCCCGCTTTCGCGGAGAGGACTGTCTTGAGTATTAGACGAAGTCAGCAGCCTCAACGCCGTCGAGAGCAACGCCGGTCAGCTTGATGACATCGGTGTAGCCGGTGCCATCCGCATCAGTGACCACGTAAGAGTCGCTACCCACCTGACCCACATAGATCGTGACAGTGCCGTCCAGAGCAGTCCCTGCAGCAGTGAGCAGGTCAGCCAAGGAGTCAGCCGCTTCCGTCGCTTCGACATAAGTGGTGCCGTCGCCAGCGCCCATCACAGTAAGCTCGATGGTGTCAGTACCGCTGACGAAATCAGTGATCTCGTCAGTAACGGCACCCAGCGTGGTGTCGATATCAGCCGTGGAGAAGATGAAATTATCTTCACCATCGCCACCGGTCGCAACGTCAACACCGGCACCGCCAGTGATTTCGTCATCGCCAGCACCACCGGTAATGGCGTCGTTGAAATCGCTACCCACCAGCACATCGTCGCCAGCGCCGCTGGTCAGCTGCACCGCCTGAGTGTTGGTCGACAGATCGGCATCCAGATTGCCCGTCAGCTCAGAAGCATTCAGGATATCGACCTGATCAACGAAATCGATGACCAGATTGGTATCGCCCGAGATGTTCAGGGTCTCCAAGGAGTCCGCATTCAACGCGGTCACGGTGTTCGTCGTGGCAGACGGATCGTCCTGCTGAGTGGTCGACACCAGGTTGATGGTCTCGATGTCGTCAATCGTCAGCGAGGTGGAGCCGAAAGTAACGGCAGCCGCATCGCCATTGAGGTTGACGGTCAGCTCGTCATCCAGCGAGCCCGCAACGTCCGCATCATTCTGAACGATGCTGGCCACAGCAGCAGTAGCCGCCTGCAACTCAACCACAACACCTGCGTTGACGGTGACAGCAGCAGTGGCACCAGTCAGGTTCAACTGATCGACACCATCGAAATCGCTGCCATCGACAGTGGTTTCCGCAGTAACGAGCGTCACAGTACCGGTCGCACCAGAAGCGTCGACTGTCGCGCCATTGAGAGCAGCCGCCGTGAGTTCCAGAGCCTGAGCACCGGTGATGACGTATTCGCCAACAGTGACGTTGGTGAGAGTCAACGCCGCCGAGCTGGCGCCAGCACCGCCGGCAACAATGTTGAGAGTTTCAATTTCATCGCTATCTACGTCAGCGATGGTAATGCCCATATCGTCGGCACCACCCAGCGTCACGGTCACGGCATCTTCGTCACCATCAAAGGCACCCGCCTCGTAGGCCACGGAGAAATCGCCACCGAAGCCGGCGAGGTTCAGACCGGTGAGGTCGCTATCCGCGGCCGTCAGAGCGAGGTCCTCATCACCCGAAGCGCCAACAGTCTCAAGACCAGAGACGTTGGTCAGGGCCAAAGAAGAAGCAGCGGCAATGGTTTCGATGTTGAAGCGCTCAACACCGATGATCGTCGCAGCACCGCCAGCACCGGAAAGACGGACATTGAGCACGTCATCGCCAGCACCACCCTCAACGATGTCGTTGGCATTCAGAGTGCCCAGGCCGCCGCTGAAGGTATCGTTCCGTGCGGAGCCTTCAAGGGCATCGTCGCCCGTGGTAAGATCCAGGGAGAGACCCTCGTCGGCCGGATCGGAAATGGCCTCGTCTTCGGTCAGCACCTGGGTAACATCGAGGGAAGAAACACCCTCAACAACAATCACCGTGTCGCCGAAAGTCAGCTGCACACCACCCTCAACAGTCTCCTGACTGGCGAGAATCTCAGCGATATCTTCGGAGGTGGCGCCCTGAATGGCGATGGTGTCGCCGTCAGCCGCATTGAAATCAGTGATGGTCGGAGCGAGCAGCGCGTTGGGGAAATTCGAATCAGCACCACGAACCACGAACACATCAGCGCCCAGGCCGCCGATCAGGGTGTCTTCGCCCAGACCGGAATAGATGGTGTCATCACCAGCACCACCGTCGATGCTGTCGAGACCCTTGCCGCCGCGCAGGACATCGTCGCCAGCGCCGCCCTCAATGGTGTCGCTCTGGAAACCACCCTGGATGCTGTCGGCACCAGCGCCGCCGATCAGCAGGTCGTTGCCTTCGCCGCCATCGAGATCGTCATTGCCTTCGGAACCGTTGATGGTGTCGTCACCACCGAGGCCGCGAATGGTGTCGTTGCCGGCTGCGCCGTTCAACAGGTCGGCATCATCGGTGCCGACGATAAAAGTACTGGCCATTATGTATAGCTCCCTAGTTTCCCGGTTCCCCTCGGGCGTCTCCGACTAGAGACCTCCCCAGCTTCCCCAAATTGAGCCGGCAATCGCCGCTCTAACCGTTGGTGAACACCGCTGTCGACGACATCCCTGAAACTCGTCAGGCGGTGGACGCACTTACAGCGCTTGTTCAAACGCTGATCGGTTGTAACTGTTCCGCCCCCAGGCGCACAAGGGCAAACTGCGGTTAGATCGCTATAAATACAGCGGAAACGACAAGCGTTGTATTTTTGCAACGAGTGTGACTTACAGGGCCGCAACGGCGTGAATAGCAGCATAAAAGGCCAATTTTGACAGTTACATAAAATCCTGGAGCCGCTATTGACGTATATCGATCCAGGATTTGAAATTTCCGACGACCGAAATCAAAGGCAGTATAGGATTTATGGCCTCACATGCTTCCGATTGTCTTTAGGTTATTATTATTTTCACTTGTACAGTGATTTTCTAACCAAAGAGTACTGTTTTTGCGGTAGCCTGGCCCGCATCGGCATTTCGCGCGCGGGACATGGCTTTGCTTATCCAGCACATGAAGCAACCGGCCGTTACCCCTTGATTCGGCTTTCAGATAAAGTGCCGGTGCGGGAATCATAACGCCCGCTGCATATAGCGCACGCCGGGCAGCGGGTTGGCGTAATAAGGCGGGCAGTCGGCGAAACCCAGCCGCTCATACAGGGCGATGGCGGCCGTCAGCCGGTCCAGCGTGTCCAGCACCATGGTGCGATGGCCTAGCTCCCGCGCGCGCTCGATGATCGCCTCGGCCAGCCGCCGGCCGAGGCCGCCGCCCTGGGCTTCCGGCAGCACATAGAGCCGCTTCATCTCGCAGGTTCCCGGCCCCAGCTTGGGCAGCGGCTTCACCGCCACGCAGCCGACGGCGTCGCCCAGGTCCATCCCCAGGCCCATCCCTGGGCGCACCGCCAGCAGCAAATCGCCGCCGGGCGGGCGGTACAGACCCGGCAGGCCGGCCAGTTCGGCCGCGAAATCCTGGAAGTCGAGATCGACGCCGAGCCAGTCGACATAGCGCCGGAACAGCGAGGCGGCGGCCGCCATGTCGGCCGCCCCTTCCGCCGGACGGATGAGAATGTTCATGCGAAAGGCTCAGACGGTTATGGCGCCGGCCAGGTAATCCACCGCCCGGCCGGCGATGCGGATGCGCTGCCCCCGGTCGGTCACGAACAGTTCGCCGCCGCGCGGGGAAATCTGCCGGGCGGTCAGCTCGGCCTTGCCCAGCCGCTTCGCCCAGTAGGGCGTGGAGACGCAATGCGCCGAGCCGGTAACCGGGTCCTCGTCGATGCCATGCGCCGGGGCGAAATAGCGCGAGACGAAATCGACGCCCGATTCATCCCCCGGGGCGGACGCCAGGAAGCCGGTCCGGTAGCTGTGCCCGATCTCCCGCAGGGCCCGGAAGTCCGGGGCGAGGGCGGCCACATCCGCCTCGCGCTCGAACACCAGCAGGAACTTGTTGGCGCCCCGCAGCACCTCCCGCGGCTGGCCGCCCAGCGCCTCGGCCAGCCCCGCCGGCGCCTCGGCCGGGGCCGGCGGCAGGGCCGGGAAATCCAGCGCCAGCATCTCGCCCTCGCGCGTCACCACCAGCGCGCCGCTGCGGGTCTCGAAGCGGATCGCGTCGCCCTGGTGGCCCAGATGGCGGAACAGCACATGGGCGCTGGCCAGGGTGGCGTGGCCGCATAGATCGACCTCCACCGCCGGGGTGAACCAGCGCAGCCGGTAGCCCTCGCCCTCGCCCTTCGGCAGGGGGGCGAAGAAGGCGGTCTCGGCCAGATTATTCTCCGCCGCGATGGCCTGCATCAGCGCGTCCGGCAGCCACTCCTCCAGCGGGCAGACGGCGGCCGGATTGCCCTTGAAGCGCCGGTCGGTGAAGGCGTCGATCTGGTAAATCGGGATCTGCGGCATCGGAAGAATCCTCACTCCTGGAAGGCGATGGTGATGCGCCGGTTGTGCTTGCCCTTATTCTCGATCTTGGCGACCGCGATGGCGCCGATCTCCCCGGTGCGCGCCACATGGGTGCCGCCGCAGGGCTGCAGGTCGACGCCCGCCACCTCCAGCAGCCGCACCTTGCCGCTGCCGCTGGGCGGCTTGACCGACATGGTGCGCACCAGCTCCGGCTGGGCGGCCATCTCCGCGTCGCTGATCCAGCGGGCCGCGACCGGATGGTCGGCGGCGACCAGGGCGGCCAGCTTTTGGCTTAGCTCCTCCTTGGTGAAGGTGACCTCCGGCAAATCGAAATCCAGCCGCGCCTTGCCGTCGCCGATCTGCCCGCCGGTCACCCCGCCCGCGATGGAGGCGCAGAGCAGGTGCATGGCGGTGTGCAGCCGCATGTGCCGGTGCCGGCGCTGCCAGTCGATCTCCGCCGTCACCCTGTCGCCGGGGGAAGGCAGCGTCGCCCCTTCCGCCGGCAGGTGCAGAATGCCGGCCTCGCCCTTGCGGGTATCGAGGATCGGCAGCGCCGTGCCGTCGGCCAGCAGCAGCGCGCCGCTGTCGCCCGGCTGGCCGCCGCCGGTGGGGTAGAACACCGTGCGGTCAAGCACGATGCCCTCCGGCCCGGCGGAAACGACGATGGCCTCGCAGCTCTTCAGGTAGGAATCGGCGCGGAACAGTTCCTCGGTCATGGCGTGACCCTCAGGCTTCGTTCAGGACGGACCGGTACAGGTCCAGATCGATATTGCCGCCGGACAGCACGGTGCCGATCCTGCGGCCGCGCAGGCTCTCGCGCTCCTTCAGGATGGCGGCGAGGCCGGCGGCGCCGGAGCCCTCGGCCAGATTGTGCGTGTCGGTGTAGTAGTGCCGCATCGCCGCCTTGATCTCGGCATCGGACACCGCGACGATCCGCGCGGCCCCTTTCAGGATCATCTCCAGCGCGCCCGGATCGGGCACCCGGCAGGCCAGCCCGTCGGCCATGGTGTCGGCGGAGTTGGTGGAGACCGGCTTGCCCTGCTCGAAGGACAGCTTGTAGGCCGCCGCCCCCTCGGTGACGACGCCGACAATCTCGGTCTTCAGCCCCAGCGCGTCGCGCGCGGCAATCATCCCGCAAATGCCGGAACCTAGGCCGATCGGCACATACACCACCTCAAGGTCAGGCCGGGCCGACAGGAACTCGTAGCCATAGGTCGCCACCCCGGCCACCAGCATCGGGTGGAAGGAGCGCAGCATGTGCAGCCCGCGATCCGCCGCCAGCCGCTGGCTGAATTCATAGGCTTCCTGGAAATCATCGCCATGCTCGACCAGCTCCACGCCCAGGGCGCGCATGGCGGCGTTCTTCTCCCGGCTGTTGCCCACCGGCACGACGATGACCGCCGGAATCCCGGTGCGCTTCGCCGCGAAGCCGACGCTCTGGCCGTGATTGCCGCGGGTCGCCGCGATCACGCCCGGCGTCTCGGGCGCGCGGCGCTTCAGATCGTCCATATAGGTCAGGCCGCCGCGCACCTTGAAGGCGCCGATGGGGGTGTGGTTCTCATGCTTCACCCACAGCTCGCAGCCCGCGCGCTCGGCCAGCAGCGGCCAGCAGAGGTGCGGCGTCGGCGCCATCACGGAATGCACCAGGGCCGCCGCCTGCTCGATCTGGTGTCGGTCGATCATCCATCGCTCCCTTTTCTTCGCGAAATCGAGCCGAGCAAAGCAGGCCCGGCGGCCCTTGGCCAGACCGCCGCGAAATTTATTGTACCCGGACAATGCTATGGATTGTCACGATGTAGCGTCAATTGTTAGATTGACCTCATGACAATGTGGCAGCCAAACATCGATACAATATCGGGGCCGCGCTATCAGGCGATCGCGCAGGCCCTGGCGCTCGACGTGCAGGCCGGCCGGCTGAAGCCGGGCGACAAGCTGCCGACACATCGCGATCTCGCCTATCACCTGCATGTCACCGTGGGCACCGTGACCCGCGCCTATGCCGAGGCGCAGCGCCAGGGGCTGCTGGTCGGCGAGGTCGGGCGCGGCACCTTCATCGCCCAGCGCAACAGCACCGATGTCTATTTCCAACCGGTGCCGCCGCCCGCCGGCATGATCGATATGAGCCTGAATTATCCACCGCCCGAGCCGCTGGCGGAGGCGGCGCTGCGCGCCAGCCTGGAGGAATTGTCCCAGCGCAATGACCTCTCCCCCTTCCTGCCCTATCAGAATTATCGCGGCTTCGAGAGCCACCGCGCCAGCTTCGCCGGCTGGATCGCGCGGCAGCACCGGCTGCTGGTCGACCCGCAGCGCATGACGATCACCGGCGGCGGGCAGCACGCCATCAGCGCCGCCATGGCGGCGGTGGCCGAGCCGGGCGATGTGGTGCTGTCGGCGGCGCTGACCTGGACCGGCATCCGCGCCATCGCCGAGATGATGCAGGTGCAGTTGCGCGGCCTCGCGGTCGATGGCGAGGGCGTGATGCCGGAAGCGTTCGAGGTCGCCTGCCGCAGCTTCTCGCCCAAGGCGCTGTACCTGGTGCCGACCCTGCAGAACCCGACCGGCGCGATCATGAGCGAGAATCGCCGCCGCGCCCTGGCGCATATCGCCGAACGGCACAATGTGGCGATCGTCGAGGACGATATTTACGGCTTCCTCGCCCCCAACGCGCCGGCCCCCATCGCCAGCATCGCGCCTGAGCAGACGCTGTATGTCGGCAGCCTGTCGAAGAGCCTGGCCCCGGCGCTGCGCATCGGCTTCCTGGTGGCGCCGGAGCGGTTTCAGCAGCGCATCCTGGCGTCGATCCGCGCCACCACCTGGATGACCCCGCCGCTGATGGCGGAGATCGCGATGCACTGGATCGAGGCCGGGCGGGCCGACCAGATCGCCGAGAATCGCCGGCGGGAGGCCGCGCGCCGCCAGGCGCTGGCGCGCGACATTCTCGGCCTGCTGGCCGGCGACGCGGCACGGCTGGGCTATCATCTGTGGATGCATGTTCCCGCCCCCTGGCGCGCGGTGGATTTCGTCGCCGAGGCCCGGCAGCGCGGCGTGATGATCGCCCCCACCGAGGTCTTCGCGGTCGGCCGCCGGCCGGAGATGGAGGCGATCCGCGTCTGCCTCGGCTCCCCCGACAGCATCGATCAGGTCCGCCAGGGCCTGCTGGTGCTGCGCGACCTGGCCCGCCAGCCGACCGATACCCGCTATCTGGCGGTGGTGTAGGTGCCCACCACACGGTCCCATCCCCACCGCCGGAGCCGTACCCCCCTCCCTAACCCTCCCCC
>NZ_LPXN01000120.1 GCF_001618175.1 Oceanibaculum pacificum | reverse complement strand
GCGTCAGCAGGCGTCTCGAAGCATACGGCCGCCTACGACTACCCCTATGCCCGCGCGTCGCGCTGCGCCAGGAAGATGCCCAGGAAAATCGCCGCCATGCCTGCCCAATGGTACCAGAACAGCCGCTCGCCCAGCATGATCACGGCCAGCAGCGTGCCGAACACCGGCACCAGATAGATGAAATAGCCGGCCGTGCCCGGCTCCGTCGCCTCGATGCCCTTCTGCCAGAAAATGAAGGCCAGCACCGAGGGGAACAGCGCCAGGAAGGCGATGCCCAGCAGCATGGCCGGGTCGCTGTCCAGGCTGGGCCACCAGGAGCCGAAGAACATCGCCTCCACCGCGAAGCCCAGCGCCAGCACGACCCAGCCGGCGATGAACGCGGCCAGTTGCAGGCTGAACGGGTGCATCTCCAGCTTAACCTTGGCGATCAGCACCGAATAGAGCGCCCAGCAGAACATCGCCAGCAGGATGATCGGATCGCCCGGGTTGAACTGGAAATCCAGCAGCACCGCCAGGCTGCCCCGCGCCACGATCAGCCCCACCCCGGCCAGGCAGACCGCCACGCCGGCGATCCGCTTGCCGCCGATGGCATGGCCCAGCACCAGCTTGGCGACGATCAGGATCATGATCGGCATGGTGCCGTTCAGCAGCGAAAGATTGGTCGCCGTGGTGAAGGACAGGCCGACATAGACCAGCGTGGTGAAGCCCGCGACCGACAGGAAGCCCAGCCCCAGCACCGCGCCGTAATGCCCGCGCATCGCCCGCCGCTCGGCCAGCAGGCGCGGCAGGGCCACTGGCAACAGCAGGATCAGCGCCCCGGTCCAGCGCCAGAAGGACAGGCTGATCGGCGTCACGCTGTCGACCATCAACCGCCCGATGGCCGGGTTGGTGGCCCAGAACAGGGCCGCCAGGGCCAGCAGCCCATATGCCTGCCGTCGCGTCACGCTCCCCCCTTTTCGCGTCTGTCTCCTCCGCATCCTGCGGAGAAAGCCGGGCAAAGGCCAGACCGGCCGGCGCATGGGAGCATCCCGGCCCCATCGGACGGAATCGCCGCGATCGGGCCGTGAGAGGATCACTGGTAAAACCCTGCCCGCACAGGCAAAATATTGGCAGAGGGTGGGAATTATCCGACAGACATGACCGCGCTATCGCCGCAGATACAGAGGCTTGTCCAGCTGCAAGACCGGTTGATCGAGGGTTTCGCCGCGCTGCTCGACGGCCGGACGCTGCCTCGGCTGGCCATCCTGCTGCCCGACCTGGCGCATCATGCCCAGCTCTGCCACCGCATCGCCGCCGTCGGCAAAAGCTCCGGCGTTGGGACAGCGGCGGCGGGAACCGCCAAGCTGCGGGAGATTCTGCTCGACCGGCTGACGCCCGAGCTGTTGATCATCCTGGACGATGTCGGCCGTTCGGAGCATGCTGCCGACACCCCGCATTTCGGCCGGATGAGCGCCATCGACGCTGGGGATGTAGTGAGCGCCATCGCCGATTGGGAGCGGATCGCCTTCTCCACCAGCCAGACGGCCCGCCTCCAGCATGAGACCGCCCGCCGCCTGTGCACCCGGATCGTCAAGGATGCCGGCGACTTCGCCACCAGGCTGGAGGCGGCCGACTATGCCGAGCTGGGTCAGGCCGCGGCGCTGATCCTGCGTATCGAGACCGCTGGCCTGGTGCTCGATTCGTTGCGCCAAGGCGCCTTGTCGGTGGAGCTGAAACGCACCTCGCGCCGGCTGGCGCGGCTGGTCATGCGGTCGGTCGGTCGCACCGTCCGGGACTATCTGAAAAGCCGGGACATGGCGGGGCATTTCGACGTCTCCGCCGTGCTGGCGGAAATCGACGATCTGCTGCTGGTGCTGCTGCGCATCATGGATGGCGAGCGCGAGGAGGCGCAGGAAGGCGCCGGGCATCCCTTCATCATCTCATTGGGCGAGGATACGCTCGCCACCTTCAAGGCGGATATAGAGGCGCTGCTGGAGCATTACCTCGCCATCGCCGGCCGCGCGCTGACCAATGAGACGGTCAGCCCGAAAGTCGTCGAGATATTCGCCCTACATATCGCCACCCTCTTGCAGATGCTGAACGCCTTCAGCAATGCCGGCGGGCAACATAAATTCCGCGTGCTGGCGCAGCAGGCCCGGCTGCGGATCGCCGAGGCGGCGCAATCCGCCGAAGGCCTGCCCGGCACAGCCAAGAGCCGCGAGAAGATCGCCCTGCTGCGCGCTGTCCTCTGAGGGTCAGGCCGCCAGAATCCGTATGGCGAAGATGATCCACATCGCCACCAGCGCCAGAATGCCGATGAGATAGAAGCCGAAACGCAGGCTGAGCTTGTTGCTGGTGGTGAAGATCGCCGCATGGCCGAGGCGACTGACCACAAACACCCAGGACAGGATCACGAACAGCAGGTCGGTCTGCCGGGTGATCATCGCCAGGGCGACCAGCGCGTAGAACAGCACCGGCGCCTCGAACTGGTTCTTGAAGCAATTGCTGAGCAGGGTCGGCTGGCGCGGCCATTCCGCCTGCAGCGTCGCCTGGTCGATCACCTTGATCTCGCCGCGCCGGGCCGCGCGCAATCGTGAGCCCCCCAGCCAGAACCCCAGCGCGAAGACCAGCGCCACCTGGACGAAGACCGGCAGCAGCACCGCCTGGACCGACATGAATTTCCTTCCCTAACGCCGTTTCACGCAAAAGATGCGGTTGCGGTCGCCCGACCGTTCGTAGCGCATCTCGTCCATCAGGCTCTGCACCAGATGAATGCCGAGGCCGCCGATCGGCCGATCCTCGATCTCGCCATCCAGCGGCGGATCGCGTTCCTGCGTCAGCGGGTCGAACGGCACGCCGTCATCGACGATCTCAAGACGAAGCTGCGCCGCATCCGCCTCCACCACGATCTGGATCGTGCCCTGGCCGCCCGCCGGATAGCCGTAGGAAATGATGTTGGTCACCAACTCGTCGACGGCAAGCTCCAGCGCGTAGGCGGCATCGGGGGCCAGTCCGGCGATTTCGGTCAGCCGCTCCAGCTCGCCCACGATGGCGGGGATCGCCTCGCGGTCGTTGGGAATGGAGATATCG
The DNA here is from genome assembly GCF_001618175.1 of Oceanibaculum pacificum. GTDB lineage: Bacteria > Pseudomonadota > Alphaproteobacteria > Oceanibaculales > Oceanibaculaceae > Oceanibaculum > Oceanibaculum pacificum. The sequence continues at coordinate 22,231 of NZ_LPXN01000120.1, read as the reverse complement.
ATCCGCTCCGCCATCGCGCCCTCTCCCTAGCTTGTCGTGGTCTCCGCCGCCATTGGCCGCTCCAGCGCGCCCAATGCGCCCCGATCGAGATAGCCCACCCGGTCGGCCACGCTGGCGACAAAGCGCGAATCGTGGCTGGAGGCCAGGAAGCTCATGCCGCCCGCCGCCATCTCGCGCAGCAGGGCGGCGACCGAATCGACCATGCGTGGGTCCAGCGCCGCCGTCACCTCGTCCAGCAGCACGATCCTCGGGTCCATGGCGAGGGCGCGGGCCAGCGCCACGCGCTGCTGCTGGCCGGCCGACAGCTCGCCCGGATAGCGCAGCGCCAGCCCGTCCACCTCCAGCTTCACCAGCAGAGCGCGCGCCTTCTCCTCCGCCTCCGCCTTGCCGCGGCCCAGCACTTGGCGCTGGCCCATGGTGATGTTCTCCAGGGCCGATTTATGCGGAAACAGGCTGTAGCGCTGGAACACCGTGCCGACATGCAGCCGCAGCGCCTGCTTGTCCAGCGCCGGGCTCGTCACCTCAAACCGGTCGACCTGGATGCGCCCCGCATCCGGCTCGGTCAGCGCGTTCACCAGGCGCAGCAGGGTGGTCTTGCCGGCCCCCGACGGCCCGGTGATGCAGACCACCTCGCCCTTGCCGACGGTGAAGGAGACATCCTGCAGCACCACCGTCTCGCCAAAACGCTTGGAGACGCCCTCGAACAGAATGGCCGGCGATGCGGTTTCGTCGGTTACTGCCATTTGCGCCTCTCGAACCAGCGGGTGATGTGGGAAAACGGGTAGCAGAACAGGAAAAACCAGCACAGCACGTAGAAATACATCGGGATCACCAGGCCGGGATCGGTGATCGATTCCATCGCGATGGTGGCGCTGGACAGGATTTCCTTCACCCCCACCATGGACGCGGTGGAGGACGCCATGACGATGACCGCGAAGTAGCTCATCCAGGGCGGCAGCAGCATCGGCGTCGCCTGCGGCAGAATCACCGAGGTCAGCGTCTGGTAGCGCGTCAGCGGCAGCGCCTCGGCGGCGTCCCACTGGTCGCTGTGGATGTTGCGGACCGCGCCATAGACATTGTCCGACATGAAGCCGATCACCGGCATCGACAGGCCGACCACCGCCTTCACCCAGCCGGGCAGCGGAATCGTGTAGCCGCCACCCAGCGGTATCTCGTAGGGCAGCAGATAGGCCAGGTAGAACAGCAGCACCAGCGAGGGCGTGTTGCGCAGGAACTGCGTCGCCCCCCAGCACGCCTTGCGCACCCAGGGCCGCGTCGATATCCGCCCCAGCCCGACACCCATGCCGACCGCCGTGCCCAGCCCCATCGCGCCCAGGCTGATGACGATGTTCATCAGGAAGCCCAGCGCCAGCGCCGGGGTCCAGTACCACAAGGTGGCCAGGGTCGCGCTCATGCGGCGCCCGGAATGCGCAGGCGGCGTTCCAGCCGGTGCATCAGATAGACCAGCACCGAGACCAGCAGGAAGAAGGTGACGAGCAACACGTTCATCATCTCGACCGTGTTCCCCTCCTCCGGCCAGATCTGGTTGGTGACGTAGAGCAATTCCGGCACCGCGATGGCGGAGGCCAGGCCCGTCGCCTTCACGATATTCACCAGATTGGCGTTCAGCGCCGCCAGGCAGTTGCGCAGCGCCAGCGGCAGGATGATCAGCACATAGGCCTTCAGCGGGCTGTAGCCCAGGGCGGCCGCCGAATCGTGCACATCCTGCGATACCGCGTCGATCCCGGTGCGGAAGATCACCGTGTTCGAAGCCCCGGCATAAACGCCCAGCGCGATCACCGCCCAGGTAAAGCCGCCCAAGAGCGGCGTCTCCATGCCGTTCGAGGCCTGCACCAGTGGCAGCATCGCGCCGATGCCGAAGAAGAAGAAATAGAGCTGCACCAGCGGCGGCGTGTAGCGGAAGAACTCGACATAGGCGGTGGCGATCCAGCGCACCGGGGCGAAGCGCAGCCCCAGCAGCCAGGCGCCGATAATGCCGATGGTCACGCTGAGCAGGATGCAGCCCAGCGCCAGCAGGATGGTGTTGCCCAGCCCGCGCAGAAACTGCTCGCGGTCATAGGGATCGTACAGGATGGTGAGGTTCATGCCGGCCGATTTCAGCCAGCGTTCCAGCGCCCCCGGCTGCCGGACGGCGACCTGCTGGGTATCGATTCGCGTCGGCCGGCAATCGGCCGGGTACTGGCCATCGGCGCCGCGCCGGCACAGGAAATCGCCGCCGGCCTCGCGCTGGTTCCACAGCCGGGTCATGGTGGCCAGGAAGGCGGTCTGCTTGATGCCCCATTTCGCTTCCAGCTCGACCAGATAGCCGCTGCGGTGCCAGTCCGCCACCGCGTCGGAAACCAGCCGCTCCAGGTCCGTGCCCATCGAGGCGTGGCGCAGGCCGATGGCCCAGCCGGTCTCGTCGAGCGTCGGCAGCGGCATGGTGTAGCCCTGCCATTCCGGGCTCAGCAGATCGGCGGCGATGGCCGAATCGTCGAACAGGAAGCCGATGCAGCGCCGGTCCTGCAGCGCGAACTTGGCCGATTGCGTCTCCTTGAAAATGCGCAGATCGAGGTCGTAGCGCCGCGCCACCGGCTTATTGAAATAGGCTCCCTGCTTGGCGCAGACGGTGGCGTTCTCCATCTGCTCCCAGCGGGTCAGCTGCAATTCGCGGCTGGCCATCAGATTGACGCCCGAGGCGTAGTAATGCGGCTCCACCATGCCGACGATGCGCCGCCGGCTGGCGCTGTCGCCGGCTGTGGCGATCATGATGTCGATCTGCCCCTGGCGCAGCGCCTCCAGCCGGTTGGCGGATTGCACGGCGACCAGTTCCACCGGCACGCCGATGCGCTGTGCGAGGTCGCGCGCCAGGTCGATCTCCATGCCGATCAGCCGGCCCTGCCCGTCGCGGAAGCCCCAGGGCGGATAGTCGGCCTTCACGCCCACCACCACCTTGCCCTTGTCGCGCAGCGCCGCCAGATCGTCAGCCGCCTGCGCCGGCAGCGCAGCCGCCAGCAGCAGCGCGATCAGCCCCCAGCGCCGAAGCCGGTCACTCATCGATCCAGCTCCGGATCTCGGTAAGGTGTCGGATCGCCTCCTGATTTAGCGGGTAGTGCAGATCGCCGTCCGGCCCGAACCATTTCTGATAAATCTCGAAATACGGGCCGCGATATTCCTCCACCCCCTTCATCAGCCGCACCAGCGTGCGGTCGATGAAATCGCGCCAGGGCGAATCATTCTGCGGCAGGATGCAGGCCATCGGCTCCGCATTCAGGTAATCCGCGCGCGGCAGCACGACATAGCGGCCAGGCTGGCTGGCGCGGCGCTGCAACCCGCGCAGGATGATGGAGATGTTGGAGATGCCCTCCACCTCGCCGGCCTCCAGCGCCGCCATCGCCTGGTTCATATCGGCGAACGGCACGATCTCCGCGCCCGGCACCGTATTGCGGATCACGGTGATGGTGGAACTGTTGGCGATCACCCCGACGCGCTTGCCCTGCAGCGCCGGCAAGCCGGCCAGGCCGAATTGCCGCTCGGTCAGGATGCGGGTGCCGTTGAAGAAGATGGTCAGGCTGAAATCGATGACGGCGTCGCGCGCCCAGGTCTTGCTGGCGATGTCGCAGCTAATATCGAGCGAGCCGTCCGCCACCTTGGAGATGCGGCTCTGCGCGTCCACCTGGATAATCTCCAGCGTGATCTCGCGGTCCAGCCGCTGTTCCAGCGCACGGTGAAAGGCATGGATCAGATCGACCGAGAATCCCGTAAACTGCCCGCTTGCGTCGCGAAAGGCGAAGGGCCGCACGAGATCGCGCGTGCCGGCCTTCAATACGCCGGTGCGCGAGACCCGGTCCAGAACCGATTCGGCCGCCGCCGGCAGGGCGGCGCACAGCAGGGCCAGCAGGCCCAGCCCCAGCGTCAGCCCCCTCCAATGTCTCGCCATCCCCGCTTCCCTTTCCGTCAGGTCCTGGCGGTCGCCAGGATGCCGTAGCCCAGCGCCAGCGGCGTCACGCCATAGAGCGCCCCATCCACCGCCCGCCAGAAGCCGGACCGGGTGACCGCCGATTCCGAGAGCACGCTTTCCACCCGCATCCGGATATCGCCGAACCCCGCCTCGCGCAGCTCCGCCGACAAACTCTCCGGCGTGTAGAGATGATAGAACAGCTCGATCCGCTCCTTCCCCGCGCCGCGCGAATAGAGGATGTCGCCCTCCTCCAGCGCCGGGGCTTCCGGCGTACCGGCGGCGCGCAGCGCGTCATGCTCGCGCTGCTCGGTGCGAAACCGGCGATTGGCGTTCGGCACGCTGATCACCAGCCGCCCCTCGCCCTCCGCCGACAGCAGCTTGCGGATGCGGCGCAGGATGGCGATGCGCGCCGCCCGCCCCGGCACATGGCCCAGCACCCCGAACATGATCAGCGCCAGATCGATCGGCTGGCCGTCGGTGTAATGCTCGGTCGGACCTTGGACCAGCCGCACCCGCGCGCGCGCCGTCTCGCCCGCCAGCCGCGTGCGCAGGCCAGACAGCGCCATCGGGCAGATGTCGTAGCCATAGATCGTCGCCTCGGTGGTGTGCAGCAGCGGCAAGGTATAGCGCCCGTCGCCGCAGCCGAAATCCAGGATGCCGCGCGCCTTGCCGCCAACCTCCAATATCGCCGCCAGGCTGCGCGGATTATGCCGGGGATAGCGCCGGTCATAGAGGCCGCTGGCGTAATAGCGCTCATAGGAGCGCGCGATCATCGGCTCGATGCCCAACCCGTCCATGTCGTTCATTCGCATCGCATTCTGCTCTGCCATAAAACTCATCCCGCCTTATGCATCCGGTCCGTTGTAACGCAGCGCCAGACAGGTCAGATCGTCCGACTGCGGCGCTGTATCGCTGAACGTGGCGACGCTGGCGACCACCCGGCCGGCCAGCGTCTCGATGGGCACCGCCTCGCCGCCGACAAGGGCGGCTTCCAGCCGTTCCTCGCCATATTCCTGATCGGCCGGGTCGAACGCCTCGGTCACCCCGTCGGTGAACAGGAATAGCGAATCGCCGGCCGCCAGGGTGACGCTCTTCTCCGCGAAGGGCATGCCGTCCAGAATACCCATGGCCATGCCGCCGGTTACCGGCAGCGCCTCGATGGCGCCGTCGCGGCGCACGATATAGGGCGGGTTATGCCCGGCATTGGCGTAGGTGAAAGTCCCGGTCCGGGCGTCCAGGATGCCGTAGAACACGGTGACGAACAGCTCCAGCGGGTTCTCCTGGCAGACCAGGTCGTTCGCCTGCGCGATGCAGTCGCCCGGCGTGTCGGTCTTCTGCGCCACGCTCTGGATCACGGTGCGCGACACCGCCATGAAAAAGGCCGCCGGCACGCCCTTGCCCGACACATCGGCCATGACCAGGGCGATGCGATGCTCGTCCAGCATAAAGTAATCGTAGAAATCGCCGCCGACATGGCGCGCCGCCTTCATCATCGCATAGCCGTCGAAGCGCGGATCCTGGGGGAAGGCGGCCGGCAGGATGGCGGTCTGCATGTTCTGGGCGAGCAGCAGCTCCTGCTCGATCTGCGCGTTGGCGACTTCGAGCAGCTCGTTCTTCTCCTCCAGCTGCCGGGTGCGCACCTTCACCAGCGCGTCCAGCTCGTCCTGGCGGGCGAAGACCTCCTTGGCCATCTGCTCGAACACCCGGGCGAGATTGCCGAACTCGTCCGGCCGCACCGCCACCGCGCCAAGCTGCCCGCGCACGAAGCGCTGCTGCTCCACCGCCGCCGCCGCCTCACTGATGCTGGCCAGCGGCCGGCTGAGCCGGTGCGAGAACCAGGTCGCCGCCAGGATGCTGGCCAGCAGCACGGCGCCGGCGACGATGGCGGTATAGATCAGGCTGGATTTCATCAGCCCCTGCAAGCCGTCGGTCGGCAGGCGCAGCAGGGTGGCCCCGATGGGGCCGCCATCGGGGCCGGGGATCGGGGTGACCACCACCATGTTCGGGCCAGCCAGCCAGCTTGTCGTATCGCCGCTGCGGATCGAGGAATCCAGGGCGACGCGCTCCCGCTCGTCCGGTTCGCGATTGACATCCGCGCCCAGCAAGGCGCCCTGGGCCAGCGGCTGGAACTGATAATCGAACACCCAGATCGCGTTCACCCGGCCGCTATCCAGCAGGCTGCGCACCACCTGGTTCAGCCCGATGCGGTCGACGATGCCCTTGATGAAATCGAAGTCGTAGCCGACCAGCGCCGCCCCGGTGCCGCCGACGCCGCGCACGCCGGCATATTTGAAGCGCTTGCCGTCCAGGTCGCGATCGATGCTTGGGCCAGCCAGGGCGAATTTCTCCCCCGACAACAGGCTCCAGAAGGGCGAGAAATGCGGGTCGCGCTCCGCGTCCGGCAGAATCTGGAACGCAACGTCTGGCAAGCTGTGATAGGTCGTCCAGCCGGTGGCGTCGATGCCCCATATCTCGCTGAGCGAGGTGCGCGCGGTTATCTCCATCAGCCGGTCGTTCATCTCGGTCGCGCTGATGCCGGCCTTCTCCGCCACATCGAACAGATGCGCGGCCAGCAGCGCTTCCGCCACCATCTGCCGGCCGACCACGCGCTCGATCTCTTCTGGCACGCTGTTGGCGACGGCGGCGGCCTGGGCCAGCACGCGGGCAATGCGGTTACCGTCCGCCTCGGCCTGCACTAGGATCGCTTCGCGCGCCTGCCAGCCGAGCGAGCCCGCCAGGGCCAGAATCGCGGCGCTGAGCAGCCCGATGATCAGGATGATTAGCCGGCCCCGCAGCGACATGGTAAGCGACCCGAATCGTTATGATCGGAAGGGCGACGGCCGCGCCTCAGGCCGTGGCGGCAAGCGCTGCCTGTTGGTCCGGATACACCGTGAAGATCGACAGGAACCCGCTGATCTCGAACACTTTGGCGATATTGTCGTTCAGCCCGCAGAGGGCCATCCGGCCCTTGGCGGCCTTGACCCGCTTGGCCGCCATCAGCATGACCCGCAACCCGGCCGAGGAAATGAAGTCCAGCGCCGCGAAATCGACCAGTATATCGGTCTGCCCGGCCTCGATACGGCCGAGAATGTGCTTTTCGAATTCCGGCGATGTGGTGCTGTCCAACCGTCCGGCCACGGTGACGATCAGGATGGTCCCGTGATTGCTTTCGCCGATCTGCATCTGCTGTCCCCGCACTGCTGAAAAGCCTGTGGCGTGAGCGCTGCGCCCGCCCCCGGGAAACGCCCAAACATCAGGTCTGTAAAGACTTTATCCGAATTTTCGGTACCCTATCCCAACTCTCCGCGCTTGGCGACATGCATAAGATTAAAAGTCGGAAAGGGAAGGCCCTTGTGAGCCGGAAAGGGGGAATTTGCAAAATTTCGCGCGCTGGCGGATTTTTTTACGACCTTGCAAATGGCTCTCAACGGGCCGGACGGGCAAATGCTTGATTCGGCAGTGAAACGCAACCTATGCGCGATTGGTATTTACAAAGCTATGCAGGCTTAAGTTAAATAGAATTTTAATTATTTGCGCTTAATCTTCTCTTATGCAGGGAAGGCGGTGACTTCATCGCCTGCGGTCACACCCGATGCTTCCTTGCGTTACGTCCATGAGTTGCATGGATTCAGAGGGATGACATGCAAGCAACCAGCAATGGCGGCAACGCCGGCCCGGCCCGCCACCCCAGCGCCATCGATATTCATGACTGCGCCCACCGCATCATGCTGGATTTCGAGATCGCCATCGACGAGTTGTCGGCGCATAGCAAGCTCAGCACCCTGCAAATGGGCTTCCTCACCGATCTGCTGGACCAAATCCGTCTGGATGGGCTGGCCTGCGGCCAGGCCGGCGACTGCCCCGGCCGGCGCTTCAACGGCTCGCCCGCCTGCCTGACCACGGCCAATGCCGCGCGCCTGATGTCCTGGCGCCGCCACCTGGAATTCGCCGAGATGGCGGGCTTGGACCGCCCCACGCTGCAAGGCATGTTCGGTCACCGCTCCGCCATGTTCATCGCCATGCTCGATACCGCCACCCATGAGGAGCGCGTCGGCGATCTGGCCTGGCACCTGGCCCGGGATATCGGCCTCAACGAGCATGACGCGGCCACCGCCGCGCTGGGGGCCTGCTATCACGATATCGGCAAAATCTGCATCGATCGCGGGCTGATCGACAAGCCCGGCGCGCTGACCGCCGACGAGAGCTCCGCCGTTTCGCTGCATACGCTGCACGGCGCCAGCCTGTTGCAGCATTGCGACCATCCGGTCGCCGCCACCGTGCGGCTGGTGGTCCGCCATCATCACGAGACCATGGATGGCAGCGGCTATCCGGCGGGCTTGTCGGGGCAGAACATTCCCATCGAGGCGCGTCTCTGCGCGGTCGCCGATATCTTCGACGCGCTGATCAGCGACCGCCCTTATCGCGCCGGCCTGAGCACTGCCCAATCCTGGGAGATTATCGAGCGCGCGCAGAGCAAGTTCGACCCGGAGATACTGAAAGCCCTCAAGCATCGTATCGATAATCCGGGTGAAATCCGGTAGTTTTATTAGTAAAATTTCAACTACTGGTATATATATTGCCGTTAGAACGGTTGGGATGAAAGGGGCTGACCATGTCCACCAATAATGATATCGCCGAGCGTCTTCAGTTCTTGATCATCGACGCCAAGACACGCGATGTCCTGCGTCAGATCAAGCCGATGGTGGAAAGCAAGCTGCCGGGGCTGCTGGACGAATTCTACGCGCATATCGCCAAATTCCCCGCCGTCGCGCGGTATTTCGCGAACCCGGAGGTCCGCCGCCACGCCCAGGGCGCGCAGTTCCGTCATTGGCAGCTCATCCTGTCCGCCACTTTCGACGAAACCTATGTCGCCTCGGTCCGCAAGATCGGCATGGCGCACAACCGGCTGGGGCTGGAGCCGCGCTGGTATATCGGCGGCTATGCGCATTTGACCTCCGCCCTGCTGCGCACGGTCAGCGAGACCTTTGCCGACAGCGCCTTCTCCAAGGGCAAGGCGGCGCAGCGCGGCGCGGCGCTGGAAGCGCTGAACAAGGTGGCGCTGCTCGACATGGATTTCGCCATCTCGATCTATCTGGAGGAAGGCCAGCGCGAGAAGGAAGCCATGCTGGCGAAGATCGCCAGCGACTTCGAGAACGGCGTCGGCGCGCTGGGCCAGAACATCACCCGGTCGGTGACGCAGATGACCAGCGGCGCGCAGTCGCTCTCCGGCATCGCGGCGGACACCACCCAGCAGGTCGGGATCGTGCAGAGCGCGGCCGAGACCACGGCGTCCAACGTGCAGACCGTCGCCTCGGCGGCGGAGGAGCTGACGGCCTCGATCCGCGAGATCGCCGGCCAGCTCGAAACCTCCACCCTGGCGTCCCGCGAGGCCGTCACCGCCGTCAGCGAGACCGAGAAGACGGTCGGCACCCTGACCCAGGTATCGCAGAAGATCGGCGAGATCGTCTCGATGATCCAGGATATCGCCAGCCAGACCAACCTGCTGGCCCTGAACGCCACCATCGAGGCGGCGCGCGCCGGGGAGGCCGGCAAGGGCTTCGCCGTCGTGGCGTCGGAGGTGAAGGCGCTGGCCAACCAGACCGCGCAGGCGACCGAGGAGATCGGCAACCAGATCGACCAAATCCAGGGCGTGACCAAGGAGACGGTCGGCGCCATCTCCGAAATCTCCACCCGGATCAACCGGATCGACAACATCATCGCGACCATCGCCGCCGCCGCCGAGGAGCAGCAGGCCGCGACCTCGGAAATCTCCCGCAATATCCAGGAGGCCTCGCGCAGCACCCAGCAGGTCAGCGAGGCGATCCAGGGCGTCAGCTCCAGCTCCCGCGAGACCGCCGACATGGCCAGCACGCTGCTCGCGGCCAGCCACGACATCACCACCCAGACCCAGTCGCTGGATCACCAGGTCGGCGACTTCCTGCAGCGGGTGAAGGCCGCCTGACCCCGCTTTATCCGATTCCTGTTCCCCTGGAAGCGATTCCTCCCGCTTCCCCTGCCTGCCGCTCCCGGCTTCCGTCGGGGGCGGCTTTTTTTTCTAGCTAGGCGGTTGGTTCGATCAGGCTGCGGCGTGTCTCCAGCATCTCGGCAAAGGCCTCGACAAGCCCGTCCAGGTCGCTGTCGGTCATCGGCAGGGACAAATTGATCATGCCGCGCCGCGCGATGTACTGGCCGGCCGCCAGCAGGTCGAAATGCAGCAAGTCACGCAGCGCCTTAGGCATCGTCACATCGCCCGGGCGGCGGACCGGGCCGCCGGCGACATGCAGGCACATCATCGAGCCGCGACCGGTGACCTGCACCGGCAGGCCCAGCTTCGCCGCCGCCGCATTCAGCCGCAGGCGCAGCTTGTCGCCGCGCTTGTTCAGCGTCACGGCCGTCTTCGGCGTGTAGATCTGCGTCAGCCCGGCCAGGCCGGCCGCCATGGTCAGCACGTTATTGTTGAAGGTGCCGGCATGCGGCCAGGCATCGGCGCGGCGCGGATCGAACCGGTCCATGATGTCGGCCCGGCCGCCGAACGCCCCGAAGGTCAGGCCGCCGCCAAGATACTTGCCCAGCGTCACCAGGTCCGGCGTCAGCCCCAGCGCGCCATGCAGCCCGCCGGGCGCCAGGCGGGAGGTCATCACCTCATCGAAGATCAGCAGCGCGCCGGTCTTCTCGGTGGCGACGCGCAGCGCCTGCAGGAATTCCAATTCGGCCGGGATGCAGCCGCCGGAGCCCAGCATCGGCTCCACGATCACCGCCGCGAGGTCGCCGCCCAGCGCGGCGATCAGCGCCGTCGCCCCCTCGGAATCGTTATAGTCGGCCAGTTCGATCGGGAAGGGCGCGTTCAGCGGGTTCGGCCCCGCGAAATACAGCACGCCGCCATGATAGCCGCCCTTGAAGGCCACCACCTTCTGCCGCCCGGTGGCGGCGCGCGCGGCGGACAGGGCGAACAGATTCGCCTCGGTCCCGGAATTGCAGAAGCGGATGCGCTCCACCGCCGGAAAACGGTCGCACAGGGCCGCCGCGAAGCCGGCTTCCAGCAAATTCGGGCCGCCCAGCACGATGCCCTCCGACAGGGCCGCCTCCACCGCCCCCTGGATCACCGGGTTGGAATGGCCGTACAGGCCGGCGGTATATTCGACCAGGAAGTCGGTATAGGCATGCTCGTCCGCGTCCCACACATAGCACCCCTCGCCGCGCGCCAGGGTCAGCGGAAACGGATCGTAGAACAGGACGGTGCGGGTATTGCCGCCGGGCATCACCTCGGCGGCGCGGGCGTGCAGCCGCCGGCTGGTCGGGTTGGCGGCGACGAACCTCTCCTCCGCCTCGCGCAGCGCCGCCTCCAGGGTGACGTTGGTGCCGGTCGCGAGACTCATGGGAAGCTCCCTTTATTCCGGTGATTGCCCGTAGCGCATCCGTCCGAAGCGTTCCAGCACCGCCGCCATCTCCGTATCCGACAGCAGGTTGGGTTGGCCGATCTGCAACGCCCGCCAATATTGCGCGGCCAGCGTCTCGACCTCAACGGCTAGATCGAGCGCCTTCTCCAGGCTTTCCTCCAGGCAGATCATGCCGTGATTGCCCAGCAGGCACGCCTTGCGCCCGTCGAGCGCCGCCACCGCATGGTCGGAAAGCGCCTGCGTGCCGAAGGTGGCATAGGGCGAACAGCGGATATCCACCCCGCCGGCCATGGCCACCATGTAATGGAAGGCCGGTATGCCCTTGCCCAGGCAGGCCAGCGTGGTGGCGAACATCGAATGGGTGTGCAGCACCGCCCCGGCTTCCGGCCGCGCCCGCAGGATATCGCGGTGAAAGCGCCACTCACTGGACGGACGTCGCGCGCCGGTCGGGGCGCCGTCCCAATCCAACCGCACGATGTCGTCGGGCCGCATCGCCGCATAGGCCAGGCTGGAGGGGGTGATCAGCAGGCCAGCATTATCCGCCAGCCTGACGCTGGCATTGCCGGACTTGCCCTGATTGACGCCCAGTTCGTTCATCCGGCGGCAGGTGTCGATCAGCGCCTGCCGCAGATCCCGCTCGCTCATTCCCCCGCCGCCTTCAGCCGCATTTCAGGGAATAAGGCCAGCAACCCCTCGCGGCTCGGCTCGGCGATGCCGCGCTCGGTGATCAGGCCGGTGACCAGCCGCGCCGGTGTCACGTCGAAGGCCGGGTTGGCGGCGGGGCTCTCCTCGGGCGTCACGCGCACCGGCAACACCACTCCCTCCTCGCTCCCTTCCTCCACCCGGCCCCAGACATGGGTGACCTCGCGCGCGTCGCGCTGCTCGATGGGAATGGCGTCGCCGCTCGCCAGCGACCAGTCGATGGTCGGCGACGGCAGGGCGACATAGAAGGGCACGTCATTGTCGCGCGCCGCCAGCGCCTTCAGATAGGTGCCGATCTTGTTGCAGACATCGCCATTCGCGGTGGTGCGGTCGGTGCCGACGATCGCCATATCGACCTCGCCCTGCTGCATCAGATGGCCGCCGGCATTATCCGCGATCACCGTGTGCGGCACGCCGTGATTGGCCAGCTCCCACGCCGTGAGGCTGGCGCCCTGATTGCGCGGCCTTGTCTCGTCGACCCAGACATGGACCGGAATGCCGGCATCGTGCGCCTGGTAGATCGGCGATGTCGCCGTGCCCCAATCCACCGTCGCCAGCCAGCCGGCATTGCAATGGGTGAGGATGTTCACCGGCCTGCCGGGCCGCGCCAGCTTTTCGATCAGGCCAAGCCCGTGCCGGCCGATGGCGTGGTTCATTGCCACATCCTCCTCGGCGATGGCCCCGGCGCGGGCGAAGGCCGCCGCCGCCCGTTCCGCCGCCGGCAGCGGTGTCAGCGTCGCGCGCATATCCTCCAATGCCCAGCGCAGGTTGATCGCCGTCGGCCGGGTCGCCGCCAAGCTCTGGCAGGCCTTGTCCAGGGCCTCGTCGGTGGCGTCGCGGCGCAGCGCCAGCCACACGCCATAGGCCGCCGTGGCGCCGATCAGCGGCGCGCCGCGCACCAGCATGGCGCGGATCGCCAGCGCCGCCTCCTCCAGCGTCTCCAGCCGCACCAGGGCGAAATCGTGCGGCAGCCGGGTCTGGTCGATGATCTCCACCGCCCTGCCATCCTGGGTCGCCCGGATCGGCCGCATCGGCTGTCCCTTGACCTTCATGCTGCCCCCTTGCGCTTACGGTCGGATTCAGTATAGCCGCAGCCACCGGATTGCTATACTCCGGCAATAAATCACCCCTGCACGACCCCGCAACGATAAAGACAGGCCTATGATCCCGCGTTATTCCCGTCCGGCCATGACCGCCATCTGGGCGCCCGAGAACCGTTTCCGCATCTGGTTCGAGATCGAGGCGCACGCCACCGACGCGCTGGCCGAACTGGGCGTGGTGCCGAAGGAGGCCGCCAAGGCGATCTGGGAACGCGGGCGCGGCAAGGTCGATCCGGCGCGCATCGACGAGATCGAGCGCGAGGTGAAGCACGACGTCATCGCCTTCCTGACCAACCTGGCCGAGCATGTCGGCGAGGAAGCCCGCTTCGTGCATCAGGGCATGACCTCCTCCGACGTGCTGGACACCTGCCTGAACGTACAGCTCTGCGAGGCGACGGATATCCTGCTGGAGGATATGGACCAGCTTCTGGCCGCCCTGAAGCGCCGGGCCTACGAGTATAAGGACGTGGTCTGCATGGGCCGCAGCCACGGCATCCATGCCGAGCCGGTGACCTTCGGGCTGAAGCTGGCCACCTTCTACGCCGAGTTCAAGCGCAACCGCGACCGGCTTGCCGCCGCGCGCGAGGAGATTGCCACCTGCGCGATTTCCGGCGCGGTCGGCACCTTCGCCAACATCGACCCGCGCGTCGAGGCGCATGTCGCCAAGCAGCTGGGGCTGACGGTGGAGCCGATCTCCACCCAGGTCATCCCGCGCGACCGGCATGCGATGTATTTCGCCACCCTAGGCGTCATCGCCAGCTCCATCGAGCATCTGGCCATCGAGATCCGCCATCTGCAGCGCACCGAGGTGCGCGAGGCCGAGGAATATTTCTCGCCCGGCCAGAAGGGCAGCTCCGCCATGCCGCACAAGCGCAACCCGGTGCTGACCGAGAATCTGACCGGCCTCGCCCGGCTGGTGCGCGGCATGGCGATCCCGGCGATGGAGAATGTCGCCCTATGGCACGAGCGCGACATCAGCCATTCCTCGGTCGAGCGGATGATCGCCCCCGACGCCACCGTGACGCTGGATTTCGCGCTGGCCCGGCTGACCGGCGTGATCGACAAGCTGGTGGTCTATCCCGACGCCATCGAGAAGAATCTGAACCAGCTCGGCGGGCTGGTCTTCTCCCAGCGCGTGCTGCTGGCCCTCACGCAAGCCGGGGCCAGCCGCGAGGATTCCTACCGCCTCGTGCAGCGCAACGCCATGCAGGTCTGGGAGAAGGGCGCCAACTTCCTCGATCTGCTGAAAGCCGATACGGACGTGACGGCCAAGCTGTCCCCCGCCACGCTGGAGACGCTGTTCGACATGGGCTACCACACCAAGCATGTCGACACGATCTTCCAGCGCGTGTTCGGGGAGTAGGGAACGGACGGCCCGGCACGACGCCATGAGCCGGTCCCTAAGAGTCATCCCCCAAGACTGTTACCCTCGGGATTGACCCGAGGGGCCGGGGGTCCATGCTTCCGCTTACTGGATGTCGGTCGAGTTGGGTGGCCTACTCCGTCGTCATCTGCTGCTGCGCCTCGACGAGCAGTTCGTCCATCTGTTTGACCAGCCGGTGTTCGGACATCTCAACACCGGCGGCCTGGAGGTCGGCGAGCAGCTTTTGCACCACATCGTCATGGCCCGGCTTCTCGAAATCGGATTCGACGACCGACTTGGCGTATTCGTCGGCATCCGGTCCGGTCTTGCCCATCAGTTCGGCCGCCCACAGTCCGACCAGCCGGTTGCGGCGGACGATGATCTTGAAGCGCAGCTCCGCATCATGCTTGAACTTGTTCTCGAAAGCCTGCTCGCGTTCCGTGAAAGACGCCATCCGCTCAACTCCACTATTCCGAGACATGGACCGGCAGACGCGGTATCGCGCCGCCCCCTTCCCATATAAGAAAGACCCGACCCAGCGCCAACCGGCATTGCGGTCGATCAATCCGATTTCATCCAGCGGTAGCTTTTCATGTGCACCCTTGTTCTCCTGCATCGTCCCGGCCATGCCTGGCCCGTCCTGATCGGCGCCAATCGCGACGAGATGGCCGGCCGCCCCTGGCAGCCGCCGGCGCGCCATTGGGACGACCGGCCGGAAATCACCGCCGGCCTCGATGTGCTGGCCGGCGGTAGCTGGCTGGGCATGAACGATCATGGCGTCGTCGCGGCGATCCTGAACCGCGTCGGCACGCTGGGCCCCGCCCCCGGCAAGCGTAGCCGGGGCGAGCTGGTGCTGGACGCGCTGGACCATGCCGATGCGGCGAACGCCGCCGACGCGCTGGCCTTCCTGGACCCGGCCGCCTACCGCCCGTTCAACATGATCCTGGCCGATAGCGAGGGGGCCTTCTGGGTGCGCAGCCTGGGCGAGGGTAGAATCGACGTCGCCATCGTGCCGCCCGGCCTGCACATGCTGACCGCGCGCGATCTCGACGATTTGGAAAGCCCCCGCATCGCGCGCTACCGTCCGCTGTTCGAGGCCGCCGCGCCGCCCGATCCAGAGGCGAATGACTGGGCCGCCTGGCAGGCCCTGCTGGCCGACGCCGGGCATGACGAGACCACCGGCCCGCGCGGCGCGATGACGATCCGCACCGATACCGGCTTCGGCACCGTCTCCTCCTCGCTGATCGCCCTGCCCGCCTTGTCCGAGGAACGCCCGGCCCGCCCCCTCTGGCTGTTCGCCCCGGGCGCGCCGGACGCCGCCAGCTTCACGCCGGTGGGGTTGGATTAAGCGGCATGCAGCGCCCGCTGCACCGCCTCCGGCTCGCGCTCGATAACCCGCAGCAGCAGGCGCGCTGCCCGGTCGGGCTGGCGTCGTCCCTGCTCCCAATCGCGCAGGGCCGAAAGCGCAAAGCCATAGCGCCGGGCGAACTGTTCTTGCGACAGCCCCTCCCGGCGGCGCAACGCCGGAATATCGACGCTTTCCGGCACATGCACGGCGAATCCCTCTGCATTCCCGCCCTCGGCATAGGCCAGCGCCTGCCGTGCGCTCGATAGCAATCTCTGACCTGCCTTGCTCATTTCATCGCCTCCGATAGGCTGCTGCGATATGTCCCAATATCTGACGCAGCGCATTACGCTCTGCCATCGATAGGTTGACCCGGTCACCCTTGGCGAACAAATTAAGCAGGAAAATCGGCATTTTCTCGCCGGCATAAAAGGTGATCACCCTGTAGCCGCCACTCTTGCCTTTGCCGCGGCCGGCGAACCGAATTTTCCGCGCCCCGCCCGTACCAGGAATTTCCACGCCCGCCAGCGGATTGCGCGAGAGATAATCGACAACTTCGCGGCGCTCTTCGGCTGACATTCCCGCCATACGCACATCGCGGATAAAATCGGGCGTTTCAACGACGGTGTGCATCGGCCGCACTATACGGCATTGCCGTATATAAGCAAGAAGGCTGGATTAAACCTGCGATCCATTCACTTACATTGTTTCGCCCTGCTCTTCCTGCTATAGGGAGGCGATAGCGGCGTGCCCCGGCCGGGGAGTCGGGTATGAGCGCCGCCAGATGCCCTTTCCGGGCTGTTTTCTTCTTCGAGGTTCATCGAAATGGCCAGACGCAGACGGATCTATGAGGGCAAGGCCAAGGTCCTGTTCGAGGGCCCGGAGCCCGGCACGCTGGTCCAGTACTTCAAGGACGACGCGACCGCCTTCAACAACCAGAAGCACGGCGTCATCACTGGCAAGGGTGTGCTGAACAACCGCATCAGCGAGTATCTGATGCTGCGCCTGGCCGAAATCGGCATTCCGACGCATTTCGTGCGCCGGCTGAACATGCGCGAGCAGCTTGTGCGCGAGGTCGAGATCATCCCCATCGAGGTGGTGGTGCGCAACGTCGCCGCCGGCTCGCTGGTGAAGCGTTTCGGCGTCCCCGAAGGGCAGATCCTGCCGCGCTCCCTGGTCGAGTATTATTACAAGTCCGACGCGCTGGGCGACCCGATGATCTCGGAAGAGCACATCACCGCCTTCGGCTGGTCGACCACGCAGGAGATCGACGACATCCTGGCGCTGTCGCTGCGGGTGAACGACTTCCTGTCCGGCCTGTTCCTGGGCATCGGCCTCCGGCTGGTCGACTTCAAGCTGGAATTCGGGCGCTTCTACACCGAAGAAGAGATGCGCATCGTGCTGGCCGACGAGATCAGCCCGGACAATATGCGGCTGTGGGACGTCAAGACCAACGAGAAGCTGGACAAGGACCGCTTCCGCCAGGATCTGGGCGGGGTGAAGGAAGCCTATCAGGAAGTGGCGCGCCGCCTGGGAATCCTGCCCGAGGGCGGGCCAACCGACCTGAAAGGCCCGAAGGTCATGCAGTAACGGGCCGCCGCCCGTCTCCCATTCCGATCAAGACAGGAAGAGTTTCGTGAAGGCCAAGGTTCACATCACCCTGAAGACCGGCGTGCTCGACCCCCAGGGCAAAGCCATCGCGCATGCGCTGGGCTCGCTGGGGTTCGGCGGCGTCGACGAGGTCCGCCAGGGCAAATATATCGAGCTCGACCTGGCGGAGACAGACCCCGCCAAGGCCAAGGCCGCGGTCGACGACATGTGCAAGAAGCTGCTCGCCAACACGGTGATCGAGAATTACACCGTAGAGGTCGTAGGCTAAGGCTGCGGCTGGGTTGCGGCAAAAGGCGGATAAGCAAGATTACAAGGCGCGCCTCGACGCGCTCTACCTGCCTCGTCTGGCAGAGCACGGTCTCGGCCCGCAGGCGCAGGGCTGGCCCTCGCGCCTGGAACAGATGGTACGCTTCGCCGCGCTGACCGGTATCGGCCTGTCTCCCGGCGATAGCGTGCTGGATGCCGGCTGCGGCCAGGGCGACCTGCTGAAGCATCTGGAGGAGCAGGGCTTTCAGGGCCGCTATTTCGGCATCGACCTGCTGCCGGAAATGATCGAGACGGCGACGGATTTGCGCCCGCCCCCCGGCATCGACGCCTGTTTCGCCGTCGCCGACCTGGCCGATGCGCCGCGCCATTGGCGGGCCGATGTGGTGCTGGCCAGCGGCATCTTCGTGGTGATGACCCAGGACGAGGCCCAGGCCGCGCTTGCCCAGCTCTTCGCCGCCTGCCGCCGGGCCTTCGCCTTCACCTGCCTGTCCAGCTGGGACCCGACGCCCAATGCCGAGGGGTATCTGCGCCTGGACCCGGCCGAAACGCTGAATTTCTGCCGCAGCCTCACGCCGCGCGTACTGCTGCGCCACGAATATTTCCTGACCGATTTCACCGTCTATCTGTATCGGGAGTGACGCCGAGGAAAGCGGCGCGCGCGATGCGACATCGTAGCGTCACGAAAACCCGGCGCAGCGCCATCCCGCCCTTGCCTTTCGGGCGCGCTGCGCATAGGTTCGGCTTCGTTTCCGGACCCCGTCGCACAAGGGGGCGACCGCGCCATGAAATCCGCCATCATCGTCTTCCCGGGCACCAATCGCGAGCAGGATATCCGCGTCGCGCTGCGCCAAGCTTCAGGCACCGATCCGCTGCTGGTCTTTCATTTGGAGACCAGCCTGCCGGAGGTCGATCTGATCGTATTGCCGGGCGGCTTCGCCCATGGCGACTATCTGCGCTGCGGCGCGATGGCCGCGCGCTCGCCCATTGTCCAGGACGTGGTCGCCAAGGCCAAGCGCGGCGTGCCGGTGCTGGGCGTCTGCAACGGCTTCCAGGTGCTGACCGAGACCGGGCTGCTGCCGGGTGCTCTGATGCGCAACGCCGATCTGAAATTCGTCTGCCGCAATGTCGATCTGCGCGTCGAGACCAGCCAGTCGATCTTCACCAGCGGCCTGTCCGAGGGCGAGGTGATGAACGTGCCGGTGGCCCATCACGACGGCAATTACTTCGCCGATCCGGAGACGCTGGACCGGCTCGAAGGCGAGGGCCGCGTGGCCTTCCGCTACTGCGCCCCGGGCGGCGCGGTGGACGGTACCGGCAATCCGAACGGCTCGGCCCGCAACATCGCCGGCATCTTCAACGAGAGCAAGACGGTGCTGGGCATGATGCCGCACCCGGAGGACGCCGTGGACCCGCTGCATGGCGGCACCGGCGGGCGCGGGTTGTTCGACGGCATCGTGCGCGCGCTTTCCTGATTCCTTCACACGCTTAACGGGAACCATCTGGCATGACCGCATCCGAGGCCAGCCGGCGGAACATCGCCATTACCCCCGAAATCGTCGCCGAACACGGGCTGACGAAAGAGGAATATGATCGCGTCCTGAAGATCATGGGCCGCGAGCCGACGATCACGGAGCTGGGCATCTTCTCGGTGATGTGGAGCGAGCATTGCTCCTACAAATCCTCGCGCATCTGGCTGAAGACGCTGCCGACCAAGGGCCCGCGCGTCATCCAGGGGCCGGGCGAGAATGCCGGCGTGGTCGATATCGGCGACGGGCAGGCGGCGATCTTCAAGATCGAGAGCCACAACCATCCCTCCTTCATCGAACCCTATCAGGGCGCGGCGACCGGCGTCGGCGGCATCCTGCGCGACGTGTTCACCATGGGCGCCCGGCCCATCGCCAACATGAACGCGCTGCGCTTCGGCGAACCCAGCCATCCCAAGACCAAGCATCTGATCTCCGGCGTCGTGTCGGGCATCGGCGGCTATGGCAATTCGGTCGGCGTGCCGACGGTGGGCGGCGAGACCAATTTCGATCCGTCCTACAATGGCAACATCCTGGTCAATGCGATGACCGTGGGCCTGGCCCACACCGACCATATTTTCTATTCCAAGGCGGCGGGCGTGGGTAATCCGGTGGTCTATGTCGGCGCCAAGACCGGGCGCGACGGCATCCACGGCGCCACCATGGCCTCGGCCGAATTCACCGACGACAGCGAGGAGAAGCGCCCCACCGTGCAGGTCGGCGATCCCTTCACCGAGAAGCTGCTGATCGAGGCCTGCCTGGAACTGATGCAAGAGGACGCCATCGTCGCCATCCAGGATATGGGGGCGGCCGGCCTCACCTCCTCCTCGGTCGAGATGGCATCGAAGGGCGAGCTGGGCATCGAGCTGGAAATCGACCGCGTGCCGATGCGCGAAACCGGCATGACGCCGTATGAGGTGATGCTCTCGGAAAGCCAGGAACGCATGCTGATCGTCCTGAAGCCGGAGGCGGAAGCCAAGGCCAAGGCGATCTTCGAGAAGTGGGAGCTGGATTTCGCCGTGATCGGCCGGCTGACCGACAGCGGCAATCTGGTGCTGAAGATGCACGGCGAAACCTATGCCGACATCCCGGTCGCCCCGCTGGTCGCCGAAGCGCCGGAATATGACCGGCCGTGGGTGCCGACCGAAAAGCCGGCCCCGGTCGCCGCTGCTGACCTGAAGCGCGACATCGGCGTGCTGGACGCGCTGAAGGAGCTGGTCGGCGGGCCGCACCTCTCCAGCCGTCGCTGGATCTGGGAACAGTACGACCATCTGGTGATGGGCAACACGGTGCAGCGGCCGGGCGGGGACTCCGCCGTGGTGCGCATCGACGGCACCGCCAAGGGCATCGCCATCACCACCGACTGCACGCCGCGCTACTGCTACGCCCATCCGGAAACCGGCGGCGCGCAGGCGGTGGCGGAGAGCTGGCGCAATCTGACCGCCGTGGGGGCGGAGCCCATCGCCGTCACCAACAACCTCAATTTCGGCAACCCGCAGCGCCCGGAGATCATGGGCCAGCTTGTCGGCTGCATCAAAGGCATGGGCGATGCCTGCCGGGCGCTGGATTTCCCGGTCGTGTCGGGCAATGTGTCGCTCTATAACGAGACCAACGGCAAGGGCATCCTGCCGACTCCGGTGATCGGCGGCGTCGGCCTGCTGCCGGACGTGGCCCGGCAGGCCACCCTGGCGCTGCGCAAGGCGGGCGAGACGCTGGTGCTGATCGGCGACCATGCCGGCTGGCTGGGATCGTCGCTCTATCTGCAGGAGATCGAGGATCGCCGCGAGGGCGCGCCGCCGCCGGTCGATCTGGCCGCCGAGCGCCGCAACGGCGATTTCGTGCGCGCGCAGATTCGCGCCGGCGCATTATCCGCCGTGCATGACCTCTCCGATGGCGGCCTGCTGGTCGCGGTCGCTGAGATGGCGATGGCCGGCCGCCTGGGCGCCACGCTCGACCCCACCGCCATCGGCAAGGAGCTGACCGCCTGGTGCTTCGGCGAGGATCAGGCGCGCTATGTCGTCGCCACTGCCAATCCGGACGCCCTGCTCGCCGCCGCGAAGGCCGCCGGCGTGCCGGCCGCGCGCGTCGGGTCGACCGGCGGGGCCGAATTGACAGTGGCCGGCGTCGGTGCCATATCGGTGGAGACCCTGCGCACGGCGCATGAGGGCTGGTTCCCGGCTTTCATGGCGGCGCAGACGACCGCATAAGCGACCGGAACGAAGGAGGAGACGGCGGATGCCGATGGACCTGGGCGAAATCGAGCGCATGATCAAGCAGGCGCTCCCCGATGCCAAGGTGACGATCGAGGATCTGCGCGGCGATGGCGACCACTACGCCGCCCATGTCGTCTCATCCGCATTCGTCGGCAAGAGCCGGGTGCAGCAGCACCAGCTTGTCTATCAGGCCCTGCAGGGCCGGATGGGCAACGAGTTGCATGCGCTGGCGCTGCAAACCTCGCTGCCGGACGCTTGAGAGAAGATATTTACCGGCCGGGGATGGTCCCCGCCGCACTGTGAAGGATTAGATCATGGACGCATCGATTCGCGACCGCATCCAGGGCGAGATCGACGCCGGCAGCATCGTCGTCTTCATGAAGGGCACGCCGAGCTTTCCGCAATGCGGCTTTTCCGCCGTCGTCGTGCAGGTGCTGAACCATCTGGGCGTGGACTATAAGAGCGTCAACGTGCTGGAAGACCCCTCGATCCGCCAGGGCATCAAGGATTTCAGCAACTGGCCGACCATTCCCCAGCTCTACGTCAAGGGCGAGTTCATCGGCGGCTGTGACATCATCCGCGAGATGTATGAAACCGGCGAGCTGATGGAACTGCTGAACACCCGCGGCATTGAGGTAGCGGTCGACTGACCGGCCTTGCCTGCTCCGTAAATCGAGAAAGGCCGCCCCCACGGGCGGCCTTTTCCTTTGCGGGATAGGCCCAGCTCGCCACCCGTGTCCTTCGAGACG
>NZ_LPXN01000119.1 GCF_001618175.1 Oceanibaculum pacificum | reverse complement strand
TGACCTCACCCTGAGGAGCCGCAAAGCGGCGTCTCGAAGGGTAAGGCGGCTTGCTCTGTCCTCAGGCCGGCTGGGCCAGCGCTTCCGGGTAGGGGGCCTCGATCATCTCGGGGCCGTCCTCGCAGCGCCGCTTGAGGGCTTCGTTCATCGCCTCCAGCCCGCCCTGGGCGTTGGCGAGCAGGCCGCCGGCCATCAGGGGCAGCATCAGGCCGCTGAAAATCTGGTCCTGATAGAAGGTGGAGCCCATCGCGCCCCGGCTGACGATGCGGATGACATACTCGCTGCGCAGCATGCCCGGCAGGAAGCCACTGCTGTACCAGCGCAGCTCGCGCCGGATATCCAGCTTGGAGACGCGCGGGCGGACGATCTTGCGCTTGCCGTTCGGCAGCGTGAAGGTCACGCGCAACTTGTGGCCGGGGGCCGGCACGCCGACGATCTGCTCGATATAGGGATTCCAGTCGGCATAGGCCGGGAAGTCCATCAGCACCCGCCATATATCGCCCGGCGAGCACCCGATATTGATGGACGTCTTAACTTGGCGCATGTCGCTTGAACCCCTTCGCAAAGCCTTGGCGCGCCATTTGCTGCGGCGCATTGTTTTCTTGGTTTCTTTATACTGGGAGAAGATGAATCCGTCGATCAGCGAACGTCGCCGATCAGCGCGAGCCAGCCATCTTCGTCGAGCATTTCGACGCCCAGCTCCTCGGCCTTCTTCGCCTTCGAGCCGGCATCGGCGCCGACCACCACATAATCGGTCTTCTTCGAGACCGAACCGGCGACCTTGGCCCCGAGAGTCTCCGCCCGCGCCTTGGCCTCGTCGCGGGTCATGCGCACCAGCGTGCCGGTGAACACAACGGTCTTGCCGGCGACCGGCGAATCGCTGACCACGCGGCTGACGTAATCCTGGACCTCTACCTGGCCGGTCAGCGCCTCCAGCGTCGCGATATTATGGTCCTCGCCGAAGAAAGCGATCAGGTCGCTCGCCACCGACGGGCCGATCTGGTCGATATTCACCAGATCGCGATAGGCGTCGCTCTCCGCGTCCTGCGCCGCCGCCATCGCCGCTTTCAATGCCGCATAGGAGCCGTAATGCCGGGCCAGCAGCTTCGCCGTGGCCTGGCCGACCTGGCGAATGCCCAGCGCATAGATGAAACGGTCCAGCGGGATTGTCCGGCGCTGCTCGATGGCGTCGAACAGCTTGCGGGCGGAAACCGCGCCCCAGCCATCGCGGTTGCGCAAGGGGGTGAGCGATTCGCCGTCGCGCTGTTTCAGCGTGAACAGGTCGGCCGGGCTTTTCACCGTGCCGTCCTCGAAGAAGGCCTGCATGGATTTCTCGCCCAGACCCTCGATATCGAAGGCGTCGCGGCTGACGAAATGCTTCAGCCGCTCGACCGCCTGGGCCGGACAGGTGAGGCCGCCGACGCAGCGGCGGATCACCTCGCCCTCGGTGCGGACCGCGTCGCTGCCGCAGGCCGGGCAGGTCGTCGGATAGACGAAGGGCTTGGAATCCTTCGGCCGCTTCTCTGGCACGGCGCCCAGAATCTGCGGGATCACGTCGCCCGCGCGTTGCAGGATGACGGTGTCGCCCGCGCGCACATCCTTGCGCGCCAGCTCATCCTCATTATGCAGCGTGGCGCGGCTGACCATGACGCCGCCGACATTCACCGGCGTCAGGATCGCCACCGGGGTCAGCGCGCCGGTGCGGCCGACCTGGATTTCGATGCGCTCCAGCACGGTCTGCGCCTGTTCGGCGGGGAATTTATGGGCGATCGCCCAGCGTGGCGCGCGGCTGACCATGCCCAGGCGCTGCTGCAAATCCAGCCGGTCGACCTTATAGACCACGCCGTCGATATCGTAGGGCAGGCTGGCTCGCTGCTCGGCAATCTCCGCATGGTAGGCCAGCAGCTCGTCGGCGGATCGGCACAGGCGCGACAGCGGGTTGGCGGTGAAGCCCCACTCCTTCAACTGCCTCAGGAAACCGGACTGGGTGTCGGAGACCGGGTCGCTCAGCTCGCCCCAGCCATAAGCGAAAAAATGCAGCTTGCGCTTGGCGGTGATCGACGGGTCGAGCTGGCGCAGCGAGCCGGCCGCCGCGTTGCGCGGGTTGGCGAAGATTTTCTCGCCTTTCTCGCCCTGCTCGATTCTTTTCTGCGCAGCCTCGTTCATCGCCAGGAACTCGTCCTTGCGCATATAGACCTCGCCGCGCACCTCCATGACCGCCGGGGCGTCGCCCGTCAGCCGGTCGGGGATGGAGGGCAGGGTGCGCAGATTGGCGGTGATGTCCTCGCCGACCGCGCCGTCGCCGCGCGTGGCGCCCTGCACGAAGCGGCCATTCTCGTAGCGCAGCGAGGCCGACAGGCCATCGATCTTCGGCTCCGCCACGAAGTCCACCGGCGCGTCGGCCGCCAGCCCCAGGAACCGGCGGATGCGGCCGACGAAATCGCTTACATCCTCCTTGTCGAAGGCGTTGGCCAGCGACAGCATGGGGCGGATGTGGGTGACCTTGGCGAAGGCCGAGGCAGGCGCGGCTCCGACCTGGTTCGACGGGCTGTCCTCGCGGATCAGCTCGGGATATTTCGCCTCGATCTGCTGGTTGCGGCGGAACAACGCGTCGTATTCCGCGTCGGAAATCGCCGGCGCGTCCTTCTGGTAATACAGCGCGTTGTGCTTCGCGATCTCGGCCGCCAGCCGTTCCAGCTCCTCGGCGGCCTGCTCAAGGGTCAGTTTCTCGACGGGAATGATCGCGGTCATCTATTGGCCATCAGGCGGTCGGCGGCGGCGCGCGCCTCGTTGGTGATCTCGGCACCCGACAGCATGCGGGCGATCTCCTCGCGGCGGTCGCCGTCGTTGAGCGGCACCACGGTGGTGGTGGTCTGGTCGCGCCCGGCGCGCTTCTCGACGCGCAGATGCTGGCTGCCGCGCGCGGCAACCTGGGGGGAGTGGGTGATGACCAGCACCTGCAAATCGCCGCCCAGCCGCGCCAGCCTTTCGCCCACCGCATCGGCGGTCGCCCCGCCGATGCCGCTATCGACCTCGTCGAACACCAGGGTCGGCACCGGGGAAATGCGGCTCAGCACGAGTTTCAGCGCCAGCATGAAGCGCGACAGCTCGCCGCCGGAGGCGATCTTGTTGATCGGGCCGGGCGGCAGGCCGGGGTTGGTGGCCACCTCGAAGGCGATGCGGTCCATGCCCTCGGCGGTCCAGCCGGCCTCGTCGCGGCGCTCGATGCGGGTCAGGAAGCGGGCTTTTTCCAGCTTCAGCGGCGGCAGTTCGGCCGATACCGCCTTATCCAGCTTGGCGCCGGTCCGGGCGCGGGCGTCGCTGAGCTTTTCGGCGGCGGCGCGGTAGGCATCGCGTGCCTGTGCGGCGTCGGTGGCCAGGCGGGTCAGCCGGTCGCCGCTATCGTCGATGGCGGCCAGCCTTTCGGCCAGCGTCTCGCGCAGGGCCGGTAGCTCGCCTACCTCGACGCCATGCTTGCGGGCGACATCGCGCAGGGCGTAGAGCCGCTCCTCGGCCTTGGCCAGGGCGGCGGGGTCGGTCTCCATCTCGCCGGCGACGGATTGCAGCAGATGCACCGCTTCCTGAGTTTCCGCCGTGGCGCGGTCGAGCGCGGCCAGCGCCGCGACCAGCAACTCGCCGGTCTTGCCGGCGACGCGGCCAAGCTGGCGCGAGGCCCCGGCCAGGCCGGATTCCACGCCGCGGTCGCCGCCCAGCAGGGTCAGCGCGTTGTTCAACGCCTCGGCGATCTGCTCGGCATTCATCATCAGGCTGCGCTGCTCGGCCAGCCGCTCTTCCTCGCCAGCCTCGGGGACCAACGCGTCCAGCTCCTCCACCGCATGGCGCAGGAAGGCCTCGTCGGCGCGGGCCTGGCGGCTGGCCTCGGCGGCGGCGCGGTGCGCCTCTTCAGCGTCGCGCCAGCGCCGATGCGCCGCGCGCACGGCGGCCACATCGCCGTTCAGGCCGCCGAAAGCGTCCAGCGCCTCGCGATGGGTGGCGGGGTCGAGCAGTCCGCGATCGTCGAACTGGCCATGCACCTCGACCAGCAGATCGCCCAGCCGGCGCAGCAGGCCGATGCTGATCGGCTGGTCGTTGGCGAAGGCGCGGCTGCGCCCGTCGGCCGACAGGGTGCGGCGCAGGATCAGCACAGGGTCGGGCTCCAGCCCCTGTTCGGCCAGCAGGTCGAGCGCGGGATGGCGGTCCGGCAGGTCCAGGCTGGCGGTGACGGCGGCCTGCTCGGCGCCGTGGCGCACCAGTCCGCTATCGCCGCGCGCGCCCAGCGCCAGGCCCAGCGCGTCGAGCAGGATCGACTTGCCAGCGCCGGTTTCGCCGGTCAGCACGGACAGGCCGGGCCGGAAGCTCAAATCCAGCCTGTCGATCAGCACCACGTCGCGGATGGCAAGGCCGGTCAGCATCTGGGGCGGCTAGAAGATATCCAGGGTGCGGCGGAACCAGCTTTTCTGGAAAGCGCCTTCGGCATAGTCGCCGCCGGCCACATTGGCGTAGCTGTCCTGGTACCAGTCGCTGCCGGGGAAATTATGGCCCAGCACCGCGGCGGTCTTCTCGGCCTCTGCTGTCAGCCCCAGGGCGTAATAGGCCTCGGTCAGCCGATGCAGCGCCTCGGGCACATGCGTCGTGGTCTGGTACTCGTCGACGACCTTGCGGAACCGGTTGATCGCGGCGAGGTGGAAGCCGCGCTTCAGATAATAGCGCCCGATCTCCATCTCCTTGCCGGCCAGATGGTCGTGGGCCAGATCGATCTTGAGCTGCGCGTCGCGGGAATATTTGCTGTTCGGGAAGCGCTTCACCACATCGTCCAGCGCGGTCAGCGCGTTCTGCGTCACCTGCTGGTCGCGGCCCACATCGACGATCTGCTCGTAATAGCACAGCGCCTTCAGATAATAGGCGTAGGCGATATCCTGATTGGCGGGGTTCAGGTCGATGAAGCGGTTCAGCGCGCCGATGGCGTCATCATACTTGTTCTGCTGATAGTAGGAATAGGCGGCCATGAGCTGCGCCTTGGTCGCCCAGACGGAGTAGGGGTGCTGGCGCTCCACCTCCTCGAACTGCGACGTCGCGTAGAAGAAATCGCGCGCCAGCATGTCGTCCATCGCCTCGTTATAGATCTGCTCGGCCGGGCGCTCGACATAGGGGACTTCCTCATCCCCGCTGGAACAGGCGGCAAGCAGGCCGAATGCGGCGAGGGCGGCATAGCGAAGGGCGCGGCTTGGCAAGATCATCACATCCGAACGAACGGTTGCGGGCAATGGCGGAGCAGTCGGCGAACAGGCCGCCACCCCGATGGTTCGGGGGAGATTATACAGGCACGCGGCTCCGGTCCACAACGCGAACGGCCTCCCCGGAAGGGAGG
This sequence comes from Oceanibaculum pacificum, assembly GCF_001618175.1. Taxonomy (GTDB): domain Bacteria; phylum Pseudomonadota; class Alphaproteobacteria; order Oceanibaculales; family Oceanibaculaceae; genus Oceanibaculum; species Oceanibaculum pacificum. The sequence goes on along the minus strand of NZ_LPXN01000119.1, from coordinate 20,743 downwards.
CCGCTGCGACAGGGCATTACGTGCGGTATCAGGCGGTGGCGGCAAGCGTCGGCGCATGGCCATAGCGGTCGGTGGCGGTCATCTCCACCTCCTCCCAGGCCGTGGGATCGGCGAACAGAGCGTGCAGTACCTGATTGTTGAACATATGGCCGGTGCGCACGCCGTGGAAGCGGCCGATGATCGGCGCGCCGGCGAGATACAGATCGCCAACCGCGTCCAGCACCTTGTGGCGCACGAACTCGTCGTCATAGCGCAGGCCTTCCTCGTTCAGGATCTTGTCGCCATCGACCACCACCGCATTGGCCAGCGAGCCGCCCCGGCCGAGGCCGGCCTTGCGCATCGCCTCCACCTCATGGGCGAAGCCGAAGGTGCGCGCGCGGCTGATCTCCGACTTGAAGACGCCATTCACGGCCTGGCCGTTATAGGTCTGGCGGGCAATCGCCTTGCTGTCGAAATCGATCTCGAAATTCACCGAGAAGCCGTTGCCGGGCAGCAGCGTGGCCACGGCGTCGCCCTTGCGCACCGTGATGGGCTTCAGCACCCGGATGGCGCGGCGCGGGGCGCGCTGCGCCTCGGTGCCGGCGCATTCGATGAGGAACACGAAGGGCTGGGCGCTGCCGTCCATGATCGGCACTTCCGGGCCGCTGACCTCGATGATCGCATTGTCGATCTCGCAGCCGGCGAGGGCGGCCATCAGATGCTCGATGGTCGAAATGGTGACGCCGTCCTCGTTGCCCAGCATGGTGCACAGCCGGGTATCGACGACATTCTCGTAGTGCGCGGGAATGTCAGGCGAGCCGCTGGTGACGTCGGTGCGGCGGAACAGGATGCCGGTGTCCGGCGCGGCGGGCAGCAGGGTCAGCACCACCTTGGCGCCGGAATGCAGGCCGACGCCGGCGCAGGAAATCGGATTGCGCAGCGTCTTCTGGCGGATCGTGGAGACGGTCGAAGACGATCCCGGACCAGTGCCGTTCAGACCGCGGATCGTATCGATGATACCCGTTTCAACACGCATTTAGGAAAACGCCTTTCTACACACGACAAAGGGCTTTTGAGCCCTCTTTCAGATAAGAATGTTTATCAGTTGGAACAGGGGCCTCTCAAATCACCTTTTGTAACCGATTGTAACAGCGCTTTATAAAGCGGTTGCAATGAGTTAGCTGGCATCGGCGGAGGCGCTTTAGATCCGCCTGCGAGGGTTCAACGGACCGGCTTCGCGGTTCCGTCGCTGCGGCGGGGGTTCCGGCCCGCATGCCGCAGGGGATGAGGGTTAACCCTCTTATCGATAAACGAATATTTGTCCGCAAATGCAACGCATCGTCGCTGCCTGGCCTGAAGGCCGGCCCAGAGGCCGGGCTGCCCGGACGGTGCGGAGTATCCGCCCGGGCAGCCGGCTACAGGTCTGGGAACCCGTCGGCTCTGTTAGTTCGCCTGACGACGCAGGAACGCCGGAATTTCCAGCATGTCCTCATCGGCCTGCGAGGCGCGCAGCCGGTCCGCCGAATCCAGCCCGCCGAGGCGCGGCTGCGATACGGTGGCCGCCTGGGCGGCGGCCGGCTTCGGCTGCGCGACCGGGACGGCCTGCTGCGATGCCTGCGGGGCAGTCGCCTGCGGGGCCGCCTGTGGGGTCGTCGCCTGCGGGGCAGGACGCGCGGCCGGGGCCGGCGGCAGCGGCGCGGCGCGGCCGATGCTCGGCGTTGCCGGCTCCGGATCGTTGCCGCGCATCAGCCCGGTCATCTTGCTGAACAGGCTGGCCGGGCGCTTGGCTTCGACCGGGCGGGCCTCGGCCATCGGCTCCTGACGCGCGGCCGGGGCCGGGTTCGACAGGCGTGCCGGCTGGGCGGCCGGCACCACCGGACGCGGGGCCATGAAGGGCGCGCCGGCGGTCTTGGCGGGCTCCGGCGCGGGGGCGGCTTCCGCCGTCACCGCCGGTTCGGCTTCCGGCTGGGCCGCGGCTTCGGCGCTGCCGGTCTCGATCACCTCCTCGACCGTCAGATCGTAGGCGACGGCCTGGTTGCCCGACATCATGGTGCTGGTCATCGGCATGGCGCCGAAACCGGTCGCCGTGGCGGCGGCCGGCGCCGCCGGAGCGGCGGACCCGACGGACGGGCGGGTGCGCGAGGCGACGACGCTGAGCTGCGGGCGGGCCGGCCGGTTCTGCGTGGCCGATTCCGCCTCAATGCCGGTAGCGACGATGGAGACGCGCATATGGCCTTCCAGCGCCTCGTCGAAAGTGGCGCCGAAGATGATGTTGGCGTCGGAATCGACCTCGTCGCGGATGCGGTTGGCCGCCTCGTCGACCTCGAACAGGGTCATGTCGGCGCCGCCGGTCACGTTGATCAGCAGGCCGCGCGCGCCCTTCATCGAGGTGTCGTCGAGCAGCGGGTTGTTGATGGCGGCCTCGGCGGCGTCGATGGCGCGCTTGTCGCCCGAAGCCTGGCCGGTGCCCATCATCGCTTTGCCCATCTCGCTCATGACCGTGCGGATATCCGCAAAGTCGAGGTTGATGAGGCCCGGCATGACCATCAGGTCGGTCACGCCGCGCACGCCGGCATGCAGCACGTCGTCGGCCATCTTGAAGGCGTCGGCGAAAGTCGTCTTCTCATTCGCCACCCGGAACAGGTTCTGGTTCGGGATGATGATGAGGGTGTCGACATACTGCTGCAACTCTTCGATGCCGGCATCGGCGATGCGCATGCGATGATGGCCCTCGAAATGGAAGGGCTTGGTCACCACGCCGACCGTCAGGATGTTGCGCTCGCGCGCCGCCTGGGCGATGACCGGGGCCGCACCCGTGCCGGTGCCGCCGCCCATGCCGGCGGTGATGAAGCACATGTTGGAGCCGTCGAGATGCTCCAGGATCTCGTCGATCGAGGCTTCCGCCGCGGCGCGGCCGACTTCCGGGCGCGACCCGGCGCCCAGCCCCTGGGTGACGATGGTGCCGAGCTGGATGCGGCGCTCCGCGACCGACTGGGCGATGGACTGCGCGTCGGTGTTGGCGACCAGAAATTCCACGCCGGTCAGGTTCGACCGGATCATGTTGTTCACGGCATTGCCGCCGGCGCCGCCGACGCCGATGACGGTGATCCGGGGCTTCAGCTCCGGCTCGTTCGGCAGGGTGATGTTGATGGTCATGATAGCCCTCCGCTAGCTATGAGAAGCAGTGACAATGAAGACCGCGCGATATTCCCGATGTCCCAGCATCAGAAATTCTCCCGCAGCCACGACCCGATCCGGCCCATGAAGCCGGCGGGTGCCTCGGTATCGCCGCGCTTCAGCAGCGCGGCGTCGATCTGTTCGTTGACGGCATAGGTCAGCAGCCCGGCGCAGGTGGCGAAGGCCGGCCCGCCGGTGGAATCGGCCAGGCCAGGCACCCGGATCGGCCGGCCCATGCGGACCTGCTTGTCGAGCACCATCTGCGCCATGTCGCGCACGCCGGGAAGCTGGCTGGCGCCGCCGGTCAGCACCACGCGCCGGCCGGCCAGCTTGTCGAAGCCGGAGATTTCCAGGCGCGAGCGGACATGCTCGAACGTCTCCTCCAGGCGCGGCTGGATGATCGAGACCAGGAAGCTCTTCGGCACATGGTTCGGGTTGGTGTGGCTGTCCTCGCCGACCAGCGGCACGTCGATGATCTCGCGGTCGTCCAGCGGGGAGGAGATGGCGCTGCCATACAGCGTCTTCATCCGCTCCGCCTCGACCAGCGGCGTGGTCAGGCCGCGCGCGATGTCGCTGGTCACATGCGCGCCGCCGATCGGCACCATGTCGGTGAACACCACCTGGCCCTCGAAGAACACCGCGACCGTGGTGGTGCCGCCGCCCATGTCGATGACGGTGACGCCCAGCTCCATCTCGTCCTCGACCAGCGAGGCCAGGCCCGAGGCGAAGGGAGAGACCACCAGCGCTTCGATGTCCAGATGGCAGCGCTCCACCACCGTGGTCAGGTTGCGCAGCACGCCGGACTGGGCGGTGACGACATGGATGTCGGCCCCCAGCCGCTGGCCATACATGCCGCGCGGATCGCGGATGCCCCGGCTGCCATCGATGGAGAAGCCGATGGGGATGGAATGGATGAGCTGCCGGTCCTCCGGCTCCTGCGGGGTGCGGCCCTGGCTGAGCACCCGGCGCACATCGCCGTCGCCGACCTCCTGGCCGCCGATGGAGACCTCGACGCCGATGGTGTGCGAGGCCGGATAGCCGCCCGAGACGTTCACGATCACGTCGCGCACCGTCTCGTTGGCCATCTTCTCGGCCGCATGGACGGCGTTCAGGATGGCCTGCTCGGCGGCTTCCATGTCGATGATGGCGCCCGACCGCAGGCCCCGGCTGACCTGGTGGCCGATGCCGACAACCTTGGGCACGCCATGATCGATCCGCGCGATGAAGCAGGCCACCTTGGTGGTGCCGATATCCAGCGCGGCGATGGTGCCAGTCCTAGGTTTGGACATGCTTTTCTTCAAAGTGGCGTCCTCACGTATTCTTGCCCGGCGCGCCCTTGGCGGGCTGGGTGGCGCGCTTCAGCGCATCGGGGGCGACGCGCACGACCAGCCGGTCGGCGAAGCGGAGATCGATGGCGACGACATCCTTGGCCAGCACCTTCTGGTCGCGCTCCAGGGTGGCGAGGCGCAGCCAGGCGTCGGCCGGGTTCTCTTCCGGCAGGTTGACGTCGATGCCATTGTCCATATGCAGGGTCCAGCGCCGCTCGCCGACCCAGCTGGCGGCGCGCACGCGGGCTTTCAGCGCTGGCTCGCGCTCCAGCATGGCCAGCAGGGCGGGGGCCTGGGCCGGGGCGGTGTCGCCGACCAGCACCGGCAGCTTGCCGAACGGGGCGACCTCGTCATGCAGCACGATCTCGCCGTCGAAATCGACCAGCACCAGCTTGTTCTCGCGCTGCCACAGCGCCATCGGCCGGCGCTCCTCGATGCTTACGAAGATGGTGTTCGGCAGTCGGCGCTCGATGGTGGCGCTGCGCACCCAGTTGATCGCCTCCAGCCGCTGCTTGGCCTCGACCGGATCGAAGGCCAGCATCGGCATGCCGCGCTCGACCTTCAGGGCGGCCAGCAGCATTTCCGAATCGCTGCGCACCCGGCCCTCGACCAGCACGTCGGTGACGCGCAGCCCGGCGACGGCGGTGGCGTCCAGCATCCGCTCCTTCGCGGCCAGCAGCCCGTCCTCGACCAGCCCGGTTTCGTACAGATGGATCATGCCGCCGCCCAGCCCACCGACCAGGGCCAGCACGGCCGCGCCTTTCAGCGCCGGCTTCAGCCAACGCGGCGGCTGCATCGCGGTGCGCCGGCGCGGAGTCGCCTTGCGGCCGCTGCGGGCCGGGGCCCGGCGACCGGAATTGGAGGCGTTGGCGGGGCTTAGAAGTCGCATTGCGCCTCCTCCACCATGCGGGCGACCAGATCGGCGAAGGAAATGCCGAGATGCGCGGCCTGCTCGGGCACCAGCGACATCGGCGTCATGCCCGGCTGGGTGTTGATCTCCAGCAAATACAGCGCGCCGATCTCGTTTTCCGTGTCGTCGTAGCGGAAGTCGGAGCGGGTGACGCCGCGGCAGCCCAGCACGGCATGCGCGGTCTCCGCCATGCGCATCGCCTGCTCATAGACCGGCTTCGGCAGGTCGGCCGGCACGATATGGCGGGTGCGGCTGTCGGCGGTGTATTTGTTCTGGTAATCGTAGAAGCCCTCGTCGGTGACCAGCTCGGTCACCGCCATGGCCTTGCCGGACATCACGCCGACAGTCAGTTCGCGGCCGGGGATATAGGTTTCCACCAGCACCTCGTCGCCGAACGGCCAATCGCCGTTCAGCAGCGGCGCATTGCTGCCCTTCGGCACGATGCGCACGCCGATGGAGGAGCCCTCGTCGATGGGCTTCAGCACATAGGGCGGCTGCATCGGGTGCTCCAGCACCACTTCCTTCTTGCCGACGATCTTGCCTTCCGGGCAGCGCAGCCCGACGCCGGAGAAAAGCTGCTTGGCCGCCGGCTTGTTCATAGCGATGGAAGACGCCATCACGCCGGAATGGGTGTAGGGGATGCCCATGATGTTCAGCAGCCCCTGCACGCTGCCATCCTCGCCGATCGGCCCGTGCAGCGCGTTGAACACCACATCCGGCTTCAGCTTGGCCAGCTTGGCCGGCAGCTCGCGGTCCATATCCAGCTCGCTCACGCGGTAGCCGGCCTCGCGCAGGGCGGTAACGCAGGCCTTGCCGCTGGTCAGCGAGACCTCGCGCTCGGCCGACCAGCCGCCCATCAGGACGACGACATGGGTATCGGCGCGGTTTTTCATGCGCGATCTCCCTGGATGATGGCCGGGCCGGTCTTGGCCGGCACGCCGATGCGGCGGATTTCCCACTGCAGCGTGACGCCGGCATGCTCGAACACCCGGCGGCGCACTTCCTCGCCCAGCGCCTCGATATCGGTGGCGGTTGCTTCGCCGGTGTTGATCAGGAAGTTGCAATGCTTCTCCGACACCTGGGCAGCGCCGAGCCTCAGGCCGCGACAGCCGGCGGCGTCGATGAGCTGCCAGGCCCGAAGCGCCCCCGGGTGGCCCTCCGGATTCTTGAAGGTGGAGCCGCCGGTGCGCGCGCGGACCGGCTGCGTCTCCTCGCGGCTGGCGCGAATCTCGGCCATACGGGCGGCGATGTCCGACGCCTCGCCCTTTTCCGCCTGCAACAGCGCGCCGGTGAATATCCATCCCTCCGGCACGCCGGCATGACGGTAGGAAAAGCCCATATCCGCCAGCCCCAGCCGGTGCTTGCGGCCGAACGGATCCACCGCCTCGGCCTCGATCAACACATCCTTCAGCTCGCCGCCATAGGCCCCGGCATTCATGCGCAGCGCGCCGCCGATGGTGCCGGGAATGCCGGACAGAAATTCCAGCCCCGCCAGCCCGGCCTGCTGGGCGGTCAAGGCCACGTTCAGATCCAGCGCGCCGGCCCCGGCGCGGAGCTGCGTGCCCTCCGCGGTGACGTCGGTGAAGCCCCGGCCCAGCCGGATCACGACACCCGGCACGCCGCCGTCGCGGATCAGCAGGTTGGAGCCGACGCCGATCACCGTCACCGGCACGTCGCTCGGCTTGCCGGCCATGAACTCCGCCAGATCGTCGGCATCGGCCGGGCGGAACAGCAGTTCGGCCGGTCCGCCGGCGCGGAACCAGGTGGTCTTTGCCAGGTCGGCCTGCTCGGTATAGCGGCCCCGGACGGTCGGCAGTCGGTCGATCAGGCTTGTCATGGCTTTGCGCACCGCTGTCATGAGCGCGCCCTCCGGCCGGCATCGATGCTGTAGACGGCGTCCAGCTCCTGCGGCAGGGCGTTGGCCCAGTTGGTGATGGAACCCGCACCCAGGCAGACCACCATGTCGCCCGGCCTGGCCATGGCGGCGATGCGCTTGGCCAGCGATTCCGGCCCGGAAAGCGGGCTGACATTGCGATGGCCATGGGCCTGCAGCCCAGCCACCAGCCGGTCCTTGCCGACGCCCTCGATGGGCTGCTCGCCGGCGGCGTAGACATCGGCCACCAGCACGGCGTCGGCGTCGTTGAAGCAGGTGCAGAATTCCTCGAACAGGCTGGCTAGGCGCGAATAGCGATGCGGCTGCACCACGGCGATGACTTGGCCATTCGGGCAGGCGTTGCGCGCGGCCGATAGCACGGCGGCGATTTCCACCGGGTGATGGCCGTAATCGTCGATCACCGCGACGCCGTTCGATTCGCCGGTGCGGGTGAAGCGCCGCTTCACCCCGGCGAAGGTCGCCAGGCCCTTGCGGATGGTCGCCTCGTCCAGCCCCATTTCGGCGCCAATGGCGATGGCGCCCAGCGCGTTCTGCACATTGTGCCGCCCATACATGGGCAGGCGCAGATCACGGAACACCGCGCCCTCGTTGCGCGAGCGCGCGCCGAAGACGACGGAGAACACGGCGCCGTTCGGGTTGATGTCGATATCGATGCCGCGCACCTCGGCCTGCGGGCTCATGCCGTAGGTGACGATGCGGCGGTCGGCGATCTGCCCGACCAGCGCCTGCACCACCGGATGGTCCAGGCACATCGCCGCGAAGCCGTAGAAGGGGATGTTCTCGACGAACTGGCGGAAGCCTTCCTGCACCTTCTCGAAGCTGCCGTAATGGTCCAGATGCTCGGGGTCGATGTTGGTGACCAGGCCGATGGTCGCCGGCAGCTTGGTGAAGGTGCCGTCGCTCTCGTCCGCCTCGACCACCATCCAGTCGCCGGAGCCCAGGCGCGCATTGCTGGCCCAGGCATTGATGATGCCGCCATTGATCACGGTCGGGTCCAGCGCCGCCGTGTCGAGCAGCGAGGCGACCAACGAGGTCGTCGTCGTCTTGCCGTGCGTGCCGGCAATCGCGATGGACCATTTCAGGCGCATCAGCTCGCCCAGCATCTCGGCGCGGCGCACCACAGGCACGAAATGCGCGCGGGCGGCGACAACCTCGGGATTGTCGGCCTTCACGGCGGAGGAGATCACTACCACGGCGGCCTGGCCGATATTCTCCGCCCGGTGGCCGATATGGATGGTGATGCCGCGCTCGCGCAGGCGTTTCACATTGGCGCTGTCGGCGATGTCGCTGCCCTGCACCTGATAGCCCAGATTCAGCAGCACCTCGGCAATGCCGCTCATGCCGATGCCGCCGATGCCGACGAAATGGATGGTGCCGATGTCGAGCGGAAGCGCCCTCATGCCGCCTTCTCCTGGGGATGCGGAAGGGTGGGGTGGGAAGCGCCATTGGCCGGCGCGTGCGCCAGCACCAGATCGGCCAGCTTTTCCACCGCGTCGGGGGTGCCGGCGGCGCGCATCTTCTCGGCCGCCATGGTCAGCGCCTGCGGCATCGCCAGCAGCATCTCCAGCCGGTCGGCCACGGCCTTGGGCGCGAAGGCGGTCTGCGGCATGACCCAGGCGCCGCCCGCCTCCTCGATGGCGCGGGCATTGGCGGTCTGGTGGTCGTCCATGGCGTGGAGGTAGGGCACCAGCACGGCCGGTCGGCCGGCGGCGGTCAGCTCCGCCACCGTGGATGCGCCGGAACGGGCGATCACCAGATGCGCGCGGGTCAGCCGGGCCGGCATGTCGGCGAAGAACCGCGCCACCTCGGCCACCATGCCGATTTCGGCATAGGCGGCCTGCACACGATCGACATCTTCCTGGCGGGCCTGCTGCTCGATACGCAAGCGGGCGCGCAGCGTCTCCGGCAGTTGCGCGATGGCTGCCGGCAGCACGTCGGAGAAGATCGTCGCCCCCTGGCTGCCGCCGGTGACCAGCACGGTCAGCCGGCCGTCGATCTCCGCCGGCGGGTAGGGCGTTGCGCGCACGGCGACGATGTCGGGGCGCACCGGATTGCCGGTGAAGGACAGCTTGGCGCGGTCGGCGGGGCGCACCATCAGCGTTTCGGCGTAGGAGGTGGCGATGATGCGCGCGCGCGGGGCCAGCAGCCGGTTGGCGCGGCCCAGCACGGCGTTCTGTTCGTGCAGCAGCGTGGGAATGCCCAGAAGCTGGGCGGCGGTGACGGTCGGCACCGAGGGGTAGCCGCCGAAGCCGACCACGATTCCCGGCTTCAGCCGGCGCAGCAGCCCCAGCGCGTCGATGGTGCCGAGGCCCAGCGCCACCGCCCCGCCCAGCTTTGCCGCCAGGCCGGGCCGGTTGATGCCCTCGGCGCGGATGCGGTGCACCGCGAAATCGCTGGCGGCCTCCATCTCGAACGCCTTGCCGCGCCGGTCGGTGACCAGCGCCACGCTCTTGCCGCGCGCCAGCAGGGCGGCGGCCAGCGCCTGGGCCGGAAACAGATGGCCGCCGGTGCCGCCGGCGGCGAGGATGATCGGGCGGCTCATCGCGACCCTCCCCGGCCGACGCGGCGGCGCGTCAGCGCCAGCGCCATACCCATGCCGACGGACAGCGCCAGCAGGGACGAGCCGCCATAGGAGACGAAGGGCAGGGTCATGCCCTTGGTCGGGATCAGATGCAGGGTGGAGCCCATATTGATCAGTGCCTGCACGCCGAACTGCGCCAGCAGCCCGGCGGCGGCGAGCATCACATACAGGCTCTGCTCGCCCAGCACCCGCGCGAAGCCGCGCAACACCACGAACGTGAACAGCGTCACCACCAGCAGGCAGGCCAGCAGCCCCAGCTCCTCCCCGGCGACGGCGAAGATGAAATCGGCATGGGCGTCGGGAATATAGGCCTTCACCGTGCCTTCGCCGGGACCGCGCCCGAACAGGCCGCCATTCATGAAGGCTTCCAGCGAGCGGTCGACCTGATAGCTGTCGCCCGAGCCCGGATCCAGGAAGCGGTCGATGCGGCTGGCGACATGGTCCAGCGTGAAATAGGCCCCGATCAGCCCGGTGACGCCCAGCACGATGGCGCCGACGATCCAGATGATCGGCATGCCGGCCAGGAAAAACTGGCCGAAGAAGATGGCGCTGACCACCACAGCCTGGCCCAGATCGGGCTGCAACAGCAGCAGGCCGGCGATCAGCCCGTACATCGCCAGGGCGACCAGATGGCCGGGGAAGCCCTCCCCCTTGCGCCATTCCGCGAACATCCAGGCGGCGACCACGGCAAAGAAGGGCTTTACGAATTCCGAGGGTTGCAGCGAGAAGCCGGCCAAATTGATCCAGCGCCGCGCACCCTTGATCTCGCCGCCGACGAACAGCACGGCGACCAGCATGGCGATGCTGATCAGCAATCCCAGCACGGCCAGCCGGCGCACCTGCTGCGGGGCCAGCAGCGACACGCCGATCAGCAGCGTGATGCCGACCGGCAGCAGCGCGAAATGGCGGCGCACGAAATAGAACTGGTCCAGGCCGATGCGCTCGGCCACCGGCGGGCTGGCGGCCAGCGTCATCAACGCGCCGAAGCCGATGATCAGGCCGATGGCAGCCAGGCTCCAGCGGTCGATGGTCCACCACCAGCGGCCGAAGGCGCTGGTATCGGTGCGCGACAGGGCGCTCATGCGGCACCTCCCGTCACGGTGGCGGCGGCAAGGTCGCGAACCAGCGCGCGGAAGGCGTCGCCGCGATGCTCGAAGCTCTGGAACTGGTCGAAGGAGGCGGCGGCGGGCGACAGCAGCACGACGCCCCCGGTGCCGCGCGCATCGGCGGCGGCGGCGGCCACGGCGACGTCAAGCGTGCCGCACTGGCGGTGGGCGACCCGGCCGTCCAGCGTCGCGGCGAAGGCCTCGGCCGATTCGCCGATCAGATAGGCCTTGCGGATGCGCGGGAAGAAGCCTTCCAGGCTGGCGATGCCGCCATCCTTGGCGCGGCCGCCGGCAATCCAGTGGATGCGCTCGTAGCAGGCCAGCGCGCGGGCGGTCGCCTCGGCGTTGGTCGCCTTGGAATCGTTCACGAAGGCCACGCCGTCGATCACCGCCACCCGCTCCTGCCGATGGGCGAGGCCGGGGAAGCTGCGGATGCCGGCCGCGATGGCGTCGGCCGGCACGCCCAGCGCCTTGCAGGCGGCATAGGCGAAGGCGGCGTTCTGCCAATTATGCGCGCCGGGCAGGGCCGGGGCCTCGGCAAGCTCCAGGATGGTGCGCGCGCTGCCCTGGGTGGCGTCGACCAGCCGGCCATTCTCGACATAGATGCCGGCGGCGACCGGGCGGTCGACCGAAATGCCGGTGACCGGGCGGCCCAGACCGGCGGCGATGCCCCGCGAGGCCTCGTCGTCCAGCCCGATGAAGGCGGCGCCCGTCGGCGACAGACGCTCGAACAGCCGGCGCTTCGCGGCGACATAGCCGTCGAAGCCGCCATGACGGTCCAGATGGTCGGGCGTGATGTTCAGCAGCAGGGCGATGTCGAACCGCGCCTTGGCCAGCAGCTCGATCTGATAGCTCGACAGCTCCAGCACATAGATGCCGTCGGCGTCCAGCGGCGCCAGCGTCAGCGCCGCCATGCCGAGATTGCCGCCAACCTCGGCGCGCATGCCCGCCTGACGCAGAATATGGGCGATCAGCGCTGTCGTCGTCGATTTGCCGTTGGTGCCGGTGATGCCGACGAAGCGCGCCTTCGGGTTGGCCAGGGCCAGCAGCTCGATATCGCAGACCAGCGGCACGCCGGCGGTCTGGGCGGCCTTGGCGGCGGCGTGCGGCGCGGGGAAGCTGTGCGGGATGCCGGGGCTCCACACCGCCAGCTCGATGGTCGACCAGTCGGCGGTGGCCAGGTCGGTGATCGCGGCGCCGGCGTCCAGCGCCGCTTCCCGGCGTTCGGCACTGTCGTCCCAGGCCAACACCTCGGCCCCGGCGGCGACCAGCGCGGACACGCTGGCCAGCCCGGAGCGGGCGAGGCCCATCACGGCGATACGGCGGTTGGCGAGGAAGGAGAGGTCGATCATGCGCTCCCTCACCGCAGCTTCAAGGTGGACAGGCCGGCAATCGCCAGCACCACGGCGATGATCCAGAAGCGGATCACCACGGTCGATTCGGCCCAGCCCTTCTTTTCGAAGTGATGGTGCAGCGGGGCCATGCGGAACACGCGCTTGCCGGTCAGCTTGAAGGACAGCACCTGCACGATGACCGATACGGTTTCCAGAACGAACAGCCCGCCGATGATGGCCAGCACCAGCTCATGCTTGGTGGCGACCGAGATTGCGCCCAGCCCGCCGCCCAGCGCCAGCGAGCCGGTATCGCCCATGAACACCATGGCCGGCGGCGCGTTGAACCACAGGAAGCCCAGGCCCGCGCCGACCAGGGCGGCGCACAGCACCGCCAGCTCGCCGGTGCCGGGCACATGGGTGATCTGCAGGTAATTGGCGAACACCGTATTGCCGACCAGATAGGCGATCAGCGCGAAGCAGGAGGCGGCGATCATCACCGGCACGATGGCCAGACCGTCCAGCCCGTCGGTCAAATTGACGGCGTTGGAGGAGCCGACCATGACGAAGGTGGTGAAGGCCACGAAGAACCAGCCGAAATCCACCATCACGCTCTTCAGGAACGGAATGGCGAGGCTGGTCGACATCGGCTCGGCGCTGATCCACACGAACATGATCGAGGCGAGCAGGCCGACGGCGATCTGGCCGGCCAGCTTCAGGCGGCTCGGCAGGCCCTTGGCGTTGCGCTTGGTCAGCTTCAGATAATCGTCGAAAAAGCCGATCAGCCCGAACCCGCAGGTCACCAGCAGCACGGTCCAGACATACATGTTGCGCAGGTCGGCCCACAGGATGGTGGACACGGTGAGCGCCAGCAGGATCAGCGAGCCGCCCATGGTGGGCGTGCCCTTCTTGGTCAGCAGGTGGCTTTCCGGGCCGTCCTCACGGATCGGCTGGCCGCCGCGCTGCTTGGATTTCAGCCAGGCGATGATCGGCGTGCCCATCAGGAAGGCGATGATCAGCGCGGTGATGACCGCCCCGCCGCTGCGGAAGGTGAGATAGCGGAACAGGTTGAAGACCGCGAAGTCCTCGGCGAACGGGGTGAGGAGGAGAGGCAGCATCCGATTTCTCCTCAAGCCGTCGCTTGGCTGGGTTGCAGCGCGGTTAGCGCCTCGACGATCCGGGCCATCTTCATGCCCAGGCTACCCTTCACCAGCACCACGTCGCCGCTGCGCACCAGGGCGGCGGCCAGCGGCGCCAGCGCTTCGGCGGTGTCGGCGTGGCCGGCATGCAGGCTCTTCGGCAGGGCGGCGCCCAGCCGGGCCATGTTCGGACCGACGGTCAGCACCAGCTCGGCCCCGGCATCGAGGATCGCCGGCGCCAGCCCCTCATGCGTCGCCGGGGCGGAATCGCCCAGCTCCAGCATGTCGCCCAGGATGACGATGCGGCGTCCGCCCGCGCCGGTGCGGGTCATGCGCAGCACCTCCAGCGCGGCGCGGATGGCCGGCGCGCTGGCGTTGTAGCTCTCGTCGATCAGCCGCAGCGCGCCGCCTTTCGGCAGCAGGATATCGATGTGCTGGCCGCGGCCCTTCGGCACTTCGACGCGCACCAGCGCCTCGGCCGCCTGCGCCACGTCGCCGCCCAGCGCCGCGATGCCGGCCAGCACGCCCAGGCTGTTCATCACCCAATGCTTGCCCGGCGCGGACAGGCGGTAATCCAGGCGGCGGCGGTCGATCACCGCCTGCACCCGGCTGCCGGTGGGCGAGATTTCGGCATGCACCAGAAACGCATCGGCGTAATGATCGCTGCCGAACCCGACGATCCGGCGGATGCCCGCCTTGCGGGCCGCATCGCGCAGCCGGGGGAAGTGGCGATTGTCTCGGTTCAGCACCGCGACGCCATCCTCCGGCACGCCCTGGAAGATTTCCGCCTTGGCGTCGGCGATGGCTTCTTCCGAGTTGAAATGCCCGGCATGCACCGCCTCGACAGTGGTCACCAGCGCCACGTCCGGCTTCACCATCGCGGACAGCGGCCCCAGCTCGCCCGGATGGTTCATGCCCAGCTCGGAGACCAGATACTGGGTATCCAGCGGCATCCGCGCCAGGGTCAGCGGCGCGCCGATATGGTTGTTGAAGCTGGCGACGCTGGCATGGGTGCGGCCCAGCGCCGACAAGGCCACGCGCAGCATCTCCTTCGAGCCGGTCTTGCCGACGCTGCCGGTTACGGCAATCGCCTTGGCAGAAACGCGGCCGCGTTGGAAGCGGCCAAGCGAATTCAGCGCTTCCAGGATCGAGCCGACCTTCAGTACCGGCGCCCCCGCCGGCAACCCCTCCAGGTCGCGCTCGACCAACACCGCGGCCGCTCCCCTGCCCAGGGCGTCCCGTGCGTAGTCATGGCCATCGAAATTATCGCCCTTCACGGCGACGAACAGATCGCCCGCCGCGATCGTCCGGCTGTCGATCGACACGCCGGTCGCCTGCCAGTCGCGGCTGGTGGCGCCGCCGGTGGCGGCGACGGCGTCGGCCGCGTTCCAGAGGGTCGCGCTCATGCGGCCCCCCGTTCCCTGGCGGCGGCGCGGGCCACGGCGGCATCGTCGAACGGGCGGGTTTCGCCCTTTATCTCCTGGCCCTGCTCATGGCCCTTGCCGGCGATCACCAGCACGTCGCCCGGCTCCAGCCCGGCGATGGCGGCACGGATGGCTTCCTCGCGGTCGCCGATCTCGGTGGCCTCCGGGCAGCCCTGCATCACCTCGGCGCGGATCGCGGCCGGGTCCTCGCTGCGCGGATTATCGTCGGTGACGATCACCATCTCGGCCAGGCGGGCGGCAATCTCGCCCATCATCGGCCGTTTGCCCCGGTCGCGGTCGCCGCCGCAGCCGAAAACGACCCACAGCCGGCGTTCGACGAAGGGGCGGATCTCGGTCAGCACCGTCTCCAGCGCGCCCGGCTTGTGCGCGTAATCGACATAGATCGCCGATCCGCCGGGCAGGCTGGCAATCCGCTCCAGCCGGCCGGCCACGCCGGTCAGGGATTCGAGGGCCGGCAGGGCGTCGTTCAGCGCGATGCCGGAGGCCAGCACCAGGCCCAGTGCGGCCAGCGCGTTCATCGCCTGGAAGCCGCCGGCCAGCGGCAGCTCGATCTCGCGTGCCTTGCCGTTCAGGATCAGCCCCAGCCGCTGCCCGTCGGAGCGCGGCAGCCGGTCGACCAGGCGCAGATCGGCCCCGGCGGCGCGGCCATAGCTGACGATCTTGTGGTCGCGCCGGGCGCAGACCCGCGACAGGGCGGCGAATTGCGGGATGTCGGCATTCAAAACGGCGGTGCCGCCGGGCAGCATCACCCGATCGAACAGCCGCGTCTTCGCCTGGAAATAGGCGTCCATGTCCGGGTGGTAGTCGAGATGGTCGCGCGCCAGGTTGGTGAAGGCGGCGGCAGTGACGCGCACCCCGTCCAGCCGGTACTGGTCGAGGCCGTGGCTGGAGGCCTCCATGGATAAAAAGCCGACTCCGGACCCGGCGAGCGAGGCTAGAACGCGGTGCAACTCGACCGGATCCGGAGTCGTAAGCCCCTTTGTACTCGGCAGGTCAGGGGCAATGACGCCCAGCGTACCGACGCTGGCGGCCTTCAGGCCGAGATGGCTCCAGATTTGGCGGGTGAAATCGACAACCGACGTCTTGCCGTTGGTGCCGGTGACGGCGGCGACATGCGCTGGCTGCTGCCCGTAGAAGCGCGCCGCCATGCGGGCCAGCCGCCGGCGCGGGTTGCTGTCGGCGATGACCGGCACGGGGCTGTCCAGCGCAATGCCGGCCGGGGCCAGCACGGCGCGCGCGCCCCGGCCGATGGCGTCGGCGATGAAGCTGCGGCCGTCGGCCCGGCTGCCGGGCAGGGCGGCGAACAGATAGCCGGGGCGGACCTGGCGGGAATCCGCCGTCAGGCCCTCGATGTCGATGTCGGCCAGGACCGCATCGGCCGGCTGGTCGCCGTTTATGAGATCAATAAGACGCAAGGCGCTTGCCCCCGTTCTGCGTGTCGCGGGGGGCGATATCCAGCACCAGATCGCGGCGGATTTCTGGCGCGCTCTCATCCACGGGCAGAATTCCGTACATGGGGGCCATGCGCTGGACGATGTTCTTCACCACCGGGGCGGCGACCCAGCCGCCGGTGGCGTAGCCGAAGGTGCGCTTGTTGCCGACCGGCTCGTCGATCATCGCCAGCACGATGTATTTCGGATCGTTGATCGGGAAGGCGCCGACGAAGGAGGAGATGCGGGCCTTGCGGTTGTAGCCGCGCCCGGACAGCTTCTCCGCCGTGCCGGTCTTGCCGCCGACCAGATAGCCCTCGGCCGAGGCGTTGCGCCCGGTGCCCTTTTCCACCACAAGGCGCAGCAGCTTGCGCATCTGCTCGGAGGTGCGCTCGGCGATCACCCGCGTGCCGGCGGGCGTCGCGCCGGCCTCGCGCTTCAGCAGGGTGACGGGGCGCAGCACGCCGCCATTCACCATCGCCGAAACGCCGCTGACCAGATGCAGCGGACTGACCGACAGGCCGTGGCCGAACGAGATGGTCATCAGGTTGATCTCGCGCCATGGGCTGGGCGCCAGCGGCAGCCCGGCCTCGGGCACCTCGATCGGCAGGCGGGCCAGCATGCCGATCTTCTTCATGAAGTCCTGCTGGCCGTTTACGCCGACTTCCATCGCCATTCGGGCCGAGCCGATGTTCGATGAGTGCTCGAAGATTTCCGCCACCGACAGCCAGCGCTTTTCCGGGTGGTAGTCGTTGATGGTGAAGCGCGAGATGCGGATCGGCTGGGTCGCATCGAAACTGCCGCCGATGCGCACCTTGCCGCTGTCCAGCGCCATGGCGTGATTGAACACCTTGAAGGTGGAGCCCATCTCGTAGACGCCCAGCGTGGCGCGGTTGAACTGCGCGTCCGGGTCGATGGAGCCGGCATGATTGGGGTCGAAATCCGGCAGCGAGACCATCGCCAGCACTTCGGCCGTCTTGGCGTCCAGCACCACGCCGGCGGCACCGATGGCCTGGAACTCGGTCATCGATTCGATCAGCGATTCGCGCACGATATGCTGCAGGCGCAGATCGAGCGACAGTTGCACCGGCTGGCCGCCGCTGCGCAGCACCTCGTCGAAGGATTGCTCGATGCCGGCGATGCCGCGCCCGTCCACATCGGTATAGCCGACGACATGGGCGGCAGCGCCGCTCTGCGGATAGACTCGGCGTTCCTCGCGCTGGAAATAGAAGCCGGGAATGCCCAGGCGGTTGATCTCGAACTTCTGGCGAGGGGTCAGGTTGCGCTTGATCCACACGAAGCGGCGCTCGGCCGACAGCTTGGTGACGATCTCCTGCTCGCTGATGCCGGGCAGCACGGTGGCCAGCGCGCGCGCCGCCGCCACCGGGTCGATCACCGCCTGCGGGTCGGCATAAAGCGAAGGGGTGTAGAGGCTGGTCGCCAGCAGCAGGCCGTTGCGATCCAGGATCTCCGCGCGGGTGGTCTGGATCGGCGCCGCGACGCGCGGCGCGTCCGCCAGGCGCGGCTCGCCGCCCCGGCTCATCACCGTCACATCGGCCAGGCGCAGCCCGACCGCGCCGAACGCCATGGCGAACAGGGCGGCGGCGATCACCAGCCGGGTGCGGCCGACATCGATGGCCTGCTTCACATCGCCTTCCAGGCAGACCTGGTGCGATGGCGGCGGCGCTTCGGGGTTCGGCGCGCGCTTGAAGGCGGTGCGCAGGTTAAGGCGGCTCATTGCACGGCTACCCCGCTGGCAAGAATGGCCTGTGGCTTTTCCATCGGGGCGACGATATAGGGGTTGGTGCGCGTATTCGGGCGCAGCGGCAGGCCGTCGGGCGTCACCACCGGAATCGGGTTCGGCAGCGCGGTCACGCCGGTCATCAGCGTTTTCGCGGTCACCGGCACCAGGTTGAGATGACGGCGCGCCAGTTCGGCCAGCCGGTCCGGGCGGTTCAGATAGCTCCATTCCGCGCGCAGCACCTGGATCGCCTCCTGGTTGCGGATGATCTCCGCATTCAGCCGGGCCAGCCGCTCCTCGCGCTCCTGGACCTCGTATTTCAGCAGGAACAGCGCCACGCCGGCCCCGACCACGAGAAACACCCAGAGAAGGAAGGTCTGTCGCATCAGGCGGCCTCCCCCCAGGCGTCGGCGTCGGTGCGGATGGCGATCCGCAGCTTGGCGGAGCGGGCGCGCGGATTGATGCGCAGCTCGGCCGCGTCGGCGGTGACGGGCTTGCGGCCGACCAGCTGGAAGCTGGGGCGGCGTTCCGCGCCAGCCAGGACCGGGGCATGGCGCGACGGCCGCGCGGCCTCGCCCGACCGGCTGCGCAGGAACGCTTTCACCCGGCGATCCTCCAGCGAATGGAAAGTCACGACCGCCAGCCGGCCCTGCGGGGCCAGCACAGCCTCGGCGGCGGCCAGGCCGCGATCCAGCTCGCCCAGCTCGTCATTCACCTCCAGGCGCAGGCCCTGGAAGGTGCGGGTGGCGGGGTCGATGCCATCCTTTGATTTCGGCACCACGCTGCGCACGATGGAGGCGAGGCGGCCGGTGCGCACGATCGGCGCTTCGGCGCGGGCGGCGACGATGGCGCGGGCGACCCGGCGGGCCATCCGCTCCTCGCCCAGATGGAAGATGATATCGGCCAGCTCCGATTCGCTGGCCTGGTTCACGATGTCGGCGGCACTGCGGCCATCCTGCTCCATGCGCATGTCGAGCGGGCCGTCGGTGCGGAAGGAGAAGCCGCGCGCCGCCTCGTCGAGCTGCGGCGAGGACACGCCCAGATCGAGCGTCACGCCATCGACCTGCGCCACGCCGCGATCGGCCAGCAGCCGGTCCATTTCGCCGAAACGGCCCTGGATCAGCGCCAGGCGACCGGCATAGCGTTCCACGAGGGCTGCACCCCGGCTGATAGCGTCGGGGTCGCGGTCGATGCCGTAAACCCGGCAGTCGGCGGCCTCCAGCAGGGCGCTGGCATAGCCGCCCAGACCGAAGGTGCCATCGACGAAGATGGCGCCGTTGCGCGGCGCCAGGGCTGCGACCACCTGGTCGCGTAGGACGGGGATGTGGAGGGGGTTGTGGGCGGGGCCGTGGAGGGGGCCGGTCATGCGCCGTCTCCGCCAGCGCCGTTGTCGCGGCGCAGCTTCAGCGTGACCTCGCCGCTGCGGATGCGCTCGCGCGCCTCCTCCTTGCGCCGCTTATAAGCCTCTGGGGCCCAGATCTGGAAGGTCTTGCCCTGGCCGACGAACAGCACCGCGCTGTCGATGCCGGCTTCGTCCAGCAATTCCTTGGGCAGCATGATCCGGCCTTCGCTGTCGAAGGGGAGTTCGCGGGCTTCGGCGAGGATCGTCGCGGCCAAATCATCGGCATTGTCGGAGAGCATGTCCAGGTCGTCCAGGCTGGCGGCGACCTGTTCGATGCGCTTGAAGCTGCAGCCTTCCAGGGCGGTGAATTTGGGGGAGGGATAAACCACCACGCCCTGGAAAGTTTCCTCGGCGAGCTGGGCACGGAACTTCGACGGAACGGACACACGGCCCTTCCGATCGATCTTGTTCTCGTGCTGGCCGATGAAAACTGCCACCGGAAGCTCCCCCTTCCATCGCTGCGCCACCCGGTACAGGGGCCAGAAGGTCCGGTTGCGACCCGGAGCGACTGGCGGAGCGGCATCCCATGGTCATTTATGGGATATGATGGGATATCATGGGAAAATATGGTGGTCAATGGGAATGAGCAGTAAATGCTTGGGATTGTTCTTGCTTTATTCCACTGAAACTTGGGAACTTTCAGCGCTCTCGAAAGTTAATGCCGTCTCCCGCCCCTCCTGTGGATAAGTATTCGAAAGCGAATATTTGTTCACTTAATGTTCCATAATTCACCAACTGTCAGAGGTGCCTTCGATCTAGGACGGCATGGGAGGTTGCGGCGGATGAAACTGGAAATTTTGGGGTCAGGCGGTCTGTAAGCCGGGTTCTGTCCCTGCCGGCGCTTGCGCGCGGTGGCAGGAGATGGCCATTCATCTGGGACGCCCGTTACCGGACGCCTCGCGCGACCAACCCGGATAGCGGCGCGGAACCCGCCTGCCGGCGCTTGCGCGCCTGCGTGCCATCCCTATTCGGTCTTGCTCCCGGTGGGGTTTACCGTGCCGTTCCCATTGCTGGGACCGCGGTGCGCTCTTACCGCACCCTTTCACCCTTGCCTGCCGCCGTCCGAGGACGGGGGCGGGCGGTCTGCTCTCTGTGGCACTTTCCCTAGGGTCGCCCCCGCCGGGCGTTACCCGGCACCGTGTTTCCGTGGAGCCCGGACTTTCCTCCCCCCGATTGCTCGAAAGGCGGCCATCCGACCGTCTGACCCCGCGCGGATAGGTAGGCCCTTCGGCGTGGGGGGTCAAGCGCGGAAGGGGGGAGCCGGTCTCCCCTCACCCGGC
>NZ_LPXN01000118.1 GCF_001618175.1 Oceanibaculum pacificum | reverse complement strand
AGCTTAGACGAGACTGGGTGAGGGGAGACCGGCGCGGACGGTGCGGGTCTCCTCTTCCGCCCCTGGCTCTGGGCTTTTTCGGGGGAGCTGTGCTAAACAGCACGCACTCTCAAACCGTACCGTCCGCAATAAGCGATCCGATCCATGGATGTCGTCACCCGTTTCGCCCCGTCGCCGACCGGCTACCTGCATATAGGCGGGGCCCGCACGGCGCTGTTTAACTGGCTCTATGCCCGCCATACCGGCGGCAAATTCCTGCTGCGCATCGAGGATACCGACCGCGCCCGCTCGACCGAGGCGGCGGTGGGGGCGATCTTCGAGGGCATGAAGTGGCTGGGCCTGGACTGGGACGGCGAGGCGGTGATGCAGTTCGCCCGCGCCGGCCGCCATGCCGAGGTCGCGCATGAGCTGATGGCGCGCGGCAACGCCTATTACTGCTACTGCTCCCCCGAGGAGCTGGAGGAAATGCGCGAGAAGGCCCGCGCCGAGGGCCGCCCGGTGCGCTATGACGGCCGCTGGCGCGACCGCCCGGCCAGCGAAGCCCCGGCGGGCGTGAAGCCGGTGGTCCGCCTGCGCGCGCCGCAGAGCGGCCAGACGGTGATCCAGGATCAGGTGCAGGGCGAGGTGACGGTCGCCAACGAGCAGCTCGACGATTTCATCCTGCTGCGCGCCGACGGCACGCCGACCTATATGCTCTCGGTCGTGGTCGACGATCACGATATGGGCATCACCCATGTGATCCGCGGCGACGACCATCTGAACAACGCCTTCCGCCAGACCCAGCTCTATCAGGGCATGGGCTGGGAGGTGCCGAGCTTCGCGCATATCCCGCTGATCCACGGGCCGGATGGGGCGAAGCTGTCGAAGCGACACGGCGCGCTGGGCATCGAGGCCTATCGCGACATGGGATTCCTGCCCGAGGCCATGCGCAACTACCTGCTGCGCCTGGGCTGGGGCCATGGCGACGAGGAGATCATCCCGACCGAGAAGGCCGTGGAATGGTTCGAGCTTAGCGGCGTCGGCCGCTCGCCCTCGCGCTTCGACATGGCGAAGCTGGAGAATCTGAATGGCCATTACCTGCGCGAGGCGGACGATGCGCGGCTCGCCGGACTGATCCTGCCGCGCCTGGCTGAGCTGATCGGCCAGCCGGTCGACGAGGCCGGCAAAGCGTTGTTGACCGCCGGCATGAACGGGCTGAAGCAGCGCGCCAAGACGCTGGTGGAGCTGGCGGACAGCGCCGCTTTCTATGTCCGCCCGCTGCCGCTGCCGATGACCGACAAGGCGGCCGGCCTGCTGACCGACGAGGCCAAGGGCGTGCTGGCGCGCCTGTCGGCCGTGCTGAGCGATGCCGGGACATGGGAAGAGGCGGCGCTGGAGGAGCAGGTGCGGAATTTCGCCGAAACCGAGGGTTTGAAGCTGGGCGCCATCGCACAGCCCTTGCGCGCGGCGCTGACTGGTTCCACCATGTCGCCCGGCATATTCGAAGTGCTGGCGCTGCTGGGCAAGGAAGCGGCGCTACGCCGGATTGCCGCCGCTTCCGGTGCCCTGTCGTAAGCGCTTGCAGAAGCGCTATTGGCTCGCCAAACCCATCGAGCACCATATATATTGCGATGCAACACAAAGGCCGTTCGGCCAGATAACCCCGTCCGGGGTCCGTAAGAGGGGAGTCCCATAATGACCGCGAATACGCCGAAGCCGATGCGGCTTGTCGATCCCACGACCGACAAGACCAGCGAATTTCCCGTCATGGAGGGGTCCGTCGGCCCGAAGGTGATCGATATCCGCAAGCTCTATGCGGAAACCGGCTGCTTCACCTACGATCCGGGTTTCACCTCCACGGCTTCCTGCGAATCCAAGATCACCTATATCGATGGCGATGAGGGCGTGTTGCTGCATCGCGGCTATGCGATCGAGGACCTCGCCGAGAAGTGCGATTTCCTGGAAGTCGCCTATCTGCTGATGAATGGGGAGTTGCCGAGCCAGGACGAGAAGGCCAAGTTCGAGCACGACATCACGTATCACACGATGGTGCATGAGCAGATGGCCCATTTCTTCCGGGGCTTCCGCCGCGATGCGCACCCGATGGCGATCATGTGCGGCGTGGTCGGCGCGATGTCGGCCTTCTATCACGATTCCACGGATATCGAGGATCCGCGCCAGCGGATGATCGCCTCCTACCGGCTGATCGCCAAGATGCCGACGATTGCGGCCATGGCCTATAAATACTCCGTCGGCCAGCCCTTCATGTATCCGAAGAACAAGCTGTCCTACGCGCAGAACTTCCTGCAGATGACCTTCGGCGTGCCGGCCGAGGATTATGTGGACAATCCGGTCCTGTCCGAGGCGATGGACAAGATCTTCATCCTGCATGCCGATCACGAGCAGAACGCCTCGACCTCGACGGTCCGTCTCGCCGGCTCCTCGGGCGCCAACCCGTTCGCCTGCATCGCCGCGGGCATCGCCTCGCTGTGGGGCCCGTCGCATGGCGGCGCCAATGAGGCGGTGCTGAAGATGCTGGCCGAAATCGGCGACAAGAAGCACATCCCGGAATTCGTGAAGCGCGCCAAGGACAAGAACGATCCGTTCCGTCTGATGGGCTTCGGCCACCGGGTCTACAAGAATTACGATCCGCGCGCCAAGGTCATGCAGGCCACCTGCCGCGAAGTGCTGAGCGAATTGGGCATCAAGGACGACCCGCTGCTCGACATCGCCATGGAGCTGGAGAAGATCGCGCTGGAGGATGAGTATTTCATCGAGAAGAAGCTCTATCCCAACGTCGATTTCTATTCCGGCATCATCCTGAAGGCGATGGGCTTCCCGACCAGCATGTTCACCGTGCTGTTTGCCGTTGCGCGGACGACCGGCTGGGTGGCACAGTGGAAGGAAATGATCGAAGATCCGGTCCAGAAGATCGGACGCCCACGCCAGCTCTATACCGGTCACCAGGCGCGCAAGTTCGTTCCGCTGAACAAGCGCTGATCCGGCCAGGGCGGCATTACAGGGGAGGCACCCAGCGTGCTTCTTGACAGGCAGAAAGGGCGGTCCTACAGGGCCGCCCACGGGGCCGCCGGTCCTGCCGCCCGGTCCAGCATCGTCACCGGCCGGCGGCTGATGCGGCCGACGCCCGCCGCAAACGACAATCGCGCCCCCCGGCGCGACGGCTTCATGCCGCGCGTGCTTCTCATTGGCGCCCTTGCCGCGCTGGTCGGCGCCGTGATGAGCCTGAATTAGGGTGCCCCAGACCAAATCCGGGCGCGACGAATAAAAAACCCTCTCCCAATCGGGAGAGGGTTTTTTAGGCCTTTGCCGGCTATTTCTTCTCGATCAATTCGACCTTGTAGCCGTCGGGATCCTCGATGAAGGCGATGACGCTGCCGCCATGCTTCATCGGTCCGGGCGGACGCGGGATTTTCACGCCCTCGGCCTCCATGCCGGCGCAGGTGGCGTAGATATCGGGCACGCCGATGGCCATGTGGCCGTAGCCGGACCCGATGGTATAGGGCTCCGCCTGGTCCCAATTATGGGTCAGCTCGATCACCGTATTGGCGCTTTCGTCGCCATAGCCGACGAAGGCCAGGGTGAAGCGGCCGCTCTCGTAATCGGTGCGGCGCAGCAGCTTCATGCCGAGATGGCGGGTATAGAAGTCGATGGATTTGTCCAGGTCGAACACGCGGATCATCGTGTGGAGCATGCGGAACTTGCTCGTATCGACCGCCGGACGTTCTTCCATAGCCGTGGTGGACATGGGAAATTTCCTTCGCGATTGACGTTTCAGACCCTGACTGTAGCGCATTGCGCGGCGATTTCGAGCACCTTGTCGGCCGCTACGCGACTGGGCGGCACGCCATTCCCGCCCAGCCTGTCGTAGAGCTGCGCCGCCGCCGCCTGCTGGTCCGCCAATTGCCTGCCGCCGGCCAGCAGCGGCTCCAGCGCCGCTTCCAGCGCATCGGCCGTGCAGGCATCCTGCAGCAATTCCGGCACCATCTCGCGCCCCAGCAGGATGTTGGGCAGGGTGGCGTGCGGCAGCTTCACCATGCGCCGCACCATCTGGTAGGTCAGCGCGTTGACCTTATAGGCGGCGACCGTCGGCAGGCCGGCCAGCACCAGCTCCAGCACCGCCGTTCCGGCGGCCGCCAGCGCCAGATCGGACGCGGCGAACAGGTCGGCCTTCTCCGCCGCCCCTTGCGTCACCACCGCCTTCACCGGCCAGCGGGAGACCGCCTCCAGGATCATGGCATGTACCCCGGCGACGGCCGGCACCGCGACATGCAGGTCGGGATGGCGCGCCGCCAGCCGTCCCACTGTCTCGCCGAAGACGGGCAGCAGGCGGCTCGCCTCCCCGCCCCGGCTGCCGGGCAGCACGGCCAGCAGCGTTGCCTCCGCCGGAATGCCGTGACGCGCGCGGAAGGCGGCGCGGTCGCCGCGCGGATTCTCCACGCTGGGATGGCCGATATAGGTGGTCGCCAGCCCATGCCTGGTGAAATAAGGCGGCTCGAACGGCAGGATCACCAGCAGATGGTCGAGGAAGCGCGCGATCTTCTCCGCCCGCTTCGGCTTCCAGGCCCAGACCGTGGGAGCCACCAGATGCACCAGCGGCACGCCCTTGCCGCGCAGCTTCTTCGCCACCCGGAAGCAGAAGCCCGGCGCGTCGATGGTCAGCAGCACGGCGGGTTTCAGCCGCTCGATCTCGCGCACCGTCTCGTCGATCCGGCGCAGCAGGCGCGGGATGTGCGGCACGATCTCCAGCAGCCCCATGATGGCCAACTCATCCATCGGAAAGCGGCTTTCCAGCCCCTGCTCCGCCATCTCCTGCCCGCCAATGCCGGCGAAGCGCACGGAACCGCCGGTGGCGGCGCGCAGCCCGGCCATAATCTTCGCGCCCAGCGCATCGCCCGAGGGCTCGCCGGCGATGACATAGATCAGCGGCCCCGCGGCGCTCACGCCGTCTTCTCCAGCCCGATAACGAACAGCCCCAGCCGGTCGGCCGCCTCGATCACCGCCGGACGGTCGACCAGCCAGGCCCCGCCGGCATCGATGGCGATGCCGCGCAGGCCGGATGCGGCCGCCTTCTCGATGGTGGAGACGCCAATGGTTGGCAAATCGACGCGCTCGTCCTGGCCCGGCTTGCGCAGCTTCACCAGCACGCCGCCCAGGCCGTCGCGGCGCAGCGGGCCGACGCGCGCCAGCAGCGCGTCCGTGCCCTCCACCGCCTCGACGCCCAGGCAGATGCCCTGCTGCACCACCGCGCCCTGGCCAACATCCAGCGGCCCCAGGGCGCGCAGAATGGCGATGGCGCGGTCAATATCGGCCTGCGCCGCCGAGTCGGGCGCATGGCGGCCCAGCACGCCCGGCGTGGCGAGCAGCCCCTGCAGCACGGAATCGGCGCGGACCACGCGAAACCCCTCCCCCTCCAGCACCTTCACCACGGCGCGCAGCAGCGCATCGTCGCCGCCGGCGAACATCTTGGGGCCCATCTTGGCGATCAGCTTGGTGGCGGTCCAGTCAGGCCGCAATTCCGGCAGCGACGGGCGGCGGACCGAACCGGCCAGCACCAGATCGCGCACGCCGGCCCCGCGCAGCGCCTCCAGCGCGGCGCCCACGGCGCCCATCCTCAAGGTCACATGGGGGGTGCTGGCGACCAGGGCCGGATCGGCATGGCCTTCCAGCGCGATGACGAAGAAGCGGCGACCCTGGCGGGTCAGCGTCTCGATCAGCCGGCGCGGAACCTCGCCGCCGCCGGCGATAATGCCGATGGCCTCCGGCCCGTCATCCTTCATCGCCGGCATCGCCAGCGGAATCACGCCCGGCGCGGCGATCCTGGGAACGCTCCTCGGGTCGGGGGTGGCACAGGCCGCGCGAGGCATCGTTGCGCACGAAATCGACCAGTTCGCGCACCACCGGCACGTCGCCATGGGCGGCGGCGATCTCAGCCAGACGCTCGGCCAGGGTGCCCTGATCCTCGAACAGCGCATCGAAGGCGGCGCGCAGCGCGCGCATGGCGGCGCGGTCATAGCCGCGGCGCTTCAACCCAATCAGGTTAAGGCCGTTGAGATGCGCGCGCTCGCCCATCACCAGCCCGTAGGGAATCACGTCCTGATCCACCGCCGACATGCCGCCGATCATCGCGTGGCGGCCGATGCGGCAGAATTGATGCACTGCGGACAACCCGCCCAGGATGGCGAAATCCTCCACCACCACATGGCCGGCGAGGGTGGCGTTGTTGGCCAGGATCACGCGGTTGCCGATGCGGCAATCATGCGCGACATGGCTGCCGACCATGAACAGGCAATTATCGCCCACCTGGGTCAGCAGGCCGCCGCCCTCGGTGCCCGGATTCATCGTCACATGCTCGCGGATCACATTGTCCGCGCCGATCACGAGGCGCGATTCCTCGCCCTTGAATTTCAAATCCTGCGGCGGCAGGCCAATGGAGGCGAAGGGGAATATCTGCGTGCGCGCGCCGATGCTGGTGCGCCCGCCGACCACGACATGGGCGTGCAGCACCACGCCCTCGCCCAGATCGACATCCGGGCCGACGATGCTGTAGGGGCCGATGCGCACATCCGCGCCGACCCTGGCAGCGGGATCGACGATGGCGGTCGGGTGAATGGCCGGCGCGGCGGTGGAATCCATCAATCGTCCATGATCATGGCGGTATAGGTCGCTTCGGCGACCACCTTGCCGTTGACCTTCGCCTCGGCGGAGAATTTCCACACCGATTTGCGGTGCTGCTCCTTGGTCACATGGATGTACATCGTGTCGCCCGGCGTGACCGGCTTGCGGAACCGCGCCTTTTCCACCGACATGAAATAGACCAGCTTGCTCTCGGCCGACGGGCCCAGCGTGGCGACCACCAGCACGGCCGCTGTCTGCGCCATGGATTCGATGATCATCACCCCCGGCATCACCGGACGGCGCGGGAAATGGCCGGTAAAGCAGGGCTCGCCGATGGTGACGTTCTTGATGCCGATGGCCGAAACGCCCGGCACCACGTCGATGATGCGATCCACCAGCAGCAGCGGATAGCGGTGCGGAATCATCTCCATGATCCGCTCGACATCGATCAGGTCGATCTTGTCCTGTGCCTGGCCCTGCGCGGCCGCGGTCGTCACGTCGTTCATCCCTTATTCGTCCTTGCTTCCCTTGCCCTTATAGGCGAGGCGCTGCTGACCCACCAGCCGGCGCCACTCCCGAATCGGCATAGCCGGATAGCCCGCATATACGGCGCCCGCCGGAACATGCGACAGCACGCCGCTCTTGCCCGCGATGACCGCCCGGTCGCCGATGGTCGAATGGTTCGCCACCCCGACCTGCCCCGCCAGCGTCACATAATCGCCAAGGATGGAGCTGCCGGCGACGCCAGCCTGGGCGACCAGAATGCATCCCCGTCCTATGCGCACGTTATGCGCGATCATGACCAGATTATCAATGACGGTGCCGCGCCCGATAACCGTGTCCGGGCCACTGCCCCGGTCGATGGTCGTGTTAGCGCCAATCTCCACATCATCCTCGATGATCACCCGGCCGAGATGCGGCACCTTGGTGCGGCCCGACGCATCGAGGTCGTAGCCGAAGCCGGTATTCCCGATGACAGCGCCGGAAGCGATCTGCACCCGCGCGCCGATCAGGCAGTAGCTCAAGGTCGCATTGTTGCCGATGACACAGCCGGCCCCCAGCTCCACGCCGCGCTCGATGACCGTATTCGCGCCGATCCGGCAACCATCGCCGATCGATACGTTGGCGGCGATCACCACATGCGCCTCGATGCCGACATCGCGGCCGATCCTGGCGCTGGGATCGATGAGGGCGGTGGGGTGGATCGTCGCCTCCGGCGTCTCCTCCGGATGGAAGGCGGCGGCGATGCGGGCGAAGGCGCGGCGCGGCTTGTCGCAGACCAGCACCGCCATGCCGGCGGGTGCGCGCTCGACCAGGGTCGGCTCCACCAGGAAGGCGCCGGCCTTGCTCTCGGTGAAGGCGCGCACATAGCGGCGGTTGGCGATGAAGGCGATATGCTCCGGCCCGGCCGTCTCCAGCGTGGCCACATCGGCGATCAGCTGGTCCGGGTTGGTGCCGTCGGCCAGCTTGGCCTCGGCGATCCCGGCAAGCTCGGCCAGGGTCTTGGGCGGAGTGGTCAGAAAGAAACGCGGATCGGCCATAACGCCTTCTCTATTGGATCGGCGGCAGTTTGACCGTCACCGATGTCAAACGCTGATTCAGGCGCTTCAGCGCCTCCTCCGAAATATCGATGCCCTTCTCGGCCAGCACGATGGCGGATTTAGACAGGATGGCCGTGGCCTTCCGCTCCTTGGCGATGTCGGCGACGATCTCCACAAGGGCGATGCGCACCTGCTCCATCGCCTGGCCATAGGCCTCGTCGAGCTGGCGCTTCTTACCCTGAACGCCGCGCTGCACCTCGACCACGCGCTGCTCGAATTGCTGGCGGCGCTGCTGGAAGGCTTCCGGGTCCAGCACGCCGCGCTGTTGCGCCAGCTCCTGCTCGGCGGCCCGCAATTCACGCTCCTGCCGGGAGATTTCCTCCTGGTAGGTCGAGCGCTGCACTTCGATCTGGTCGCGGATGGTGCGCGCGGCTTCAGAGGCGCGCAGCACCCCCTGCACATCGATGAAGGCGATGCGCGACATCGGCAGTTCCTGCGCCCCGGCCGGCGAGGCCGTGGGGAAGGTCACCGCCAAGGCCGCGAACAAAGCCAATACCGTAACCGCGTTGCGGCGGGCCTTCACGAGACGCATGGTCAGAACCGGGTTCCGAAGCTAAACCGGAAGAATTCCGTTTCGTCGAAATCTTCCTTCACGACGGCCTGGGCGAAATCGAGGCGCAGCGGCCCCATCGGCGATTCCCAGAGGAAGCTGAAGCCGACCGAGGCGCGGATCGAATTCACGTCCGAGATGCCAGGGCCGCTGGCCGAGACATCCCAGGCCGAGCCGAAATCGGTGAACAGGCCGCCGCGCACGCCCATTTCCTTCGGAAAGCCGAGCGGGAACAGCACTTCGACGGTGCCGGAATAGTAATTCTCCGCCCCCAGCGAATCGCTGGTCCGCACGTCGCGCGGGCCGACGCCGCCATATTCGAAGCCGCGCAGATTGGCGCCGCCCAGGAAGTAGCGGTCGGCGATCTCGATATCCTTGCCGCCATAGCTGGTGATGTTGCCCACCTCGCCGCGGGTCGAGAAGGTCCAGACATCGCTCAGCGGATAATAATAAGAGCCGGAGACCGAGTTGCGGACATAGGCGGTGTCGCCGCCCAGGCCGGCCACGTCGTTGCGATAGCTGAGCATGTAGCCGTCGCGCGGATCGATGCGGCTGTCGCGCCGGTCGTAGGTGAACTCGTTGCCGACCACGGAGCTGGTCGACTTGCCTTCCTGGTCGCGGATGAAGAAGGAGGCGTTGTCGTCGACATTGCGGATTTCCGTCGTGCTCAGCGTATAGCGCACGGTGTGGCGGAAATGCTCGGTGATCTGATAGCCGGCGCGCAGCGAGAAGCCGTCGCGGCGCAGATCGTAGGAGCTTTCGTCCTGATAGTCCGTGGTCAGGCGGAACAGGTCGAAGCCGGCGGCGATGTTCTTGTCCAGGAAGTACGGCTCGGTGAAGCGCACATCGAATTCCTGGCGCCGCGCCGACAGGGTGAAGCCCAGGCTGAGATCCTGGCCGCGCCCCAGCAGGTTGCGCTCGCGAATGCGGATGTCGCCGATCAGCGCGTCGCGGGTCGACACGCCGAAGCCGAAGGACAGCTCGCCGGTGGAGCGCTCGTCGACGGTTACGTCGATCTTGGTCTTGTCCGGGCTGGTGCCTTCCGTGGTGGTCAGGCGCACATCGTTGAAGAAATTGAGGTCGCGGATGCGCTGCTGCGATCGGCGGATGCGCGAGGTGTTGTAGGCGTCGCCTTCCACCAGCCGCATCTCGCGCCGGATAACCTTGTCCAGCGTGCGCAGATTGCCCTTGATGTTGATTTCCTCGACATAGACGCGCGGCCCTTCGCGCACCACCAGGGTCAAATCGACCGTGCGCCCCTCGCGGTCGCGGTTCAGCTGCGGCTGGATGTCGACGAAGGCATAGCCCAGATTGCCCAGCCGCTCGGTCATCGCCTCGATGATCCGGTCGATCAGGCTGGCGTCGTACCAATCGCCTTCCTGAATTTCATTGAGGTCGGCTTCGAGCACCGCCGGGTCCAGGCCTTTCAGCGTGGCCTGGATATCGACCTTGCCGAATTTATAGCGCTCGCCCTCATCCACCGTGAAGGTGATGTAGAAGGCCTGCTTGTCCGGCGCCAGCTCCGCCACCGCCGACAGCACGCGGAAATCGGCATAGCCGTTGCGCAGATAATAGCGGCGCAGCAATTCGCGGTCGAAGGTCAGGCGGTCGGGATCGTAGGTGTCGTCGCTGCTGAGGAAGCGGTACCAGGCGGATTCCTTGGTCGAGATTTCCTCGCGCAGGGACCGGTCGCTGAAACGCTTATTGCCGACGAAGGAGATGCGGCGGATTTCCGTGCGCTCGCCCTCGTTGATCTCGAAGGCGAGGTCGACCCGGTTCTGGTCGAGCTGGATCACCTTCGGCTCCACCGTCGCGGCGAAGCGGCCGCTGCGCCGGTAGACGTCGAGGATGCGCTGCACGTCGTTCTGCACCTTGGTGCGGGTATAGACGACACGCGGGCGAAGCTGCACCTCGCGCTGCAGCGTTTCGTCGTCGGTGCGCTTGTTACCCTCGAAAGCGATGCGGTTGATGATCGGGTTTTCCACCACGCGCACGACCAGCGTGTTGCCTTCGCGCCGGATCGCCACATCGGCGAACAGGCCGGTGGCGAACAAGGTTTTCAGCGAGCGGTCCAGCGCCAGCGGATCGAACGCATCGCCGGCCCGCACGTTCAGATAGGACAGAACAGTGCCCGGATCGATGCGCTGGCTGCCCTCGACCCGTACATTGGCGATCACCCCGCCGCCCGGAACCTGACTCGGTGTCAGGCCCTGCGCGTGTACCGCAGACGGGATCGTAGAGAAAATGGCCAACCCAGCGGCAATCAGCCAGCAGGTTAGCGCGGTGCTGAGCAGGCCTCGCGACACTGGATAGAACCCCGATCCCCGTTTCGTATATTTTCTAGCCGATCAGCGAGCCCAGGAATTCGACCACCCGAAGCTGCACCAGATCGTTCCACGTGGCGAAAACCATCAAGGCGACGACCAGCGCAAGCCCCGCCATGGAGGCGTATTCCTGCACCCGCTGCCCCAGAGGCTTACCACGAACCGCCTCAGCGGCGTAGAATAAAAGGTGCCCACCGTCAAGAACGGGGATCGGGAAAAGATTGATAAGACCGAGGTTTATGGAAAGGATCGCCATAAACCAGATGAGCGGGACGATGCCGCCCTGGGCCACTTCGCCGGACATCTGGCCGATGCGCAGCGGCCCGCCCAGCTCGTCCGTGGAGCGGGTGCCGACGATGATCTGCCCGACCGCCTTCAGCGTCACGCCGGTCAGGAACACGGTCTCCTTCGTCGCCTGCCAGACCGCCGTGAAGGGGTCGTGACGGACGGTCTGCAACTGGTTGCTCTGCACGCCCAGGCGACCCACCGTGCGCTCATTGCCGAAGCGGTCGGTCAGCACATGCGGCTGCGGGGTCAGCGTCATGTCGAGCTGCTGGCCGCCACGCTCCACCACCACGGCGAGCGGCTGACCCGGCCGGTCCTGCACGACGCGCTGCAATTCCTCGAAGCGGCTGATTTCCTTGCCGTCGACCGAAACCACGCGGTCGCCGCCGCGCAGGTCGGCCTGCGCCGCCGCACTGCCCGCCACCACCTCGTCGACCACGGCCGGGGTGAAGGGCTGGCCGACAATGGCGTACAGCCCGCTCAACAGCAGGATGGCGAACAGGAAATTCACGCCCGGCCCGGCGGCCACGATGGCCGCGCGCTGGCCCAGCCGCTTGTGATGAAAGGAGACGGCTTTCTGCTCCGCCGTCATCTGCTCCAGCTCGGCACCCGGGGTGCTGGCCGGGTCGGCGTCGCCATACATCTTCACGAAACCGCCCAGCGGCACCGCGCTTACCTTCCAGCGCGTGCCGCTCTTGGCCGTCCAGCCGAAGATTTCCGGCCCGAAGCCGATGGAGAAGGTTTCCACCTTCACCCCGTTCCAGCGCGCCACCAGGTAGTGTCCCAGCTCATGCACGAAGACCAGGATCGACAGCACCAGGACGAAGGGCACGACGTAGTTCAGGAAGCCGGAGAAAATGTCCATAAAGCCTACCGTTAAAATCCAGCGATAAGGTGCTGGCGCGCTTGCGCCCGTGCCTCGCGATCCAATTCCAGAACGTCGGACAGATCGCCGACCTGCCCACCCTGGAGCGTTTCGAGCGTCTGCTCGACCAGCCGGGCGATATCGAGAAAACCGATGCGGCGCGCGAGGAAGCTTTCCACCGCGACCTCGTTCGCAGCATTGAGAATAGTAGGAGCGCCCCTGCCCGTTTGCAAGGCGGCCCGCGCCAATCTCAAGGCCGGGAAGCGCTGTAGATCCGGCGCTTCGAAGGTCAATTGGGACAGCGCGGCCAGGTCCAGACGCGGCGACGGCGCCGCTATCCGGCGCGGCCAGCCCAACGCGTAGGCGATCGGCGTGCGCATGTCCGGCGTGCCGAGCTGCGCCAGCACCGAGCCGTCGACATAGCTGACCATGGAATGGATCACCGATTGCGGATGCACCAGCACGTCGATCCGCTCTTCCGGCAGGTCGAACAGGTAATGCGCCTCGATCAGTTCCAGCCCCTTATTCATCATGCTGGCGGAATCGACGGAGATTTTCGCCCCCATGTCCCAGTTCGGATGCGCCACCGCCTGCTCCGGCGTGGCCTCGGCCATATGGGCGTGGCTGGCCTCGCGGAACGGGCCGCCGGAGGCGGTCAGCGTCACCCGCTCCACCGTTTCCGGCTGGGTGAAGTCAAACACCTGGAAGATCGCGCTATGCTCGGAATCGACCGGCAGCAGCGTGGCGCCGGATCGCGCGATCTCCGCCAGCACTAGGTCGCCGGCGCACACCAGGCACTCCTTGTTGGCCAGCGCCACGATCGCGCCACGGCGGATCGCCGCCAGGGTGGGCGCCAGCCCGGCCGCGCCGACGATGGCCGCCATCACCCAATCGGCCGGCCGCTCGGCCGCCTCGACCAGCGCCTCCGGCCCGGCCGCGCACTCGATGCCGGTGCCGGCCAGGCGCTGCTTCAGCGCCATATGGCAGCGCGGATCGGCAATCGCCACGAAGCGCGGGCGTAGGGCCAGCGCCTGCTGCACCAGCAGGTCGATATTGGCCCCGGCGGTCAAGGCCTCGACGGTGAAGCTGTCCCGGTCGCGCAGCAGCAGGTCGACCGTAGAGCAGCCGACCGAGCCGGTGGACCCCAGGATGGTGACCCGGCGCGGCGCCGGGGCGGGCGCCGCCAGGCCAGGCGTCTGCACCGCCAGCCCCTGCAGCCGCCCTAATGCCATTGCAGCACACTCGCGCCGCTCAGCGCGGTCGCCAGCGCGATGGTCGGCAGGCTGGTGATGAAACCGTCCAGCCGGTCGAACAGCCCGCCATGGCCGGGAATGATGGCGCCGGAATCCTTCACGCCGAAATGCCGCTTTACCGCCGATTCCGACAGATCGCCCATCTGCGCCACCACCGCCATGATGGCCGAGACCACGGCGATCAGCGGAATATCGCCCTCGCCGATCAGCAGAATCGTGGCGGTGCCGACCAGCGCAGCCGAGAGCATGCCGCCGATCAGGCCGGCCCAGGTCTTCTTCGGGCTGATGCGCGGGGCCAGCTTCGGCCCGCCGATGGTGCGGCCGGAGAAATAAGCGCCGATATCGGTGGCCGCGATCACCGCGACCAGCCACAGCGCCGTCTGCACGCCCATCGGATCGTTGCGGATGAACAGCAGCGAGATCGCCGGCAGCACGATCACCGGGATGCCGGCGGCGAGCCACAGCCCGCGTGGCAGCTTGGCGATCTTCGCCATGACCAGCATGGCCAGGAACAGGATCGCGGTCAGGATGGCGGCGATATCGAATCCGCCGAAGAAATAGCCGATCACCGGCTGCGGCGCGCCGGCGGTCATCGCGCCGATCAGCCAGGGATTGCGGTCATGGCCGACCAGCCGCGCCCATTCCACCGCCATCATGAACACGGCGGCCAGCACGACCATCTCGATATAAGGGGTGCCCAGCCAGATCGCCGCGACGGCCGGCGGTGCGATCAGGATGGCGGAGACGATCCGCAGCGGCAGTTCGGCGTAGGAGGATTTGGGGGTGAGGGCCAAGGGGTCAGCCAACGGCCGCACCATAGCGGCGCTCTCGGCGGTGGAATTCCCGGATCGCTTCCTCGAAATGCTCATGGGCGAAATCCGGCCACAGCGTGTCGAGGAACACGAACTCCGCATAGGCCGCCTGCCACAGCAGGAAGTTGCTGATGCGCTTCTCGCCGCTGGTGCGCACGATCAGGTCGGGGTCGGGAATATCGGCCGTCTGCAGGTGCGCGCCGACCAGTTCCTCATCGATTTGCGCCGGGGCCAGATCGCCCGCCGCCACCTTCTGCGCGATGCGCCGCATCGCCTCGGCGATTTCCTGCCGGCTGCCATAGCTCAGCGCGATGATCAGCGACAGGCCGCCATTGCCGGCGGTCAGCGCCTCGGCATTCTCGATCAGCGCCACGATGTCGGCCGGCAGCTTGCCGCGGTCGCCGATGACGCGCAGCCGGACATTGTTGGCATGCAGCTCGGCGATCTCGCGGCGCAGATAGAAGCGCAGCAGCCCCATCAGATCGTCGACCTCGCTGAGCGGGCGACGCCAATTCTCGCTGGAGAAGCCGAACAGCGTCAGATACCCGACGCCCAGCTCGGCCGCGCTGCGCACGGCGCGGCGCACCGCTTCCGCGCCCTGCCGGTGACCGGCGGCGCGGGGCAGGCCGCGCGCCATCGCCCAGCGCCCGTTGCCATCCATTATGATGGCGACATGGGCGGGCGGCTGCGGCGCCTGGGTCTTTTCGACTACGGCCATGACGGGATCGACGGCTCAGACCTGCATGATTTCTTTGTCTTTGGTCGCCAGCGCCCCATCGATCTCGCCGATGGTGTCGTCGGTCATCTTCTGGATGTCCTTCTCGAAGCGGCGATGCTCGTCCTGGCTGATCTCGCTGTCCTTCTCCAGGCGCTTCAGCAGATCCATGCCGTCGCGGCGCACATTGCGCACGGAGACGCGGGCCTGCTCGGCGTATTTGGCGGCCACCTTGGTCAGCTCCTGGCGGCGCTCCTCCGACAGATCGGGGATCGGCAGGCGGATCACCGTGCCCTCGGTCTGCGGGTTGAGGCCGAGGCCGGCCTCGCGGATCGCCTTCTCCACCGCCTTCACCATGCCATTGTCCCAGACCTGGACGGTGATCATGCGCGGCTCCGGCACGCTGATGCTGGCCACCTGGTTCAGCGGCATGGCCGAGCCATAGGCCTCCACTGTGATCGGATCGACCAGGCTGGTGGAGGCGCGACCGGTGCGCAGGCCGGCGAATTCGGTACGCAGCACATCGACCGCCCCCTTCATCCGGCGCTGGATATCCTTCAAATCGGGCTGTGCCACGTTTTTTCCTCCCCTACTGCGAAGCCTAGCAAATCCTGAAATTAAGACTATTCGGTGATTTTCGTAAAAAGGCCACGGCCGCACAGCACGTCGCGGAAAGCGCCGTGATTGTGAATCGAAAACACCAGGATGGGAATGCCGTTCTCGCGCGACAGCGAGATCGCGGAGGCATCCATCACCTTCAAATCCTTCGACAGCACATCGAGGTAGGTCAGCGTGTCGAAGCGCACCGCATCCTTGTTGCGCTTGGGATCGGAATCGTAGACCCCGTCCACCTGGGTCGCCTTCAACAGTGCGTCGCAGCCCATTTCGGTGGCGCGCAGGGCGGCCGCGGTATCGGTGGTGAAGAACGGGTTGCCGGTGCCGGCGGCGAAGATCACCACGCGGCCCTTCTCCATATGGCGGATCGCCCGGCGGCGGATATAAGGCTCGCAGACCGCATGGATGTGCAGGGCGGATTGCACGCGCGTGGTGATGCCGCAGCGCTCCAGCGCGTTCTGCATCGCCAGGCAGTTAATCACCGTGGCGAGCATGCCCATATAGTCGGCCGTCGCCCGCTCCATGCCGGCGGTGGCGCCGGAGATGCCGCGGAAGATGTTGCCGCCGCCGATCACCAGGCAAACCTCGACGCCCATTTCGCAGACGGCGCGAATCTCGCTGGCGGTGCGTGCCACCATATCGGGATCGAGGCCGTATTCCCGGTCGCCCATCAGGGCCTCGCCGGAAATCTTCAGCAGGACGCGGCGATAGTGCGGTTTGTCGCCGGCTGTGTCGGACGAGGTTAACTCGGTCGGCATGGCGGATTCCTTCTGAAGCCTGAATGCGAGCCCGGCAGGCCGCCCGAAATTATCGGAGGACCTGCCGGAGGTACAAGCCGTTCCGCAACCGGCCCTGTCTTGGCCGGCGCGGCGAAGGATCAGCTGGCCTTGGCGGCCGCGGCGACCTCGGCGGCGAAGTCGCCCTGCTCCTTCTCGATGCCCTCGCCCAGCGCGAAGCGCAGGAAGCCGGTCACCTTCACCGGGGCGCCGATTTCCTTGGCGGCATCCTCGACCACCTTGGAGACCTTGGTCTTGCCGTCCATCACGAAGACCTGCT
This sequence comes from Oceanibaculum pacificum, assembly GCF_001618175.1. Lineage (GTDB taxonomy): Bacteria > Pseudomonadota > Alphaproteobacteria > Oceanibaculales > Oceanibaculaceae > Oceanibaculum > Oceanibaculum pacificum. Next base: position 9,807 of record NZ_LPXN01000118.1, on the reverse strand, counting down.
CCAGGAAGCAGACTTCCTCGTAATATTTACGGATGCGGCCCTCGACCATCTTCTCGATGATCTCGGCCGGGCGACCGCTGGCCTTGGCCTGGTCGACCAGCACGTTGCGCTCGCGCTCCAGCAGGGCCGGGTCGAGATCGTCGGTGCCCAGCGAAGCCGGGTTGGCGGCGGCGACATGCATGGCGAGCTGCTTGCCGAGCGTCTGCAGCTTCTCCGCGTCGCCGCTCGACTCCAGGCCGACCAGCACGCCGATCTTGCCGAGGCCCGGCGCGACCTGATTGTGCATGTAGCTGGCGACGACGCCCTGCGAGACCGAGAGCTGCGCGATGCGGCGCAGGTTCATATTCTCGCCGATGGTCGCGATCTGGTGACCCAGTTCCTCGTCCACGGTGCGGCCGGTGCCCGGATAGGCGGCGGCCTTCAGCGCGTCGATGTCGCCGGCGGCCAGCGCCAACTCGGCCACCTTGGCGACGAAGCCCTGGAAGGTCTCGTTGCGGGCGACGAAATCGGTCTCCGAATTCACTTCCACGATGGCGGCCTTCGGGCCCTGGGCGGCAACGCCGACCAGGCCTTCGGCGGCGACGCGGCCGGCCTTCTTGGCAGCCGCGGCGAGGCCCTTCTTGCGCAGCCAGTCGACGGCGGCTTCGATGTCGCCCTGGGTCTCGTTCAGCGCCTTCTTGCAATCCATCATGCCGGCGCCGGTCTTCTCACGAAGCTCCTTGACGAGGGCGGCGGTAATCTCGGCCATGATCTCTTCCTTCCTGTCGTTTCCGGCCAGCCGGCGTCGGCGCCGGCCGGCGTAGCGGCTCTCTTCCAAAACGAGCGGCGGCACAAGGCCGCCGACCCGTAAACTCTAAAGCAAGACGGTTTAGGCCGAGGCCTGCACCGTCTCTTCGCTGGCCGGCTCCGCCGGAACGGTTTCGGCCGGGACATCCTCGGCGGCGCCGATATCAGCGCCCGAGGCGACCATCTCGGCCTGCAAACCGTCCAGCACGGAGCTGGCGACCAGCTCGCAATACATCTCGATGGCGCGCATGGCGTCGTCGTTGCCCGGGATCGGGAAGGCGATGCCGTCCGGGTTGCAGTTGCTGTCGACCACGGCGATGACCGGGATGCCCAGCTTGTTGGCTTCCTGGATGGCGATGGCTTCCTTGTTCGTGTCGATCACGAACAGAACGTCCGGCAGGCCGCCCATCTCGCGGATGCCGCCCAGCGCACGGTCCAGCTTCTCGCGCTCGCGGGTCAGGTTCAGCAGCTCCTTCTTGGTCAGGCCGTGCGTATCGCCGGCCAGCTGCTCGTCCAGGTCGCGCAGGCGCTTGATCGACTGGGAGATGGTCTTCCAGTTGGTCAGCATGCCGCCGAGCCAGCGATGGTTCACGTAATACTGGCCGGAGCGCGTGGCCGCATCGGCGATCTTCTCCGCCGCCTGGCGCTTGGTGCCGACGAACAGCACGCGCCCGCCCTGGGCGGTCACGTCGCGGATCGCCTGCAGGGCGCGGTGCAGCATCGGCACCGTCTGCTCCAGGTCGATAATGTGCACGCCATTGCGCACGCCGAAGATGAAGGGGGCCATCTTCGGGTTCCAGCGACGGGTGTGATGGCCGAAATGGACGCCGGACTCAAGGAGCTGGCGCATCGAGAAAGAGGGCAGAGTCATAGTGTAAAGTGTCCTGTCATTTTCCGGTTAATCCTCCGCGGGCAGTTCGCCTGGCTGTGAAACCAGACACCGGAGCGACCGTGGCCTATCGGCCCCGGCCACGCGACCCGCGTGCGAGATTGGGCGGTGCTATAGCCCCCTGGGCCCGATTTGGCAAGTGCGGCGAGCGCACCATATGAGTTATTCTCATCGGAACAAGGGGCAGCACAGGAGATAATCATGGCGGCGACAAAGCGCAAGGAAGCCCCGCCCCCGGTCGGCAGCCCGGAGGATGTGAAGCTGTTCAAGAAGGCCAGCAAGGAGTGGCTGGCGGAAAATGCCGCCACCCCTGAAAAGGCGCGTGAGACGCTTATCCGCCTCGGCATCTACACCAAATCGGGAAAGCTGCATAAAAACTACGGTGGATAAGCGCTCGCCATGCACGACCTCTCTTCCCATTTCGTGCTGGGCTATCACGGATGCGACAAGAAGGTTGCGGAGCGGCTGCTGAAGGGAGCGCCGTTCAGAACCAGCGATAATGACTGGGACTGGCTGGGACCCGGCATCTATTTCTGGGAAGCCAATCCGAAGCGGGGATTGGCATTCGCTTCGGACATCAGCCGTTTGAAGCGCGGGCCGAAAATCGATGCGCCCTATGTCATCGGTGCGGTCATTGATCTGCGTTCTTGCCTCGACACCACGACACTCTCCGGCATTGCGATGGTCGAAAGCGCCTATGGAATGCTGCAAACGCTCCATGCGGAAATGGCGGAACCCCTACCCTCTAACAGCCGCGACCTCCTGCGCCGCTACCTAGACTGCGCAGTAATGAAGGTGATGCATACCAGCCGGAAGGAACAAGGCTTGCCGCCGGTGGACACCGTGCGAGGCATCTTCGTCGAAGGCGATCCACTCTACGAGAATTCCGGCTTTTACGCCAAGACGCACACGCAGATCTGCGTGTGCAATCCGGATTGCATCAAGGGCGTGTTCCGGGTGCCCGACCGCTTCCTGACATAGGGTCAGATATCGCGCACCTCGACGATGCCGGGGATCGATTTGATGGCGGAACGCATGCCGGCGTTGATCTGGTAGCCGCCGGGCAGGGCCAGCTCTACTTCCTGCTCCTCGATGTCCATGACCAGGCGAACCTTGCCCCTGCCCTGCCCCTGGCCGTCGAACAGCGTCTTCAGATGCGCCAGCGGGGCATCGTCGCGCAGGAATATCTTCAGGCCGGTGACGGCGTTGGCGACGGCCTTGTCCAGCGGCTCCACGCTGTTGGCCAGCAGGCGGTAGCTCTCGCCCTCGGCGCGGGCGTCGGCGGAGACCAGCAGCGGCTGGCCGCTATCGATCAGTTCGCGGGTCTGGGCCAGGATTTCCGAGAATAGCGTGATCTCGAACACGCCGGTGCGGTCGGTCAGCGTGACGAAGGCGAAGCGGTTGCCGGATTTCGAGGTGCGCTCCTGCTTGGAGACCAGAATGCCGGCCAGCTTCACCCGCTTGGAGCCGCCGCTGGCGGACAGCAGCGGCAGGATATTGGCCGATTCCACCACCTCGATGCGCTCCAGCGACTTGCCATAGGCGTCCAGCGGATGGGCCGACAGATAGAAGCCCAGCGCGTCGAACTCATATTGCAGCTTCTCCATGATCGGCCAGTCCTGCCGGTCGCGGAGCGGGATTTTAGATGCAGTAACTTCAACGCCCAGAAACATAGGCTCGTTACTAACTCGCTGCTGTGCCGCTGCGCTGGCATGGCGCATCAACGTCTCCAGCCCCTCATAGAGCTTGGCGCGGTTGCGCTCCATCCCATCGAACGCGCCTGCAGCCACCAGATTTTCCAGCTGGCGCTTGTTCAGGCTGCGCGGGTCGGCGCGCTGGGCGAACTCGCCCAGGTTCTTGAACGGCCCCTTGGCGCGGCGTTCCTCGATCAGCAGCCCCATCGCCTGGGCGCCGACATTCTTCACCGCCGCCAGGGCGTAGCGGATCGCGCCCTTATCCTCCGGCGAGGCGCGCTCGACCGAGAACACCACCTCCGACTTGTTGATGTCGGGCGGCAGCAGGTCGATCTTCAGGCGCTGCAATTCCTGGCGGAACACGTTCAGCTTGTCGGTATTGCCGAGATCGAAGGTCATCGACGCGGCCAGGAACTCGACCGGGTAATTCGCCTTCAGATACGCCGTCTGGTAGGCGACCAGCGCATAGGCCGCCGCGTGGCTCTTATTGAAGCCGTAGCCGGCGAATTTCGCCACCTGGTCGAAGATGTCGGACGCCTTGCCGGCCGACACGCCGCGCCCCACCGCGCCATCGACGAACAGCTTGCGCTGGGCGTCCATCTCCTCCTTGATCTTCTTGCCCATCGCGCGGCGCAGCAGATCGGCGCCGCCCAGGCTGTAGCCCGACAGCACCTGGGCGATCTGCATCACCTGCTCCTGGTAGATCATGATCCCGTAGGTCTCGGTCAGGATCGGCTCCAGGGTGGGATAGAGATAATCCGGCTTCTCCGTGCCGTGCTTGCGGTTGATGTAGCTGGGGATGTTGTCCATCGGGCCGGGGCGGTACAGCGCCACGACCGCGATGATGTCCTCGAAACGGTCGGGCTGCAGCTTGCGCAGCACGTCGCGCATGCCCGAACTTTCAAGCTGGAACACGCCGGTCGCGTCGCCCCGGCTGAGCATCTTGAAGGTCTTCTCGTCCTCCAGCGGTATCGTCGTCAGGTCGATCTCGACGCCGCGCTGGCGGATCAGCCGTTCCGCCATCGCCAGCACGGACAGCGTCTTCAGGCCCAGAAAGTCGAACTTCACCAACCCGGCGGTCTCGACATATTTCATGTTGAACTGGGTGACCGGCATGTCCGAGCGCGGGTCTCGGTACAGCGGCACAAGCTGGTCCAGCGGCCGGTCGCCGATCACCACGCCGGCGGCGTGGGTGGAGGCGTGGCGGTACAGCCCCTCCAGCTTCAGCCCCATATTGATCATTCGGCCGACGGTCGGATCGTCGTCGCGCTGGCGTTGCAATTCCGGCTCGCCCTCGATGGCCTGGGCGAGGGTCACCGGATTGGCGGGGTTGTTCGGCACCAGCTTGCAGATGCGGTCGACCTGGCCATAGGGCAGTTGCAGCACGCGCCCCACATCGCGCAGCACGGCGCGAGCCTGGAGCTTACCGAAGGTGATGATCTGCGCCACCTTGTCGGTGCCGTAGCGCTTCTGCACATAGCGGATAACCTCGTCGCGCCGCTCCTGGCAGAAATCGATGTCGAAGTCAGGCATCGAGACGCGTTCGGGGTTCAGAAACCGCTCGAACAGCAAATTCCAGCGCAGCGGGTCGAGATCGGTGATGGTCAGCGCCCAGGCGACGACGGAGCCGGCGCCGGAACCGCGGCCCGGCCCGACCGGTATGCCCTCATTCTTCGCCCAGCGGATAAAGTCCGCGACGATCAGGAAATAGCCGGGAAAGCCCATTTGGTTGATAACGTTCAGCTCGAAGTCGAGCCGGTCGCGATAAGGTTTCGCCAGCGCCTCGCGCTCGGCATCGTCGGTCACATCGGTGAGGACGTGCCGCCGCAGCCGATCCTCCAGCCCCTCGGCCGCCTGGACGCGCAGCTCCGCCGCCTCGTCGCGGCCCTCGCCGGTGGTGAAGGCCGGCAGGATCGGCTTCACCTTGTCCGGGTAATAGGCGCAGCGCCGGGCGATCTGGATCGTATTGTCGATGGCTTCGGGCAGATCGGCGAACAGCGCGCGCATCTCGGCAGCCGATTTGAAGCGGTGCTCGCGCGTCAGCCGGCGGCGCTTCTCCTCCACCACATAGGTGCCCTCGGCAATGCAGAGCAGCGCATCATGCGCCTCGTACATCGCCTCGTTGGCGAAATAGCAATCGTTGGTCGCGACCAGCGGCAATTCATAATCATAGGCCAGATCGAGCAAGGCCGCCTCGATGCGACGCTCGGCATTCATGCCGTGGCGCATCAGCTCGACATAGAGCCGGCCGGGGAACAGGCCGATCAGCCGCTTCAGCACATCGACGGCGGCGTCGCGCTGGCTTTCCAGCAGCAACCGCCCGACCGGCCCGGCCGGCCCGCCGGTGAAGCACAGCAGCCCCTCGTTGGCGGCCGCCAGATCGGCGAAGGAGATCTGCGGCAACTCGCCGGTCGGGGTTTCCAGGAAGGCCTTGCTGACCAGCTTCATCAGATTGAGGTAGCCGGCCTTGTCCTGCACCAGCAGCACAAGCTGGTCCGGCGGCGGGTTGGCGTGGCCCGCGCCGCTGACGTTGAAATGGCGCGGATCGGCCTTCTGCTCGCGGCGCAGATTGATCTGGCAGCCGATGATCGGCTGGAGGCCGGCCCCGGTCGCGGCCCCGGCGAACTCCAGCGCGCCGAACAGGTTCGCCGTATCGGTCACCGCCACCGCCGGCATGCGGTGTTCCTGGCAGAGCCCGACAAGCTCCTTCAGCTTCAACGCCCCTTCCGACAGTGAATAGGCGGAATGGACGCGCAGATGGACGAAATCGGCATGGCTGGACATGGCGCTAGGATTCCACGTCCGGCGCGCCGGGTCATCGGGAACAGGAATAGAACATCATCTTGTGGTCGTTAGATTACCGGGTAGCGATATATGGCTATTTCCAGGTCAGCGCCAGCATCGGCCGGGGAACCCGTGGACGGTTCGGCGGCCCGCGATACAGCACCAGCGCATTGTGCGGGCCGGGCTGCAATTGCGGCGGCTGGTAGGGCACCAGGGCTAAATTCTGCTGTTGCGGTGGACGGTACGGCACCAGCGCCATGCTCTGCGGCCCCTGCACCGGCGGACGATAGAGCACCAGCTGCCCGCCGCCGATATTCTGCTGGGGCGGTTGATAGGGCACGAGCTGCCCGCCGCCGATATTCTGCTGCGGCGGCTGATACGGCACGAGTTGCCCGCCGCCCACCATCGGCGGCGGCTGGTAGAGCACGAGTTGCCCGCCGATAGCCGGCGGCATCTGGTTGCGCAGCGCGCCGCCATGGCCGAAGCGCGCTCCCAGCCCATAGGCCAGTCGGAGCGAATTTTCGCTGGTGTTCGGGCCGGCGATGGCGCGCCGCTCCTCCAGATTATCGTAATGCTGGTCATAGCCGACGCGCGAGCGGCCGCGGGTCATCCGCTTGGCGTGCAAAAGCTCGTGCGCCAGCGTCAGGAAAAGCGGCGTCGCCAACGGCCCGCCGCCCTGCGCGTTGACGGCGAAGACATCGGCATCGTCGAGGGTCGGCTCGACGGCGACGATGGCGGCCGAGCCCAGCGGCACGCCGCCGTTCAGCGGTGGCAAGGTCCCGCCATTATGCAGGTCGATATTCGCCTTGGTGCCGACGACCGCGCCGACATAGGCATCAAGGTTGAATCCGGCATGGCCCATGAACGGCACCGGATCGGTGAAGGTCACGCCTGGCGACAGCCCGGCATGCTGGGGCACGACCGGCGGCGGCGGGCCGATGCGGAAGCCGTTGCCAGTATTGCGGCGCTGGGCGACCTGCTGCTGCAGCATCGCCATCGCCTGGCGCGTCTGGTTGGTCAGCGGCACGATGCGCACCGTTACCGGATGGTTCAGCAGCTTGCGGATCAGCTTGCGCCCTTCCGGCGTCTCCAGCAGCGTCGCGAAGCTGGCCAGCACGCGATTGCGGAAGCCCGCCACCTGCACATTCTGCCCGTTCAGGATCAGCCGGCCGTAATCTCGTTCCTCGATGATGACGCTGCCCTGCCCGTTCACCAGCATGGCCCAGAGCTGCTGGGCCTCGCCCTGATTGTCGTTGCGCGCGAAGATCGCGCCTCCACCATGGGCCTGAACCGTCTGCCGCTCATGTTCGGCCCGCACCTGGTTCATCAGGTCGAGGATCACGTCGCGGTCCATATGCAGCGGATGGGCCACGATCCAATCGTAGAGATGGCCGCGCAGCGTGCTCAGCAATTGCAGCCGCTGCTGCACGCTCAGACTGCCCTCGACACGGTTATAGCGCGCGACCTGGGTGACGAGGCGCGTCAACTCCGGCGACTGCCCGTTCAGCGCGCCCAGCCCGCCGGGGGCGTTGATCTGGCGCTGGATGGTGCCGGGGCGGCCCGGCCGGGTTGGCATGCGCAGCATCGGGCGGCCCTCCTCGCTTGCGAAAAGAGTAGCAACCGCGCTGTGATTATGCACGCAATAAGTGTATTAAGCCTCTAGCGCTCCACCACGATGCCGTCGCGCATCTCCAGGATGCGGTCCATCCGGGCGGCGAGGTCTAGATTATGGGTGGCGATCAGCGCCCCCAGGCTGGCGGCGTGGCAGATGCGACGCAGATAGCCGAACACGTCTTCCGCCGTATGCGGGTCGAGATTGCCGGTCGGCTCATCGGCCAGCAGCACGTTGGGCACATTGGCCATCGCGCGCACGATGGCGACACGCTGCTGCTCGCCGCCGGACAAACGCGCCGGACGATGATCCTCGCGCGCGCCCAGGCCCACCATGGACAACAGCTCTCGCGCCCTGTCCTCCGCCTCCCTGCGCGACAGGCCGGCGATGAGCTGGGGCAGGATGACATTCTCGATGGCCGAGAATTCCGGCAGCAGATGATGGAACTGATAGACGAAGCCGATGCGGTGGCGGCGCACCTCGGTGCGGGCGGCGTCGTCCATCGTGCCGCAGGCCTGACCGCCGACATAGACCTCGCCCTCGGTCGGGCGCTCCAGCAATCCTGCGATCTGCAGCAAGGTGGATTTGCCGGCCCCGGACGGGCCGACCAGCGCCACCATCTCGCCCGGCCGCACGGCCAGCGACACGCCGCTCAACACTTCGAGCTGGCGGCCGGCCTGTTCGAACCGGCGGATCACGCCATCCAGCAGCAGGGCGTTGTTCTGGGACATGGTGCCTACTCGTACCGCAGCGCTTCGACGGGATCCTGCCGGGCGGCGCGCCAGGCGGGGTAGAGGGTCGCCAGGAAGGTCAGCAGCAGCGCCATCAGCACCACCGTCACCACCTCGCCGCTATCCACCTTGGCCGGCAGCTTGGACAGGAAATAGATTTCGGCGTTGAACACCTGCGTGCCGGTCAGCGCCTCCACCCAGCCGCGGATGGTCTCGATATTCAGGCAGAACAGCAGCCCCAGCAGGAAGCCGGCGACGGTGCCGACCACGCCGATCGACGCGCCGGTCATGAAGAAGATGCGCATGATCATGCCCTTCGATGCCCCCATGGTGCGCAGCACGGCGATGTCGCGCCCCTTATCCTTCACCAGCATGATCATCGAGGAGATGATGTTGAAGGCGGCTACCAGGATGATCAGCGTGAGGATCAGGAACATCACGTTGCGCTCCACCTTGATCGCGGTGAAGAAGCTGGAATTGGCCTGCTGCCAGTCGAACACCCGCTTGCCCGGCCCGATGGCCGTGGCGATGGGATCGCGCAGCCGGGCCACCGCGTCCGGGTCGGTCAGCATCACGTCCAGGCCGGTCACCGCCTCGCCCAGGCGGAAGAAGGTCTGCGCGGAATCCAGCGGCATATAGATGAAATTATTGTCGTATTCGTACATGCCGATCTCGAACAGCGCGGCGATCCTGTAGGTCTTCATGCGCGGGATCGAGCCGAAGGCGGTCGGGTTCGATTGCGGGCTGATCAGGGTGAGCTGGTTGCCGACGGTCAGATTCATGCGCTGCGCCATGCGGCTGCCGATCATCACCGCGTCCGGCCCGGCGAAATCCTCCAGCGAGCCGGCCAGGATGTTGCCCGACAAAATCTCCCGGCGCTTCAGATCCTCCAGGCGGATGCCCTTCACCATGGCCCCGGCGGCGGTGTTGTTGGCAGTCGCCATCACCTGCCCCTCGACCTGCGGGAACACCATCACCACCCCGTCGACCAGCCGCACCTGGTCCGCCGTCGCCGCGTAATCGCGCAGCGGGCCGGACTGGGCGAACACCGAGACATGGCCGTTCACGCCCAGAATGCGGCCCAGCAGCTCGGCCCGGAAACCGTTCATCACCGACATGACGATGATCAGCGTCGCCACGCCGAGCGCGATGCCCAGCAGCGAGAAGCCGGCGATGACGGAGATGAACCCCTCCTGCCGCCGCGCCCGCAGATACCGGAACGCCACCATGCGCTCGAAGGCGGTAAAGATCATGCGGGTCTCCCGAAACGTGCACTCCCTCCCCCTCGACGGGGGAGGGTTGGGGTGGGGG
>NZ_LPXN01000117.1 GCF_001618175.1 Oceanibaculum pacificum | reverse complement strand
AAGCGCTTCCCGGCCGATGCATCCACAAAAACACAAATCACCCACACAAGCCCGAGGGTGACAATGGTGGGGGCAGCAAGGTCCGGGGATAACGGCGGCGGGAATGGATGCCTACTCCGCCGGCACCAGGCGCCAGATGGCGGCGTCGGGGTGGTCGTTCAGTAAATAGAGGGCGCCATCGGGGCCGGCGCGGACATCGCGGATGCGTTCGCCCCAATCCTCCAGCAGGCGTTCCTCGCGCACGATGCGGGTGCCCTCGACCTCCAGCCGGGCGAGATGGGTCTGCACCAGCGCGCCGACGAACAGATCGCCCTTCCAGCCGGGGAATTTGTCGCCGTTATAAAAGGCCATGCCGGAGGGCGCGATGGAGGGATCCCAGTAATGGATCGGCTGTTCCATGCCCTGGCGTTCCTGGCCCTGGCCGATCTTCGCGCCGGAATAATGCACGCCGTAGGAGATCACCGGCCAGCCATAGTTGCGGCCGGGCTGCGGCAGGTTGATCTCGTCGCCGCCGCGCGCGCCATGCTCGTGCTCCCAGAGCTGCCCGGTTTCGGGATGAATCGTCAGCCCCTGCGGATTGCGATGGCCGTAGGAATAGATTTCCGGCCGGGCGTCGCCGCGGCCGACGAAGGGATTGTCCTTCGGCACGCTGCCATCCGGATTGATCCGCACGATCTTGCCCAGATGGGTGGAAAGGTCCTGCGCCTTCTCGCGCTGGCTGTTGCGTTCGCCCAGCGTGGCGAACAGCGTACCGTCCGGCGCGAAGGCGAGGCGGCTGCCGAAATGGTGCCCGCCGCTGAATTTCGGCATCTGCTGGAAGATCACCGTCACCTGCTCCAGCGCGGTGCCGTCGTCGGACAGCCGGCCATGCGCGATGGCGGTGCCGTTGACGCCGCCCTGGCCGGGCTCCGTATAGCTGATATAGACCCGGCGGGATTGCGCAAAATCCGGCGCTGTCGCCACGTCGAGCAGGCCGCCCTGGCCGCCTGAATCGATGCGCGGCAGGCCCTTCAGCGGTTCCGACAGCCGGCCTTGCGGCGTCGCCAGGCGCAACCGGCCGGGGCGCTCGGTCACCAGCATCGAGCCGTCCGGCAGGAAGGCGAGGCCCCAGGGATGCTCCAGCGGGCCGGCCACCCGTTCCAGCCGGAAGCTTGCCTGCTCCGACTGGAAGGTCTCGCCCTGTTGAGCGGCGAGGGGGGCGGCGGGTGCCGTTGCGGCGAGCGCGAGGGCGGCAAGCAGAACGGCGAAGGGCATCGTCATCGGCGGTCCTCGGCTGGTGGCGTACCAAGCTGAGGTGGGGGGCTGGCCGGGTGGATCAAGCCCTATTCCGCGCGCACCGCATCTTCATCGGTGAAGCGCTTGACCATCCAGTCCAGCACGCGCGTGTCGTTCACGCGCGGGCGCTGCACCGGCGGGATCATCGTCGGCGTGCTCTGCTGGCGGGCGATCTCGAAGGTGAAGATGTAATGCGGTTCCACCCCCATGCGAAGGTCGCGGACCAGGATCGTGTCGCCCTCCCGCGCCATCGCGTAATAGCCGCGCGAGAAATCCGCCACCGCCTCGACCGGGCGCTTGTCGGGCAGGATCGCCTCCAGCGCGTGGCCGTTCGGATGGCGGTGCAGCGGCGCGTCGGGCCGGTCGTCGAAGATCGAGCGGTAGACGTTGACATAGCCATCCTCGGTCATCGCCAGCCCGCGCCACAGCACGGTGTTGAACGGCATGGGGATCATGGTCAGCCGTTCGACCGGCTGGCCGGCGGCCGCCAGCGCGCTGCGCACCTTGGCCTCGGCGATCTCCCGCGCCGCCACGCTCCAGCCCAGATAGAGCGTGCTGAGCGACAGCGCGACGATGGCCGCCTTGCCGATGCCCGGCCCCCAACGCCCGCGGAACAAGGCCACCAGCGTCAGCGCCAGCAGCGGCAGCGTGTAGAGCGGATCGATGATGAAGATGCTCGACCAGCTCACCGGCGGCACGTCGAGCGGCCACAAGATGCGGGTGCCGTAGGTGGTGAAGCAATCCAGCAACGCATGCGTCACCAATGTCAGCCAGACCGTCAGCCAGGTCAGCCAGCGGGCGTCGCGCAGGCGCTTGTCCAGGCGCAGCAGCGCCTCGCCGATCAGCGGGGCGACCAGCGTATGGACGAAGACCGAATGGCTGAACCCGCGATGGGTGACGAAGGCCTGGATCGGGTCGGCCGAGGCCAGGAACACGTCAAGGTCGGGCAGGGTGCCGACCACGCCGCCGATCAGCGCGGCGCGGCGCGGGCCGAGGCGCGGGCCCAGCGCCAGCGTGGCGATGCCGGCGCCGAGAACGAATTGGGTGAGGCTATCCATGCGGGGAACCGGCTGCGGAAGAAACGATACCGCTAAAGTGGCGATATTTCCCGGTTCGTCCAGTGCCGAAAGGCGGGCCGCGCGATCAGCGCTCCGGCTGCAACGGCGAATCGTGCAGGAAGCGGCGCAGCGCGCTTTCGCTGCGCAGATCGCCGATCAAGGTGCGTTTCGGGCCGGGGAACAGGCGGATCAGCGCCGGGGTCACCAGGATGCCTTCCTCCAGCGCGCGCTCGGGAGAGCGGATCACGTCGATGACCTCCAGCTCCACCCGGTCCTCCAGCGTCTTCATGACGGATTCCAGGGTCGCCATCGCCGCGCGCGAGCTGGGGGCGCTGTAGGCGACGAAGAATTGCAGCCGGATCGGCGGCTGCTTCGACTGGCCAGGCACCTTGGGCAGGCCGGGGGCCTGCGCGGTGGGGGGCGGGTCAAGCGGCTTGATCATGACTGGGTCTCCGTCTCCCGCGCGCCGGTGTCGTCGGCGCGCCGCATCATGCGCACATGGGTCCGGGCGTCCGACCGTTCCTTCCGGCGGATATCCTCCTCCAGGAGGATGCGTTCGCGCTCGTTGCGGGCCTGGGAAATCTCGGCCTGCAGCATCTGCAATTGCAGCGCCAGCCGCTGTTCCAGATTTTCCAGCTCCTTGCGGCGGTGCGTATGCTCCGCCTGCTGCAGGGCTTCGTGCACCCGATCCTCGGCTTCATGTTCCATGCGCGCGGTGCCCATCAGCACGTCGCCGCCGGAGGCGTAGACATCGGCCAGTGTCAGCCCGCGGCTGGACAGCACCAGCTCGCGCACTTGATTGGAATGCGCCATGCCGCGCGACTTGACGATGGTCAGCGCCCGGTTCCGCTCGCCCTTGGCGATGCGGAAGGAGACGTCCATCCAGGTGTCGGCGATGGTGGAGATATGATACTGCGTGCCTTCCGTGTCGCGATGCAGTGGGTGCAGCAGGGCGGTCGCCAGCACGGTGATGCCGCGCGCCTTCATATAGTCCAGCATCTGCACGATGATGGCGCTGCTCTCGGTTTCCTCGTTGATCTTGCCGATGGCGGAGATCGGGTCGATCACCACCGCCTGGGGCTTGTGCAGCTCGACGGCGTCGCGCAGCGCGGCGAACTGTTCCTCCATGCTGTTGGCCGAGGCGCGGCTGGCCAGGATGCTCAGCAACCCGCTATCGACATGCGCGCCCAGGTCGATATTCACCGACCGCAGATTGCGCGCGATCTGCGCCGCCGGCTCGTCGAAGGAATAGAACAGCGCCCGCTCGCCGCGCCGGCAGGCGGCATCGACGAAGGCGCCGCCCAGCGTACTCTTGGCGGTGCCTGGCGCGCCGGAGACCAGCACGGTGGAGGAGCGGTAATAGCCGCCATTCAGCATCGTATCCAACCGCTCGATGCCGCTGGAGACGCGCTCCGTGGAGGCCGGCCAGCCCATATCCACCTTGTCGGCGATTACCATGATGCCGCCGCTGCGGATCAGCAGCGGCGAGGCGTTGGAATTATGCGCCGCGCCGCGATATTTGAGCAGCCGGATCCAGCGCCGGGCGACCCGCCGGCTCACCTCGTGATGCAGCACCACCACGCATTCGGTCATGTAGGGCAGGTAGGCCAGCGCGGACTCCGCGTCGCCTTCCAGCGGCTGGTCGGTCTTGGCGGTCAGCAGGGCGGTCGCCCCTTCCTGGCGCAGCCATTGCCGCAGGCGCAGCAGCTCGCGACGCCGGGCGGCGCCGGAATCCAGCATGGCCAGCAGCCAGTCGATGGAATCCAGCACGATAAGTCGCGCGCCCGTGCGCTCCTTCAGCGCGGTCAGCGCGCCGATCAGCCCATTCAGGTCGAAATCGCCGGATTGCGCGACATCGGGGTTGAGCTTGGCGTCCAGCACGAAGATGCCCGGCCCGCCCTCGGCCGCGCCGCCGCTCGACAGCGTCCAGCCGAAGCTGGCGGCGTTGGCGATCAAGGTGTCCGCATCCTCCTCGAACGTCACGAAGATGCCGCTCTCGCCGGCATCGCGCAGCCGGTTCGCCAGCGTGTTCAGGGCAAAGACGGTCTTGCCGGTGCCGGGCCCGCCGACCAACAGCGTTGTGCGGCCCTCCGGCACGCCGCCGCCCGATAGCCGGTCGAAGCCGTCTATGCCGGTGGCAAGCTTGGATATGGACGGGGCCGCCGCGATGCTCATTGCGTATTTCCCTTCGCCGCCATGTCGTTCAGCGGCTGATGTAGGGCCGTGCCACGGCTGGACAAGAGCGCATCGATGGCGCCATGCAGCGCCGCGCGGGTATAGGGTTTCTGCAGCATCGGCCAGGGGGCGGCGGCATTCGACCGTTCGCCATACTGGTCGTTATAGCCTGAGCTGAGCATGATCGCCATTTCCGGGCGCAGCCGGGCGGCGTCCACCGCCAGGGCATAGCCGTCGACGCCGCCGGGCATGACCACATCGGTCAGCATGAGCTGGAAATCCGGACAGTCGGGCGCGCGCAACTGGGCCAGCGCCTCATGCGCGTTGGTGGCCGAGACGACCGTGTAGCCGGCCTCCGACAGCGCGTCGCGCAGATAGGCCCCGACCATCGGGTCGTCCTCGACCAGCAGGACGTTGATCCCGGCGGCGCGGCTGGGCCGGGCCTCGCCGGCCAGGACACGCTCGGAAATATTGTCGGGTAGCCTGTCCGGCAGGGAGGCGGGGTTGGCCAGGTGCCGTTCCGCGCGCGGCAGATAGAGTTCGATCCGGGTGCCGCGGCCGATTTCGCTGTCGATCCGCATGAAGCCGCCGGTCTGGCGCACGAAGCCATAGACCATCGACAAGCCCAGCCCGGAGCCCTTGCCGACCTCCTTGGTGGTGAAGAAGGGCTCGTACAGGCGCGGCAGGATATCGGCGGGGATGCCGGTCCCGCTATCGGTGACGGCGATCATCACATAGGCGCCGGCGGCGGCGTCCTCATTGTCCTTCTCGACCGTCCGGTTGGCCGCCTCGACGCTCAGCTTGCCGCCATAGGGCATGGCGTCGCGCGCGTTCAGCGCCAGGTTGATCAGCGCTGTCTCCAATTGTGTCGGATCGGCCAAGGCGGGCCATAAATCCGGGTCGGATTCAGTCTTGATGTTGATGCGCTCGCCCAGGGTGCGGCGCAGCAGCTCCGAATTCTCGGTGATCAGCGCCTGGACGTGGATAATCTCGGGCTGCAGGTTCTGCCGCCGGGAGAAGGCCAAGAGACGCCGGGTGAGCTCCGCCCCGCTCTGCGCGGCCTTGATGATGTTGCACATCATCCGCTGCTGCACCTCATCGAGCGGCAGATCCTCCGCCAGCATTTCCGCATTGCCCAGCACGACGGTCAGCAGATTGTTGAAATCATGCGCCACGCCGCCGGTAAGCTGGCCGACGGCCTCCATCTTCTGGGCCTGGCGCAGCTGATCCTCGGTGGCCTTGCGGTCGGTGAGGTCATGCACGGTGCCGATGAAAAGATGCTCGCTGGCGGTGCGGATCTCGCCGACCGACATCTCGATGGGGAATTCGCTGCCATCCTGGCGCAGGCCGGCAAGTTCCTTGCGCTGGCCGATGACCGTGCTTTCGCCGGCGTCGAGATAACGCCGCAGCCCTCGCTTGTGATGCGCCCGGTAGCGCTCGGGCATCAGCTCGACGATATTGCGGCCGAGCAGCGTGCCGGGCTGATAGCCGAACATCGTCTCTATCGCCGGATTCACCGCCTCGATGATGCCTTCGGGGTCGATGCTGACGATGCCGTCGACGGCGGTGTCCAGAATGCCCTGAAGGCGCAGGCGCTGGGATTCGAGCGCCCGGGCGTCGGCCTCGCGGCTCAACGCGCCGGACAGGATGAAGGCGACGGATTGGATGAAGCTGGCATCCTCCTCGGTGAAGGCGTGCGGTTCCGGCGTGAAGGCGCCCAGCAGGCCATAGATATTGCCCTGGCAGCGCAGCATGACGCTGACCGCCGCGCGCACCCCCCGGCCGGCAAGCTGCGGCGACACGGCGTAACGCGCGTCCTGTTGCAGGTCGTCGACCAGCACCGGCATTTCCGTATTGACGATGAACTGGGCAAGCGGGCTGTCGTCCAGCGAGCAATAGGCCTGGGCCATCCTCTCCTGCGGCCAGCCGATGCCGGCCCGCAGACACAGCATGTTATCGGGTGATCGGTATTCCAGCACGGTGATGATGGTGGCGCGCAGAGTGCTGGCCAGGATGTCGGCGGTGCGCTGGAAAAGATCGTCCAGCGGCACGTCCTCCAGCGCGAACTGGGCCAGCAGCACCAGGGCGCGCTGCCGGGCGATCTGCCGCTTCAGCCCATGCACCGTCTGCTGGTGGCGCAGATCCTCCCGCCGCTGGAATTTCGGCAGCCGTCGCCAGATTCTATCGCTCAGAACCTGCCAGGGGATAAGGGAATTGCGATTCGACACGAAAACCGCCACATCGTTGCGATAAGGCGGAGGGATGGATCGTCCCCGTTCCGCTGTTGTTTCTTACAATACGATTTAAATCCTAAAGTTAGGTAAAGATCAGCCGCGATTCAGCCGCACCACGGCGGCGTCGAGCGCCGACAGGAAGGCGGATTTGTCGCGGCCGCTCATCGGCTTCGGACCGCCGGTCACTTCGCCCATGGCGCGCAGGTCGGCCATCAATGCGCGCTGGGCCATGGCCATGCCGATGGAGTTGGGCGTGAAGGGGCGGCCGTTCGGGGCCAGCACCGTCGCGCCCTGCTTCACGCAGCGATCGGCCAGGGGAATGTCGGAGGTGACGACGATGCTGGCGGGATGCGCGCGCTCGGCGATCCAATCGTCGGCGGCGTCGAAGCCGCTGCCGACCACGACAAGCCGGATGCGCGGATCGCGCGGCACGGCGAAATAATCGTTGGCGACCAGCGTGACCGGCAGGCCATAGCGTTCGGCGACGCGGTAGATTTCCGCCTTCACCGGGCAGGCGTCGGCATCGACGAGGATTTCCAGCCCCATCAGACCGATTTCACGCTCGAATTCAGCAAGGCGTTCATCTGCTTCAGCATGGCGTCCATTTCATCGAAGCGCAGGCGATGCGCCGTTTCGCCCTGCATGGTCCGGTGCAATATGCCGATGGCGTTCTTCGAGGCGGTCGAGCAGAAGCCCAGAATCCAGTAGTAATTATGGGCCGTGGTCAGAAATTCCTTGAAGGCCAGCGGCTTGTTGCCGTTCACCAGCCCATCGTAGGCGTTGTTGTAGTCGATGAAAATCTGCCGGCAGTTTTTCACCACGTTTTCCAGCTTGGTGCGGGTCGACTGCACATGCATCGCCATCTGCTCCAGCTCCAGCCGGTTGTAGCTGGCGGCGTCGCGCGGCTTCGACAGGTCGCCGCGGAAGAAATCCAGCACCTCGCGGATCGCCGGCGCGAAGCCCTCGAACTTCACCTGGTAATAGGTGATGCCCTTCCAGGCGACGAAGATGCGCTGGGTCTCGGATTTATCGATGCCGAAGGATTTGATGAACAGCTCGGCTTCCGGCACGTCCGGATTCCAGATCGCGTCGATGAAGCGCTTGCGGTGCGCCTGGGCCGCCAGGTCGCCGGGTTTCGCCTCGCCGACCGCGCGGTCGATGATCGGGCCGATGCGGCCTTCGATCTTCTTGCGGATATAGCCCTCCTCGCGCTCGGACGCGCCGATCGCGTTTTCCGGCAGGTTCAGCCCGGCGCTCTGCAATTCGGTGCGCAGCAGGTAGGGGTCGAGCGAGGGGATGGTGTCGATGACGCGCAATATTTTCACGTCGATCGCGAAATCCTCGCTCTCAGTCTGCATGTTCAGGCCGAGATACTCGCGCAGCAGATTCTCGAATTCACGTTGGCGCAGATAGATCGCAAAGCCGCCGGCCTGCAGATTCTCAGGGTCGTTCGGCACGTAGATCGCCGTTTCGACCGGCCGCGCCTCGGCCTGCTTCTGCGCCTCGCCGATCACCCCGTCCGAGAGCTGAACCTCGAAATTCGGGTATTTGAACAGCACGCATTCATTCATGAAGCGGTTGCGGAACAGCGGATCGCGACCGTTGGCGATGCCTTCGATCAGGTTGAGCGACATGCTCGAGTCGCTGCCGATGATGACATCCAGCAGCGGTGAGCGATTGAACGCCTTCTTTGTCATGACCCAGTGATTATCAATTGCACGCCCCTGACGTGCATCATACGCGCACAATAAAAAAGCGATATCGCTTATTTATCGGGGCGTATCCAGTGCTTAGGCGAAGCCGGCGAAGAGCCGGGCGATGGCCGCCCGGTCCGCGCCGCAGCGCAATGCCAGCTCCAGCAGCACGCAGCTTTTCAGCGCATGCAGTCGGCCGGCCGACAGGACGCCATGCTGCGCCAGATCCATCTCCGAGCCGGCGAATTCATAGGTGCGGGCAAGCAGCGGCCCGTTGCCGACGCGCCCGGCCATCACCACCGGCAGGCTGGCCGCCAGCCCCGCCACCGGCGCCATCAGCCGGGCCGGGACATGGCCGCCGCCCATCGCCGACAGCACGATGCCGGCATAGCCCAGCCGGTCGGGCCGGTCCGCCAGATGCGCCAGCAGCAGGCCGGGGTCGGTCACCGTCACGCCGACCAGCAGCACCGGCGCCTTGCGCTCGATCAGCGTTGCCGGGTCGCGGCCGTCCAGCAGGGTGGCGATGGCGGCGCGATAGGGCCGGCGCGGCGTTCCGGTCAGCACGATGCGGTCCTCGATCAAGAGGCCGACCGGCCCGGTCTGCGGGCTGGCGAAGGCGTCCAGCCGGTGGGTGTTGGCCTTCACCACCTCGGCGGCGGCATGGATGGTGTCGTTCAGCGTGACCAGCACGCCCAGCGCGCCGGCCTCGCGGGCGATGTCCGGGCTGGCGGCGAGGCGCACCGCGTTCAGGATATTGGCCGGGCCGTCCGGCGCCACCATCAGCGGGTTGCGCATCGCGCCGGTCACCACGACCGGGCGGTCCAGATCGGCCAGCAGCAGGTCGAGCAGGAAGGCGGTTTCCTCGATCGTGTCGGTGCCCTGCGTGACGACCCAGCCGTCGGTTGCGCCCTCGGCGGCATCCGCGCGGATGCGCGCGGCCAGCACCAGCACGCCGTCGAGATCCAGGTTCGGGCTGGCGACCTTGGACAGCGTCTCGGCGCGCAGCGCGGCGATCTCCCGCAGGCCGGGAACCGCCGCGATCAGCTGATCGGCGCTGAGGCCCGGCACCACGCCTTCCTTGCCGGGCACCATGGCGATGGTGCCGCCCAGGGCATAAACCGCGATCCGCGCTTTGCTCATCTCTCGGTCCTCGGTCGGTCCACAAAGGGGCTTAAGAAACCCGCGCGCCGTTAAATTTTCCCTAACATGTGAGAAAGTTTCAAGAAAGCATGCCCTTGGGATGTCAGCTTAATTGACAGGCTGCCGATCTCTTGAAACTCTAGCGCCCTAACGGCACGACAGAGGCCGATGAACCGCCAGGCGTACCAGAGCCGTCGGTTACTGGGAGGAATAGGGTGCGTACCCGTACCGAAGCGACACCGACGCGGCATCCGTGGATGCGGGCGTTGCTGGCGGTTCGGCCGGTCCTGATTTCCTTCCCGTTGCCGGCTTCAAGCCACATACCGGGAGGAACAGACATGAAAAAAATAGTCACCGCCGTCGCCGCTGCGGCATTGCTGTGGGGCATCGCCCAGCCAGGCGCCGCCCAGGCGCAGCGCGCGCTCGACGTCGCCAGCACCTTTCCCAAGGGGATGGTCTATCTGGGCGAGGGCGCGGAGAACATGGCCAAGCTGCTGGAGGACGTCTCCGGCGGCAAGCTGAAGATGAAGGTGCATGGCGCTGGCGATCTCGTCCCGGCGCTGGAAGTGTTCAACGCCGTCAGCTCGGGCGCGGTGCCGGCCGGCTGGGACTGGATTGGCTATTGGGGCGGCACGGTGCCGGTGACCGGCCTGATGGGCGCCATGCCGTTCGGTCCCGACCCCGAGGTGTTCCTCGGCTGGATGTGGGAAGGCGGCGGGCTGGAAATCCTGCAGAAGGCCTATGACAAGTACAATGTGCAGGTTTTCCCCTGCCATCTGACCGCGCCGGAGGCCGGCGGCTGGTTCAACAAGGAGATCAACAAGCCGGAAGACTTCCAGGGCCTGAAGATGCGCATCTCCGGTCTGGGCGGCAAGGTCATCAACAAGCTGGGCGCGTCCTCGCAGCTGATCGCCGGCGGCGAAATCTATGTCGCCTTGGAGCGCGGTCGCATCGAGGCGACGGAATTCTCGCTGCCGATCATCGACAAGTCGCTCGGCTTCCAGAACGTCACCAAATATTACTACTTCCCGGGCTGGCACCAGCCGTCGAGCTGGAACTCGCTGCTGATCAACCAGGATGTCTGGAAGAAATATAGCGAGCTGGAGCAGAAGCAGTTCTGGGCCGCCTGCAAGGCCAATGTCGTCTGGTCGATGGCGGTGGCGCCCGGCGCGCAGGGCAAGGTGCTGGACGAATTCCGCGCCAAGGGCGTGAAGGTCCAGCGCTTCCCCGAGCCGGTGCTAGCGGCGCTGCGCAAGGCCTCGGCCGAAGTGCTGCAGGAGGAAGCGAAGAACGATCCGATCTTCAAGGAAGCGCTCGATTCGCTGAACGCCTACATGAAGGTGGCCGGCAACTGGATGGAACTGCAATCCCTCCAGACGAAGTAAGCGGAGGGTATAGCCTTGTCCAGCATGACCATGCTGGAGCGGATCGGCCACGCGTTGATGCATGTCAGCGCGTGGCCCGGTCGCGTCAGCTCCTGGCTTGTCCTGCCGATCATTCTCGCCGTGCTGGTGGCCGTTACCGGCACCATGATGCGGCTGGGCGATCTGTTCGGCTGGGGCTTCGCGATCCCGCTCCTCGGCTCGCATTTGTCGATCACCGGCCTGGCCGAGCTGCAATGGCACCTGTTCGCCGTGATGGTGATGCTCGGCGCCTCCTTCGCCCTGGCGGAGGACCGGCATGTCCGGGTCGATTTCATCTACGCCAAATTCCAGGGGCGCGGTAAGGCCGTCGTCGACATTATCGGCGATCTCGTGCTGCTGCTGCCGTTCTGCGCCATCGTCGCCTGGCTATCGCTCAATTTCGTCGGTCTTGCCTATCGTTCGGGCGAACAGTCCGACTATGGCGGGCTGACGGATCGCTATCTGGTGAAGGCGATCCTGCCGATCGGCCTGGCGCTGCTGTTCACCGCCGGCCTGGGCCGCATCATCCGCAATGTCGGCTTCCTGCTGAGCGGCCGGCAGGCCGCGGAACCGGGTCCAAACGGGGCGTCCCATGGGTGAGTATTTCCTGCCGATCCTGATGGTCGTCGCCCTGATCGGCGGCATCTTTACCGGCTATCCGGTCGCCTTCCTGCTGGCGGGCCTGGGCGTCGTGTTCTGTTTTCTGGCCGATATACCGGTGCTGTTCCTGGGCACGGTGGTGTCGCGCATCTTCACCGGCACGCTGGCGAACTGGCTGCTGCTGGCGGTGCCGCTGTTCGTGTTCATGGGGCTGATGCTGGAGAAATCCGGCGCCGCCAAGAAGCTGCTGATGTCGCTGGAGCGGCTGTTCGCCGGCATGCGCGGCGGGCTGGCCATCTCGGTCGCGGTGCTGGGCATCGTCATGGCGGCGTCGACCGGCATCATCGGCGCGTCGGTGGTGCTGCTGGGCGTGCTGTCGCTGCCGGTGATGCTGAAGCAGAAATACGACAAGGGCCTGGCCAGCGGCATCATCTGCGCCTCCGGCACGCTGGGCATCCTGATTCCGCCTTCGATCATGCTGGTGCTGGTCGGCGACATCCTGCAAATCTCGGTCGGCGATCTGTTCATGGGCGCGATGATCCCCGGCCTGGTGCTGGGGGCGCTGTATATCGGCTATATCCTGGGCGTCGCCTTCCTGGCCCCGCACAAGGCCCCGGCCGGCGTGGTCGACGTGAACGACAAGCGCCCGCTCTGGCTGGCGCTGGCCAGCGACCTGCTGGCCCCGGTGATCCTCATTATGGGCGTGCTGGGCTCGATCATCGCCGGCATCGCCACGCCGACCGAGGCGGCGGCCATCGGCGCGGCGGGCACGCTGATCCTGGCCGCCTTCTCGGGCGAGCTGACCTACGCCAATGTCCGCGACAGCGTGATGGAGACCGGCAAGACGACGGGCATGATCCTGTTCGTCGCCATCGGCGCCACCTGCTTCTCGGTCATCTTCAAGCGGGTCGGCGGCGATGTGATGATCGAGGATGTGGTGACCACTTTCGCCAGCGGCCCCTATGGCACGCTGGCGGTGGTGATGATTCTGATCTTCATCCTGGGCTTCTTCCTGGAATGGATCGAGATCAGCTACATCGTGCTGCCGCTGTTTGCGCCGATCATCGCCGGGCTGGATTTCGGGCTGGACCTGACGCGCGACCAGCAGCTCACCTGGTTCGCGATCCTGGTGGCGATCAACCTGCAGACCAGCTTCCTCACCCCGCCCTTCGGCTATGCGCTGTTCTATCTGAAGGGCATCGCCCCGCCGGGTCTGACGATGGGCGACATCTACCGCTCCATCATTCCCTTCGTGATCCTGCAGCTCATCGGCCTCAGCCTGGCGATTTCCTTCCCCGGTCTGGTGCTGTGGCTACCGAAACTCGTAACAGGCTGATTCCAGGAGTTTGCCGCATGCGTAACCGCACATCGCGTCTCAGCGGTTTCTACAAGCTCGGCCGTGACGAAAGGCTGGCCGAGGTCCAGGCCGTCTCCGGCCTGGACGAAGCCGGGGTGGAGGCGCTGAAAAACTCCAGCGCGCTGCCCTTCGAGCTGCTCGACCGGCTGGTGGAGAACGCTATCGGCGGTTTCACCGTGCCGGTCGGCATCGCCACCAACATGATCGTCGACGGCCGCGACGTGCTGATCCCGATGGCGACGGAGGAAAGCTCGGTCATCGCCGCGGTCGGCAACACCGCCCGGCAGTGCCGCGACACCGGCGGCTTCACCACCTCCATCAGCGGCACCGAGATGATCGCCCAGATCCAGATGGTGAAGCTGACAGACCCCTGGGCCGCGCGCGCGAAGATATTGGAGAAGAAGGCCGAGATCGCCGATATCTGCAATGGCTGCGACCCGCTGCTGGTGAAGCTGGGCGGCGGCTTCCGCGACCTGGAGGTGCGCATCGTCGACGGCCAGACCGGGCCGATGGTGGTGGTGCACATCATCGTCGACACCAAGGACGCGATGGGGGCGAACGCCGTCAACACCATGGCGGAGAAGCTGGCCCCCAACCTGGCGGCCTGGACCGGCGGCAAGCATCATCTGCGCATCCTCTCCAACCTGGCCGACCGGCGGGTGGCGCGCGCCCGCGCGGTCTGGCGGGCGGCCGATATAGGCGGGGCTGAGGTGGTGGAGGGCATCGTGCTGGCGGCCGATTTCGCCGACAGCGACCCGTACCGCGCGGCGACGCACAATAAGGGCATCATGAACGGCGTCTCGGCGCTGACCCTGGCGACCGGCAACGACACCCGCGCCATCGAGGCGGGGGCGCACGCCTTCGCCGCCAGGACCGGGCGCTACCGCTCGCTCAGCCGCTACGAGATCACCGCCGGGGGCGACCTTGCCGGCAGCATCGAAATCCCGATGGCGCTGGGGCTGGTCGGCGGGGCGACCAAGGTGCATCCGACCGCCCAGGCCTGCCTGAAGATTCTCGGCGTCGGCAGTGCGGCGGAGCTGTCGCGCATCGCCGCTGCCGTCGGGCTGGCGCAGAATTTCGGGGCGCTGAAGGCGCTGGCCACAGTCGGCATCCAGCAGGGCCACATGACCCTGCATGCGCAGAATGTGGCGATCGCCGTGGGCGCCGCCGGCGACGAAATCGCCGAGGTCGCCCGCCGCCTGGCCGAGACCCACACCGTGCGCCAGGATGTGGCGGAGCAGATACTGGCGGAGATTCGAGGGCGGAAGTAGGCCGCCCTCAGCTCTCCCCGGCCTCGCCGCGCGGGTCGAGTTCGGCGGCGATCGGCGTCATGCGGGTCAGCGGTACGAAGGGGCCTTGCTCCTCGGCCGTCGGCCCCTGGCGCTTGCCCATGCGGTACAGGCCGAAGGCGGCGACCAGCAGAGCGGTGACGGTGGCGGTGTAATACAGCCCGGCCGGGCCGACGCGCTCCATCACCTGCGCCGACCAGAGCGGCCCGAAGGACGCGCCGACGCCATAGGCGATCAACAGCCCGGCCGAGGCCTGCACCAGATCGGCCGAATCGATATGGTCGTTGGTGTGCGCCACGCTCAGCGGATAGATCACGAAGCTGGCCCCGCCCTGGATCGCCGCCAGCAGCAGGAACGCCTCCCACGGCAGATCGACCGCCAACACCACGCCCAGGCTGGCCAGCGCGGTGACGAACAGCACGGCAACCAGCACGGTGCGGCGGTCATAGCGGTCGGACAGCCGGCCGATCGGCCATTGCAGCACCAGCCCGCCCAGGATGGTGGCGCTCATGAAGGCGGAGATGGCGGCGACGCTCATCCCCATGCCGGCCCCGAAGATCGGCCCCAGCCCGTAGAACGCGCCGGTCAGCACGCCGCTGGCGAAGCAGCCGATCATCCCCAGGGGCGAGATGCGATACAGCGCCTTGAAGCTGAAGCGTGTCGGCTGCACCGGCGCGGGCGTGGCGTTGCGGTCCAGCAGCAGCGGCAGCAGCGACAGCGAGAACAGGATCGAGGTCAGGCTGAACAGCACGAAGCTGGCGGGGTCATAGACGTTCAGCAGCAGCTGGCCGAGCCCCAGCGCGGTGTAGGTGGTGATCAGGTAGGCCGACAATACCTGGCCACGGTTCTGGTTCGTCGCCGCGCCGTTCAGCCAGCTTTCGGTCACCACGAACACGCCGGCCATGCACATGCCGGACAGGAAGCGCAGGCCGGCCCAGAAGACTGGCTCGACGATGATCGCGTGCATCACCGCGAAGGCGGAGATCAGCGAGGCCAGTGCTGCGAAGGTGCGGATATGGCCGACCCGCTCCACCAGCTTGTGCGCGGCGATGCTGCCCAGCACCAGCCCGGCGAAATAGGCCGCCCCCACCAGCCCGGCCAGGCCGGTGGAAAACCCCTCCTGGTTCATCCGCACGCTGAGCAGCGAGCCGAAAAGGCCGTTGGCCAGCAGCAGCAGGGCGACGCTGAACAGCAGCGCCGTGAAGGTATGCAGGGTGACGCCCATGAACCTGCGGACCGCTATCCGAGGCGGGGCATGGCGTCGCGCGGGATGATCGCGCCGGGATGGCGGATCACCGCACCCGCCATCTCATGCCCGCGCGCCGCCGCCGCGTCCGGCGTCTCGCCGGACAGCCGGGCGGCGAGGTAGCCGGCATTGAAGGCGTCGCCGGCCGCCGTGGTGTCGACCACGTCCGAGACCGGCCGCGGGGCGACCACCCATTGCCGCGCGCCCGCCGCGACCAGCGCCGGCTTCTGCCCGCATTTCACCGCGATCTCGCCGACGCCGAAGCCGGAGATGCGCTCGATCGTGTCGGCCGGCGAGGCGTCGCCGAACAGCGCCTGCTCGTCCTCGTAGGTCGGCAGCGCGATGTCGACGCGGGCCAGCACCGCCTCCACCGCCTTGCGGGCGGTCGGCTGGTCGGGCCAGTTGCGCGGCCGGTAATTGCCGTCGAACACCACCCGGCCGCCCGTGTCGCGCAGCCTGTCCAGCGCCGCGTTCAGCCGGTCCCGGCTGTCGGCATCCAGGATCGACAGGGTGATGCCGGACAGGTAGGTGAGGCCGGAGGCCAGGATGGCCGCCTCGATCCGGTCGCCGGCCTCGCCCTTCAGCATGTCGCGCGCCGCCGCGGCGCTGCGCCAGTAGAAGAAGGAGCGCTCGCCCGCCTTGTCGGTCTTGATCGCATACAGGCCGGGCAGCCGGCCGGGCAGGGTGGCGACATCGTCGACGCCCACGCCCTCGGCGCGCCAGGCCGCCAGCATCTCGGCGCTGTAAGGATCGTCCCCCAGCGCCGTCAGATAGCCGACCTCGACGCCGAGGCGCGACAGATAGACCGCCGTGTTCAGCGTATCGCCACCGAACGACCGGCTCAGGCCCTCGCTGCGGTCGCGCAGCTCGACCATGCATTCGCCGATGGAGGCGACGCGAATTGGGGTGGCCATGCTTCCTCCTGATGCTTCGTCTTTCTTGCCCCGCAGTATCGGCCTGCTATCGTCGATGCAACAAAAGATTGCGGGAGGGATGAAATGCGCTACGCGCTTGGACTGGACACGCTGCCCGAAGACGCTGATTCCGCCACCCTGGTCGGCCGGGCCTGGCTGCCGGCGGCCGCCGGCCCGGCGGTGATCACGCTGCGCGCCGGCCGCGTGCACGACGTGACGGCGCATTGGCCGACCGTCTCGCTGCTGCTGGCCGAAGCCGACCCGGCGGCGGCGTTGCGCCGGGCGGACGGGCCGGATATCGGCGCGGTCGCGGACTTGCTGGCCAACAGCGTGCCGGACGGGCAGGACAAGGCCCGCCCGCACCTGCTGGCGCCCTGCGACCTGCAGGCGGTGAAGGCGGCGGGCGTCACCTTCGTGCGCTCCATGTTGGAGCGCGTGATCGAGGAGCAGGCGAAGGGCGATCCGGCCGCCGCCGAGGGCGTGCGCCACATCATGCAGGCCGAGATCGGCGACGATCTGCGCGCCGTGCGGCCCGGCTCGCCCGAGGCGCTGCGGCTGAAGCAGGCGCTGGTCGCCCGCAAGCTGTGGTCGCAATATCTGGAGGTCGGCATCGGCCCGGACGCGGAAATCTTCACCAAGGCGCAGCCGCTCTCCTCGGTCGGGACCGGCGCGGAGATCGGCATCCACCCGGTTTCCACCTGGAACAATCCGGAGCCGGAAGTGGTGCTGGCCATCGGCCCGGACGGGGCGATCAAGGGGGCGGCGCTGGGTAACGACGTCAATCTGCGCGATGTCGAGGGCCGCAGCGCCCTGCTGCTCGGCAAGGCGAAGGACAATAACGGCTCCTGCGCCATCGGCCCGTTCATCCGGCTGCTGGGCCAGGGCTACGGGCTGGACGATATCCGCCAGGCCGCCGTCACCCTGACGGTCGAGGGCGATGACGGATTCCGCCTGGAAGGCACCAGCCTGCTGGGCGAGATCAGCCGCGACATAACCGACATCGCCGGCCAGGCCATCGGCCCGAACCATCAATATCCCGACGGGCTGGTGCTGTTCACCGGCACCATGTTCGCGCCGATCGAGGATCGCGACGCCCCCGGCCAGGGCTTCACCCACAAGCTGGGCGACATCGTCACCATCGCCAGCCCGCGCCTGGGGCGGCTGGTGAACCGGGTGAACCGCAGCGACCGCATCCCGCCCTGGGAATTCGGCGTCGCCGCGCTGATGCGCAACCTTTCCGCGAGAAAACGATTATAGCCCGTCCCCCATAAAGGCTTTCTTTACCAAGCCGGCGGGAAAATCGAGTTTCTACAGGAGAGACCGAAGTGCCCCGCACGAGTGCGACCGATACCCTGGATACGGCCCTGGCGCAGGAGAATGAGGTGCTGCGCGCGCGTGTCCGGGCGTTGGAAGCGGCGTTGCGCAAGACCGAGGCGCTGCCCGAGCTGGCCGGCTTCTGGCGCTGGGAGATGGATGCGGCGCTGCGGTTCACCTGGGTGTCGGAAGAATTCGCCGCGCTGACCAAGATGTCGGCCGAGATTGTGCTGGGCAAAAGCCGCGCCGAACTCGGCGTGCCGCGCGGCGACACGGCCGCCTGGGAGCAGCATCTGGAGGATCTGGCGCAACGCCGGCCGTTCCGGGAATATCGCTACAGCTATATCGACGGAACGGGCGTACTGAAGAATATCAGCGTCTCCGGCGACCCGATCTTCGACGCCGAGGGCGTATTCCAGGGCTATCACGGCATCAGCCGCAACATCACCGCCGATGTGCAGGCGGTGCACCAGGCGAACGAGGCGACGGCCCGTCTTCTGGAAGCGCTGGAGCGCTCGTCCGACGGTTTCGTGCTGTTCGATCCGGGCGACCGTCTGCTGGTGTGCAATTCCCGCCATCGCAGCCTGTTCCCCGAAATGGCGTCGCGGCTGACGATCGGCGCGGAATATGCGGCGCTGATCCGGGAAAGCGCGGAATCCCTTGATTTGCCGGGCCCGGAGGCGCGCGAGGCCTGGGTGGCGGAACGCCTGGCCTATCACCAGGCGCCGCAGGGTTCCATGATCTTGCGGCGTCACGATGGCCGCGTGCTGGAGTTGCGCGAGGAGCGCCTGCCGGACGGCTGCACCTTCGTGATCGCCGGCGATGCCACCGAGCGCCATCACCGCCAGGAGGAGCTGGTCAGCAATGAGGCGCTGTTCCGCCTGCTGTTCGAGCGATCCCCCATGGGCATGGCGGTGGTCGATGGCGAGGGCCGCTACCTGCGCTGCAACGACGCCTATTGCCGCTTCCTGGGCTACAGCCAGGAAGAAATCTGCCGGATGGGCACCGCCGACGTGACCCATCCGGAGGACCAGCCGGCCATGCAGGAGCGGCTGGGCGAGCAGGCGCGCGAGAAGACGGCCGAATATCGGTTCGAGAAACGCTACCTCACCAAGGAGGGCAATCAGGTCATCGGGCTGATGACCACGGCCACCCTGCCGGCGCAGCCGGGCAAGCAGCCGACCATCATCGCCCAGGTGCTGGACGTCACCGAACGGGTGAATGCCGAACATGCGCTGCGCCTGGCCAAGGAGGAGGCGGAAATCGCCAACCGGGCCAAATCCGACTTCCTGGCGAATATGAGCCATGAGTTGCGCACCCCGCTGAACGCCATCATCGGCTTTTCGGAAGTGCTGCTGGGCCAGTATTTCGGCCCGTTCGAGAATCTGCGTTATCGGGAGTACGCCCAGGATATCCGGTCCAGCGGCATGCATCTGCTGGAATTCATCGACGATCTGCTCGATTTGGCGAAGATCGAATCCGGCCGCCTGACCCCGACGGACAGCGATATCGACTGCGCCGCCCTGATCGAGAGCATCATCCGGCTGCTGCGCGAGCGCGCCCATGCGGCGGAATTGCAGATGACCACCGACATGCCGAGCGAGCTGCCATTGCTGCGCGCCGATGTCCGCATGGTCAAGCAGATCGCCATGAACCTG
Source organism: Oceanibaculum pacificum (assembly GCF_001618175.1). Classification (GTDB taxonomy): domain Bacteria; phylum Pseudomonadota; class Alphaproteobacteria; order Oceanibaculales; family Oceanibaculaceae; genus Oceanibaculum; species Oceanibaculum pacificum. The sequence goes on along the minus strand of NZ_LPXN01000117.1, from coordinate 7,195 downwards.
CTGTCCAACGCGGTGAAATTCACCCCACCGCGCGGCGGGGTGACGATCCGCGCCGCGCTGAACCATGCCACCGGCGGCATCGAGCTGACGGTCAGCGACACCGGCATCGGCATCGCGCCGGAGGATTTGCCGCGCATCCGCCGTCGCTTCGGCCGGGCCGCCAGCAGCGAGACGCGGCACATTCAGGGCACCGGGCTCGGCCTTGCCATCGTCGACAGCCTGGTCGCCCTGCACGATGCCCGCCTGGATATCGAAAGCGAGCTTGGCCGCGGCACCATCGCCCGGGTCTGCTTTCCGCCCAGCCGCACCGTGCGCGGCTTCGTCACGTCCGGCACCGACTGACGGGCTCTACCCCCGCTTGCGGCTTTTCGACAGCGGGTGGTGCGTCTCCACCAGGCTTTTCAGCCGGTCGGAGACAACATGGGTGTAAATCTGCGTCGTCGAAATATCGGCATGGCCCAGCATCTGCTGCACGCTGCGCAGATCGGCGCCGTGATCCAGCAGGTGGGTGGCGAAGGCGTGGCGCAGCACATGCGGCGACACCTTCTCGGCATCGATGCCGCATTCCAGGGCCAGTTCCTTCAGCAGCTGGGCGAAGCGGTGGCGGGTCAGATGGCCGCTGCCGGCGCGCGACGGGAACAGCCATTTGCTGTCCTGCCCCTCCTTCAGGCCCCCCTTTAGCCCTTTGGGCAGAAACGCGCCGCGTTCCAGGCGGTAGGCGGCAACGGCGCGGATCGACGCCTCGGTCAGCGGCACCATGCGTTCCTTGCCGCCCTTGCCGCGCACCACCAGCACGCCGGTATCGCGGGCGATGGCGGCCAGCGGCAGGCTGACCAGCTCGGACACGCGCAATCCCGCGGCGTAGAGCAGCTCCAGCAGCGCGGTCAGGCGCAGCCCGTCCGGGCCCGCCTTCGCCTTGGCGGCCTGCAACAGCAGGTCGACCTCCAGCTCGCTGAGGATTTTCGGCAGGGCGCGGCCCCGGCGCGGCGGGTCGATCACCGTGGCCGGATCGTCCGGGCGATAGCCTTCGGCATAGAGGAATTTGTGGAACTGGCGCAGCGCCGACAGCCGCCGGGCCATGGTGCTGGGGGCCATGCCGGCGCGGCCCAGCATGGCCATGTAATCGCGCAGATCGCCCGAGCCGGCGGCCTGCACCGCAATCCGCCGCGCCGCCAGGAAATCGCTGAAATCCTGCAGGTCGTTGCCATAGGCGGCCAGGGTGTTGGCGGCGATACCGCGCTCGGCCAGCAGCATTTCCAGGAAGGCGTCGACGCAGGCGGCGGGGGCGGTTTTAGAAGCCATGCGCGATGGCGGCTTCCAGCGCCAGACGCCGTCCTTCCTTGTCCAGCCCCACCTGGCGCAGGGCGCGGATCGTGCGGTTCAGCACCGTCGCGTCGAGCCCGTCGAGCGGTTGTTCGCCGGTCGCGATCAGCGCCAGCGCCGCCGTCTCGCCGGTGCGCTCCGCCGCCGCCGCCGATTCGAGTCCGAACGTAACGCTGCTGGCCGAGGCGGGGGCCGGCGCAGCGGCCGCGGCGGCGCTCGGGAGCAGCAGGAAGTCGGTCGGCTCCACCGGCTCGCCCACCGCGTTCAGCAGGGCATGCATCACGGCGATGCGGCGCTCCGCCTCCTGCGGCGCCTCGGCGGTGATCAGGGCGCTCCAGGCGGCCAGCGCGCTCTGCTCCCAGATGGTGGCCTGGTGGTCGCCGGCCAGCCGGGCCAGCGGCCACAGCCGCAGCCAGGCGTTGCGGGCGTCGGGGTTCACTGGCCCGCGATCGCGCAGGGCGACCAGCCAGGGCCGCGCGCCCTCGACATCGCCGACGGCGTAGAGCGCGCGCGCGGCCTCCGGCGCGAACCAGGTCAGATCGGCGGTCGGCTGCAATTGCTCGATCACATCGTCCAGCACGCGCACGGCATGGTCATAGACATCGTCGCGCGCGGCGAAGCGCAGGGCGGTGGCGATCAGTTCCGCCTTCTTCACGGGGTCGGATTCGACGCTGATCCGGCGGTACAGCACGGCGCGCGCCTTGGGCGAGGGCTTGACCTCCAGGTCGCGCACCGCGTTGGCCAGCTCGGCCGGGGTGGCCGGGGCCTGGTTATACAGCTCCGACAGCACGCCGGGGGCGGCCACGCCCAGCGCCACGCCGCGTTCGGCGGCGGCCAGACGGGTTTCATAGGGGGCGTAATCGGCGATGGCGATGGCGTTCAGCAGCCCCGGCGCGGCCCCCGCCACCGCATCGGCCGGCAGCGGCATGTTGGCGGCGCGCAGCAGCGCCAGATGCAGCGGGGTCGGCTGCGGCAGGCTGTCCAGCACCACATTATTGCCCAGCGCCGCCTCGACCAGGCGGTTGAAGGGCTGATCCTCCGGCGCGTTCAGCTCGCGCAGCAGCGTCATGCCGAAATCGACCCGGCTGGATTCCTGCGCCAGCGCGTCGCAGGCGACCTGCGCCTTGCGCCAGAAAATCTCCGAATAATCGCCGCCGACATCGCCGGCCAGGGTGCAGGCCGCATTGGTGTCGCCGGACAGGATCAGCGTCTCGACCTGCAGCCGGTCCAGCGCCTCGCCGCCGGCATTGCGCGGCACCAGGCGCAGCAATTCCGACAGGCCGCCGATGGCGCCCATGCGCATCAGCCGGTCGGCGCGGCGGGTGAGGATCGGTGCGCGCTCCGCCTCCGCCACGCCGGCGGTGGACGGCGGCACGCTGGCGCTGGAGAGCAGCAGGCGGCGCTGCAGATTGCGCATCGCGTGGCTGCCCGGCAGGGTCGGCAGGCCGTCCAGCAGCCGCACGATGCGGCCGCGCGTGGTGCCGTTCCACATCGCATAGCCCAGGCCGCCGCGCGCCGGGTCCAGCGTGCCGACGGAATCCACCGTGGGCGCTGCCAGCTCGTTCGCCGACACCGCGGCGGGCAGCGGCGCGCGCATGCCCGGCGGCAGGCGCAGCAACGGGTCGCCCTGGATCGTGCGGTCCGGCAGCGCCGCCCCGCCCGGCAGGGCGTTGGGGGAAGGCAGCGCGCCCGGTGCCGGTTCCGGCGCGCGCGGCGCGCCCGGCGTGGCCGGCGAGGACGACGGGGGCGAGGGCGGGCTGGTCTCGCCCGGCAGCGGAAATAGCCGCAGCGGCTGGCCCTGCGCCCAGGCGGGCTCCCAGGCAGGGGCCCCGGCCGCCATCAGCAGCGCCAGCGCCAGGCTAATTCTTGAAACGGTCATTCGGGATCACCTTTTCGACCTGTGTCGGGGTCGGCGCGACCGCGCCGGTGGCCAGGAACACACCTCCGCCGATGATCACCAGGAGCAGGAGGACGAAGATGACGAGGATCGACTTGAGCATGGCCGCCTTGCGCGCTTGCGGGAAATCTTGGAGCCGTCCCGCCCGGCCGGAGGAGAGCGGGCGGCGATAACCAAATGACATGATCCGCGCCGACCGTGGCATTTTCACGACAGGCCGGCGCGCGGAATGATAGTATCGCCGCCATGCCGGGCTTTCAATCGAGGCGCGGCGCGGGTGGCGGTGCGGTTTTCCACGCCTTACCGCTTGACGGTTTCCCTTCCAATCTTTACTTGCAGCCGAAGCGACATGACTGCGTCCTCACATAGCATTCCCCGGACCATCGCCCTTGTCGGGCTGATGGGGGCGGGAAAATCGGCCGTTGGCCGCCGCCTGGCGAGCCGCCTGGGCATGCCGTTCATCGACGCCGACACCGCCATCGAGCAGGCCGCCGGCTGCTCCATTGAGGAAATCTTCGCCCGCCATGGCGAGGCCGAGTTCCGCCATGGCGAGCGCCGCGTGATCCTGCGCCTGCTGGAGAATGAGCCGGTGCATGTGCTGGCGACCGGCGGCGGGGCCTTCATCAATGACGAGACCCGCCAGCGGCTGAAGGAACAGACCATCACCATCTGGCTGAAGGCCGAGCTGCCGACGCTGCTGGAGCGCGTCGGCAAGCGCAGCAACCGCCCGCTGCTGAAGCAGGGCGATCCGGCCGAGGTGCTGCGCCGGCTGATGGATGTCCGCTACCCGATCTATGCCGAGGCCGATGTGACGGTCGAGACCTCCACCGGCCCGGTGGAGGAGACGGTGGAGCGTGTGCTCGCCGCGCTCGACGCCCATCTTGGCCGCACCCCCACCCCTTCCGAACGGATCGCCGCATCGTGACCGCACCCGACGCCATCGCCGCCGATTACGAGACGCTGAGCGTCGACCTGGCCGGCCGGGCCTACGACATCCTGATCGGCAACGGCCTGCTGGCGCGCGTCGGCGCGCTGTCGAAGCCGGTGCTGCGCCAGCCGAGGGTCATCATCGTCACCGATTCCACGGTCGCCCCCCTGCATCTGCAGACGGTCGAGGACTCGTTCCGCGCCGCCGGGGTCGCCGTGGCGTCCATCGTGGTGCCGGCGGGGGAGGGCAGCAAGCGCTTCGACCGGCTGGAGGCGCTGCTGGACGAGCTGCTGGCCGCGCGGATCGAGCGTCGCACCATGCTGGTGGCGCTGGGCGGCGGGGTGATCGGCGACCTGACCGGCTTCGCCGCCGCCATCACCCTGCGCGGGCTGGATTTCATCCAGATCCCGACCACGCTGCTGGCCCAGGTGGACAGCTCGGTCGGCGGCAAGACCGGCATCAATACCCGGCATGGCAAGAATCTGGTCGGCGCGTTCCATCAGCCGCGCCTGGTGCTGGCCGATACCGGCGTGCTGGATACGCTGCCGCGCCGCGAGCTGCTGGCCGGCTATGCCGAGGTTGTGAAATACGGGCTGCTGGGCGATGCCGGCTTCTTCGACTGGCTGGAGGCGAACGGCGCGGCCCTGCTGGCCGGCGACACGGCCAGGCGCCGCCATGCGGTGAAGGTAAGCTGCGCCGCCAAGGCCGCCATCGTCGCCCGCGACGAGAAGGAGACGGGCGACCGCGCGCTGCTCAATCTGGGCCATACCTTCGGCCATGCGCTGGAGGCGGAGACCGGTTTCGGCGCGATGCTGCTGCATGGCGAGGGCGTGGCCATCGGCATGGTGATGGCGTTCGACCTGTCGGCCGATCTGGGCCTGTGCCCGGCGGCGGACGCGGGGCGCGCGCGGGCGCATCTGAAGGAGGTCGGCCTGCCGGTCAGCCCGCTCGACGTGGCCGGGCGGCAGCATTGGTCGGTCGATAAGCTGCTGGGCCATATGGCGAAGGACAAGAAGGTGGCGGACGGCAAGATCACCTTCATCCTGGCGCGCGGCATCGGCGACGCCTTCATCACCCGCGACGTGGACGCGCAGGCGGTGCGCGACCTGCTCGCCCGGTCGATAGAAAGCTGACGCCATGACGCTGGAATTATGGCTGAGCCTTGCCGGCATCGTCGGCCTGCTGATCGCCTCGGCCTTCTTCTCCGGCAGCGAGACGGCGTTCACCGCCGCCTCGCGGGCGCGCATGCATCAGATGGCCAAGAAGGGCAGCAGGTCGGCCCGGACGGTGAATAATCTGCGCGCCCATAGCGAGCGGCTGATCGGGGCGATCCTGATCGGCAATAACCTGGTCAACATCCTGGCCGCCTCGCTGACCACCAGCATCATGATCACGCTGTTCGGCGATGACGGCGTGGCCTGGGCGACGCTGATCATGACCGCGGTGATCGTCGTGTTCTCCGAGGTGATGCCGAAGACCTACGCGCTGAACAATGCCGACCGTCTGGCCCTGCTGGTTGCCCAGCCGGTGCGGCTGGTGGTGTTCGTGTTGTCGCCGATCTCGCGCACGGTGCAGATATTGGTGCGCGGCGTGCTGCGCGTCTTCGGCGTGCGGATCGCCGGCGATCTCGGCTCCGACGCCAGCGAGGAGGAGCTGCGCGGCGCCATCGAGCTGCATCAGGGCGAGGATGGCGAGGGCCAGGAGGAGCGCGCGATGCTGCACAGCGTGCTCGACCTCGCCGATCTGGAGGTGGGCGAGATCATGACCCACCGCAAGAACATCGTGATGATCGACGCCGCCCTGCCGCCGGCCGAGATCATCGACCAGGTGCTGAACAGTCCCTATACCCGCATCCCGCTGTGGCGCGACGAGCAGGACAACATCATCGGCGTGCTGCATGCCAAGGCGCTGCTGCGGGAGATGCGCCAGCATGGCGGCAATGTCGAGGGCATCGACGTGGCGGCGCTGGCGGCGCAGCCCTGGTTCATTCCCGACAGCACCACCCTGTTCGACCAGCTCCAGGCCTTCCGCACCAGGCGCGAGCATTTCGCGCTGGTGGTGGACGAATACGGCACGCTGATGGGCATCGTGACGCTGGAGGATATTCTGGAGGAGATCGTCGGCGAGATTTCCGACGAGCATGACGTCACCGTGGTCGGCGTGCGCCCGCAGCCGGACGGCTCCTACCTGGTCGACGGCACGGTCACGTTGCGCGACATCAACCGCGAGTTCAACTGGGAGCTGCCGGACGAGGACGCCTCCACCGTGGCTGGGCTGGTGCTGCACGAATCCCGGCAGATTCCGGAGGTCGGCCAGGTCTTCACCTTCTACGGCTTCCGCTTCGAGATATTGCGCAAGCAGCGTCACCAGATCACGCTGCTGCGCCTGACCCCGCCGCTGAAGGGCGCTTCCGCCTAAGGGATGAAACGAATGCCGCCGCTTTCCGAACCGACTGTCGCGCGCGAGAAGCTGCACCGCCGCGTGGTGACCTGCGAGGGCTATCGCCGCGCCGATGGGCTGTGGGACATCGAAGGCCACATGACCGACGTGAAGACCTACGGCTTCGACAATGACTGGCGCGGCCGGGTCGATCCGGGCGAGCCGCTGCACGGCATGTGGCTGCGCATCACGCTGGATGACGCTTACACAATCCTGGCGGTCGAGGCGCGGACCGAATACAGCCCCTACCAGGTTTGCGGCAACATCACCGCGAACTACCAGAAGCTGGTCGGCCTCGCCATCGGGCCGGGCTTCACCCAGAAGGTGAAGGCGCTGATGGGCCGCACCGAGGGCTGCACCCATTTGACCGAGCTGCTCTGGCCGATGGCGACCACCGCCTACCAGACCATGGTTGCCAAGCGCCGCGATCCGGACGCCGAGCAGAAGCCCTGGCACATCAACACCTGCCACGCGCTCGCCGCCGACGGCCCGATCGTGAAGACCTCCTGGCCGGATTATTACACCGGCGACAAGGAGTAAGGCGCGGCCGCCCTGTCCTTCGCGCCGCCCCGTTCTTCGCGCCGCCCTGTCCTTCGAGACGCCGCTTC
>NZ_LPXN01000116.1 GCF_001618175.1 Oceanibaculum pacificum | reverse complement strand
GGGCGTGAATCCACCGAGAGTTGCCACAGGTTCCTTGCTGTCTGAGGGAAGAACCAGCGGCTTTAGCAGTAGAAGCCTATGTGCCAGTAAATCGCCTGCTCGGCTTCCGGCAGGTCGACGGGATAGACCATACCCAGCGGCTTGTCGCTGCGGCCGGCGATAAAGGCCATGCACCTGCGCAGCGCTGTCCGGATACGGTGTGTCATCGCGTCATCTCCTGTTGTCCGAGGGGATTGATGGACGGTTCCAGTATCCGGGCGGCATAGCTGCCGATCAGCGTGGCGACCAGGAACAGCCAGCCGGCCTCGGCGAAGGCCATGATGCCCGACAGCAGCACGCCCACCGTGCAGCCCAGGGACACCATCGCACCCCAGCCCATCAGCACCCCGCCGAACAGGGCGCTGGCCAGCTTGCCGGGCGGCTGGCGCGCCGGCCGGAACGCCCCGGCGGCCAGCGCGGCGGCGAAGGAACCGAGCACGATGCCGCCGATCAGCAGGCCGTTATCGGTAAGCAACTGGCCGGCACGGCTGATACAGCCGGCAAGGCCGTCCAGCCCGACCAGCCGCCCGGGAATCAGATCCAGCCGTTCCGCGCCGGCGCGGGCCAGGGTACCGATCTGCCGTGTGACTCCCAGCGGCTCCATGCGGAAATAGGCGGCGACGCCGATCAGCCCGACGATGGTTCCGGCGATGACCGGCGGCCAGCGTTCGACCAGCAGCCGGCGCGGCAGCGAACTCGCGGACAGCGCGGCCTTGTCGGGCGGACGGCGCCGGTCCAGGAACAGCGCAACGGCCAGCAGCAGCGCGGCCTGCAAGGCCATCGCTCCCCCATAGCCCAGCGCCTGGGGCAGCCAGCGCACCGGCGCGCGCGACACGTACAGCGTGTAGAGCGGCTCCCAGCTCCAGAAGCCGAGCGCGAAGCCGAGCAGCGCGCCGACAAGCGCGAAGGGCGCGCGCACGGACCCTTCCCCCAGCCGGTAGAGATGGCCGCTGATGCACGCCCCCGACAGCCCCATGCCCAGGCCGAACACCATGCCGCCGACAATCACCACCGGTCCGGCCGGCCCGATATGCGCGCCCGGCGGCAGGCGGCCGGTCTGCGGGTCCGGCAACCAGGCGGAGAAGATCAGCCAATAGCCCAGCATGCCGACCAGAAGCGCGACGACGATGGATTGCGCCGGCCGGCCGTCGCCGTCGAACAGGTCGCGGAAAATACATTGGAAGCAGAAGCGGCCGCGCTGGAAGACAATGCCCAGGGCGGCCCCCAGCAGCAGCGAAAAGCCGGCGGTGGCGCCCATGCCGGCTTGCAACCGGTCCGCTGCCAGATCGATCAGGCAGAGGACCAGCGCCGCCGGCCCGTAGGGGAGAAGTGTGTGCATAGCGGCTCACCTGAACGGAAAAAGCGGGTGGCCGCGCCGGGCCACCCGAGTTTCAGGAGGAACATGAAGGACAAGGGATCACCTTGCCGTCCCGGGTGCCGGACAGGCCCCGGAACCTCTTACTTGCCGGTCCAGACTGTCCCGGCGAGGTTAGTGATCGGCACGCCAACGGCGTTGCCATATTCGGTCCAGGACCCGTCATACTGCCGGGTCTCGTAGCCCAGTATCTGGCTCAGCGCGAACCAGGTATGGGCGGAACGTTCGCCGATACGGCAATAGACGATCACCGGTTTGCTGCCGTCGATGCCCGCGTCGGCATAGAGCTTCCTCAGCTCTTCCTTGCTCTTGAAGGTGCCGTCTTCCTGCACCGCCTTCACCCAAGGCACATTGGCGGCGGTGGGAATATGACCGGCGCGAATGGCCAGTTCGGGCACGCCGTTCGGGGCGAAGATGCGGCCCTCATATTCATCCTTGGAGCGGATATCGACCAGACGGGCATCGCGCTTGCCATCGACCGCTTCCAGAACGTCAGCCAGGCGGGCACGCAGTTCCGGCCGGACGGTGGTCACCTTGAAGCTGCCCGGCGTCACGCTGGCGGGACGGCTGGAAAGCTCGCGCTTCTCCGCCTCCCACTTCTTGCGGCCGCCATCCAGCAGGCGGACATTATCGACGCCGTAATGCTTGAACACCCAGGCGCCCCAGGCGGCGAACCAGTTATTATTGTCGCCATAGAGGATGATGGTGCTGTCCGGCGTCACGCCATGGGTGGAGGCGAGCGTCTCGAAAGCCTCCTTGCTGGCGATGTCGCGCCGGACCGGATCCACCAGATCGGAATGCCAGCGCACATTTGTAGCCCCGGGGATGTGGCCACGCTCGAAAACGCCGGGCTGGACGCTGACCTCAATCACCCGCACCTTCGGATCGTTCAGATTGGCCGCCAGCCATTCAGTCGAGACCAGAGGTCCCTCCGGCGTCGCGGCGCGGGATTCTACGCCGTCAAGACCGGCGGCGGCAAAGGCAAGGCCGGCAATGGTCGCCAACCGCAAAACACGATGATACATGGCTCGATCTCCTCTTTGTTATTGGGTAGCGTTCTGTCGGCCTTCGAGGATGGGATGGCCGATACGCCGCCCCTTCCCCCTGGGCTTGTGGCGCCCCAGCGCATCCGCCGCGCGCTGCAGCTGGCCGAGATCGCCGAATTTCCGCGTCTCCAGCTCCTGGAAACGGGGATCGGCGGACACGAAGTGGAAAGCGTGGCCGTCGCGGATCGCGACGCCGGCGTCCAAGGTGCCGACCTCGATGAGGAAGGCGTCGTTACGAATTTGAAGCATGGTGCAACTTCCCTGCTACCCGGCCATTCGGCCGGGTTCCTGTGCTGTTGTCAGTCGATGGGAGAGGTCGCGGCCTGATAAGGCCGCTCAGGACGGCGGCATCAACAGCCGCAGCTACAGCACATTCGCTCAGGAGCGACCGAGGGGGCCGCTGCATGGATCGCAGGGAAGATGTGGCGCAAAGGCATCTGTCGCATGGACATAGCTTGGTTCTCCTTCATTAGGGGAACCACGAAGCGACTTCGTGGCGCTTTAGCGTTTGGTGTCGCGGCGCAAGCTGCTCCCGTCAAATCTCCGCGGGTCCGTTACGCGGACCAACCGGTGAAAATCACGTGGTTATAGTGAAAGCGGCTCCGTGCCCAGTCAACCATGGAAACCAAGTTTACCGGTGCTCGTCGACTGTATTTTTTCCTTTAAAAACAAATATTTATGACGAAAATCTAGAATACAAATCTATCCGGCATTTAAAAAAAGGCAATATATTCTCCACTCGTTCCAAAATTGGAAATACCCGCCTATTGAGGGGCCGATGGTATTTGGCTAGCGTTTACGAACCGGCATCCACCGGTCGCGGGATTTGATCGAGCAGCTTGCACCGCGTCATCAAATGCTAAAGCGCCACGAAGTGTCTTCGTGGGCTCCCAACATTGGCGAGGCCGCAATGGAAATTGCATTCCACCAGACGACACACGGCATTTCCAAAAATTGCTGACGGAACGCGCTTCTGATCGCGGCTGAGCCTTGGTGGCGGCCGTTACGGCCTCTGCCTGCTTTCTTCCATCCAATCATACGCCCGCTCGTGGGCGCTCCAGATTAGGGGACACGCAATGCGAACTCTTCTTTCCCGCAGCCGCAGGGCCATCCTGGCCGGGCTCGTCGCCGTTACCGCGGCAACGCTCTTCGCCGCGCCGAGCCATGCGGAAGGCACCATCCGCATCGTCGAGCAATTCGGCATTTCCTATCTGCCCTTCCATGTCATCCGTGACCAGGATCTGCTGAAAAAGCATGGCGCGGCGCAAGGGATCGAGATCAAGACGGAATGGCAGCGTGTCAGCGGCGGTGCTGCCGCCAATGACGCGCTGCTGTCCGGCTCGGTCGATATCGTCAGCGCCGGCGTCGGGCCGCTGCTGACGATCTGGGACCGTACCAAGGGCCGGGCGGATGTGAAGGGGATCGCCGCCGGCATCGCGGCACCGTTCTATCTGGTCAGCAACAACCCGAAGGTGAAGACGCTGGCCGACTTCACCGAGGCCGACAAGATCGCCCTGCCCTCGGTCACCGTCTCGGTGCAGGCGCGGACCCTGCAGATCGCCGCCGCCAAGGCGTTCGGCAAGGACAAGTTCGACGCCCTGGACAAGCTCACAGTCTCGCTGCCGCATCCTGACGCCACGCAGGCGCTGTTGTCCGGCTCCGGCACCATCACCGGCTATTTCTCCAGCGCGCCGTTCCAGTATCAGGTGCTGAAAGACCCGAAGATTCATAAGGTGCTGGATTCCTATGAAGTGCTGGGTGGCCCCGCCACCTCGGTGACGATCTACACCACGGCTAAGTACCGCGAGGAGAATCCGAAGACCTACAAGGCGTTCCTTGCCGCGCTGGACGAGGCGAGCCGGTGGATTCACGCCAATCACGATGCGGCCGCCGATACCTATATCCGGGTTACCGGTTCCAAGTTGGACAAGGCACTGATTCTCTCGATCGTCAGCGATCCGCAGATCAGCTTCGATCCGACCCCGCTGCGGACCGAAATCTATGCCGACTTCCTGCACGAGATCGGTGCCATCAAGAACAAGGCGTCGAGCTGGAAGGATTATTTCTTCCCCGACATCCACGACCGGACGGGCAGCTGAGCATGACTGCCCAGAGCAAGGCCGCGCTGCGGTCCTCCCCTGGCGACGCGCAAGCGTCGCCAGGGGCAACGCCGCAGGAAACCGTGCTGTCCGTCGAGAATGTCTCCCTCGATTACGTGGGAGAGCAGGAGACGCTGCGCGCGGTTGATAGGGTCAGCCTGACTGTGCGCAAGGGCGAGCGGCTGGTGCTGCTGGGTCCTTCCGGCTGCGGCAAATCCTCGATCCTAAAGGCGGTTGCCGGCTTCATCCCGGTTTCCGAGGGCAGCATCCTGCTACGTGGCAGAAAGGTTCAGGGACCGGGACCAGACCGCGTGGTCGTGTTCCAGGAGTTCGACCAACTCCTGCCCTGGAAGACAGTTGCCGGCAATGTCGCCTTCCCGCTGCGCCTCGCGCGCAAGCTGGGCCGGGATGAGGCGCGGCAGCGTGCCGAGGCGGCGCTGGCCAGGGTCGGGCTGACCCGTGCCCTGGACGCCTATCCGCACACCTTGTCCGGCGGCATGAAGCAGCGTGTGGCGATTGCCCGCGCCCTGGCGATGGAGCCGGACATCCTGCTGATGGACGAGCCTTTCGCCGCGCTGGACGCGCTGACCCGGCGCAAGCTGCAGGCCGATCTTCTCGCCCTGGTCAAGGATATCGAGGTGACTCTGCTGTTCGTTACCCATTCGATTGAGGAGGCGGTGCTGATCGGCACCGACCTGCATCTGCTGTCGGCGCATCCCGGGCGCACGGTTGGCACATTCAGCACCGGTCATCTCGGCTTCGATGATCAGGGCAGCCCGGCTTTCGAGCGCATAATACGCGACGTGAACGGCCTTCTCTTCTCGCACGAAAATGAGGCTGCGCATGTCTGACGGCACGGCGCAAGCAGGCGCGTTGATATCCTTTCAACCGAAATGGAAGGCCTTCGGGAACTCGGTCTTCGTCAAGCGAACGCTGGTCCTGCTGATCCTGGCGGCGGTGTGGGAGGTGGCGGCGATCTGGCAGGACAACCCGATCATGCTGCCCAGCTTCAGCGAAACGGCCGCCGCGCTGTGGGAAGCGATCCGCACGGAAAACCTGCTCCCGGCGGTAGCGGTTTCGGTAAGTGTGCTGGTGAAGGGCTATGTGATGTCCGTGCTGATCGCCCTCGTGCTGGTGGCGCTGGCAGTCAGCAACAGCTTCTTGCGCGAAGGGCTGCAGACCCTGACCGCGATGCTCAACCCGCTACCGGCCATCGCCCTGCTGCCGCTGGCGCTGCTGTGGTTCGGCTTTGGCGAGACCAGCCTGCTCTTCGTGCTGGCCCATTCGGTCATCTGGCCCTTCGCGCTGGCGACGCTTACCGGATTCCAGTCGGTGCCGGAGACGCAGCGGCTGGTCGGCCGGAATTACGGTCTGCGCGGCGCGTCCTACGTGCTGCGGATTCTGGTGCCGGCGGCGCTGCCCTCCCTGCTTTCCGGCCTGAAGATCGGCTGGGCCTTCGCCTGGCGCACCCTGATCGCGGCCGAACTGGTGTTTGGCGTCTCGTCGGGTTCCGGCGGCCTGGGCTGGTTCATCTTCCGCAACCGCAACGAATTGTTCACCGACAAGGTGTTCGCCGGGCTGGTGGCGGTCATCCTGATCGGCCTGATTGTCGAGATCGGCATCTTCCGCACGCTGGAGGCGCGCACCGTCCGGCGCTGGGGCATGCAGCGCTAACCCCCTTTCTAGAAGGAGAATTTCATGGGCGTTCTACAGAAGACGGCGTTCGAGTATCGCCGGTTCGACGCGCCGCTGGGCGGCGAGATCGTCGGCATCGATTTGTCCCGGCCTCTCGACGACGCGGCCTTCGCGCGGGTGCATGAGGCGTTCCTCGACGCCCAGGTGCTGGTGTTCCGCGACCAGCACGCGCTGACACCGGAACAGCACATCGCCTTCAGCCGCCGCTTTGGCGAGTTGCAGATCCATGTGCTGAAGGAATTCCACCTGCCAGGCCATCCCGAGATACTTGTGGTGTCCAACGTGGTGGAGAATGGGCGCAAGATCGGCCTGGGCGATGCTGGGCGCTACTGGCATTCAGACCTGTCCTATAAGGCGGAACCCAGCCTGGGTTCGCTGCTGCACGCGCAGGAGCTGCCGCAGGACGATGGCGACACGCTGTTCGCCAACCAGTACCTGGCCTATGAGACCCTGCCGGAGGACATCAAGCGGCAGGTCACGGGGCTGCGGGCCACGCATTCCTACACGCTGCGCTACGACGAGCTGCGGCAGAAATCCGACGCGCGCAACCCGCTATCGACGGAACAGCTCGCCCAGGTGCCGACGGAATCCCACCCGGTCGTGCGGACGCATCCCGAGACCGGGCGCAAGGCGCTGTTCGTCAGCGAGGGCTTCACCGGCACCATCGAGGGGCTGCCAAAGCCGGTCAGCGACAGCCTGCTGGCCTATCTATTCGAGCATTCAACCCGGGAGTCGCTGATCTATCGGCATAAATGGCGGCCGGGCGACCTGGTGTTCTGGGACAATCGATGCATCCAGCACCTGGCCGTCGGCTGCCCGCCGGGACAGCGCCGCACGCTTTATCGCACGACCGTGAAGGGCGACGTGCCCGTATGATGCGGGTATGAAGGGGCGCCGGCCGCCCGTCAGGCGGCCGGCCTGCCGACCCGCGCCGCCGGCTCCTCCACCTGGATGTGGTAGGCGGTGGTGAATTTCAGCTTCTCCATCGCAAAGCGCGCGGTGACTTTCTTGAGCGGCACGCTGGCGATCAGGCGCGTATAGAAATCATTATAGCCGGCCATGTCGGGCACGACCACGCGCAGCATGTAATCCACATCGCCGGCCATCCGGTAGAATTCCATCACCTCCGGCATCGCCGAGACAGTTTCGGCGAAGCTGCGCAGCCAGTCGTTGGAATGGTTCGCGGTCTCCACCTCGACGAAGATGGTGAGGCCCAGGCCGATCTTCTCCGGCGCCACGAGGGCCACGCGCTTCAATATGATTTCGCTCGCCTCGAGGCGCTGCACGCGCTTCCAGCAGGGAGTCTGCGACAGGCCGACGCGGTCGGCCAGTTCAGCCACCGAGATGTTCGCATTTTCCTGCAGGGCAACCAGTATCTTGCGGTCTATTCGGTCCATGATCTCTGCTCCCGCTGAAATCCCAAAAGAGATCGCAGCGCGGCTGACGGCCGAGCGAATCGGCGGTACAGCCGCGTCTGCGGCGAGGACTCTCAGCAGCAGGGGCCGAAATGACAGAAGATCGCGATGTCCGGATCGTCGCCATCGCCGGTCGCATAGGCGCCCACCGCCCGGTCACAGACGGCGGAGATAAGGACGAACAGAGACTGAAGAAATCGAGTGGCCATGAGCATGGAACTCCCTGACAAAAGGGGGATCCACGAAACAAGTTCGTGGCGCTTTAGCATTTGGTGTCGCGGCGCAAGCTGTCCCGTCAAATTCCCGCGAGCCCGTTACGCAGGCCAATCGGCGAATTAATCACTCTGGTATCGTGTGGCCGAAAAATAAACCCGTCAAGAAATATGTTATATGAAGAAAATAACAGTTTATTTCTGCATTATTAGCCGGCGGCGCAGCAGGGAGAGCGCCTGATCCTCCCCCTGGCCGGGCTGATAGGCAATATCCACCAGGCCCAGCGCGGCCTCCCAACTGGCGGGCGGGCTGCCGGGCGGGGTTTCCACTCGGTCGAAACCGCAGCGCAGCAAGTGCCTGTACTGGTCCGGCAGGATATGGCCGACCGCGCGCACCTCACCGGTGAAGCCATAGCGTTCGCGCAGCGTGCGGGCCGTCGTGAATCCGCGGCCGTCGCGGAACTTCGGAAACGCCACGGCGACCAGCGCCAGACGCGGCAAATCCTCGGCGATCAGCGCGGCACCCTGGTCGCTTTCCAGCAGCACGCCCAGCGGATAGGGCTGGTTGCCCAGCCGCCCGCTATCCATGCGCCAACGTTCCAGGCTAAGAATGGCCGGACCATCGGGCAAGGGTGCGTCATCAGTGACCCGGATCCAGGCGTCCTCGACCACGCGTCCCTGATCAAGCAGCGGCATAGAGTGCTTCCTTGAAGGGCGCATTGCCCAGGCGCTCGACCACCTGGATGAAGCTTTCCGTGCGGTCGCGGCGCAGCTTTAGATAGGTCTCGATCAGCGTCTCGATGGCATCGATCAGTGCCTCGCTGGAAAAGCCGGGGCCGAGGATGGAGCCGATGGCCGCATCCTCCTCCGCCTTGCCGCCCAGCGTGATCTGATAGAATTCCTCGCCCTTCTTATCAACGCCCAGAATGCCGATATGGCCAACATGGTGATGGCCGCAGGCGTTGATGCAGCCGCTGATATTCACCTGCAGGCGGCCGATGTCGAACTGCCGGTCCAGATCCGCGAAGCGTTCCGACAGGCGCTGTGCGACCGGGATCGAGCGGGCATTGGCCAGCGCGCAGTAATCCAGGCCGGGGCAGGCAATGATGTCGCTGACCAGGCCGATATTGGGCGTCGCCAGCCCGGCCGGGACCAGCGCCTGCCAGAGCGCGTGGAGATCGTCGAGCCGCACATGCGCCAGCACCAGGTTCTGCTCATGCGCGACACGGATTTCGCCGAAGCTGTAGCGGTCGGCCAGTTCGGCGACCAGTTCCATCTGCGCGGAGCTGGCATCGCCCGGAATGCCGCCGATCGGCTTCAGCGAGATATTGACGATGCGGTAGCCGTTCGCCCGATGCGCCGCCGTGTTGCCATCGACCCAGCAGGCGAAGGCACGGTCCTCGGCGTAATCTGTCTCGAAGCGGTCGGACCTGGCGGGCAGGTCCGCCAGCGGCGGCGGCGCGAAATGCTGCCGGATCGCCTCGACGATGGCCGGGTCCAGGCCGTATGTGTCGCGCGGCACGCGGGCGAACTCCTCCTCGACCATCGCGATGAATGCCTTGGGCTTCATCTCGTTGACCAGGATCTTGATCCGCGCCTTGTAGATATTGTCGCGCCGGCCCAGCTCGTTATAGACCCGCAGCACGGCCTCTATATAGGCCAGGAAGTCCCGTTCCTCCAGCCAGTCGCGGGTCTTGATGCCGATATAGGGCGTACGACCCAGCCCCCCGCCGACATAGACCTCGAAGCCGATCCTGCCATCGGGCGCGCGCTTCGCCAGCAGTCCGATATCGTGCACCTTCACCGCGGCCCGGTCGTTCGGCGCACCGGTGATGGCGATCTTGAACTTGCGCGGCAGGTAGGTGAATTCCGGATGCAGGGTCGACCATTGCCGCAATATCTCGGCATAGACGCGCGGGTCCAGCACCTCGTCGGCGGCGGCGCCGGCATACTGATCGGTGGTGACATTGCGGATGCAGTTGCCGCTGGTCTGGATGGCGTGCATATCGACATCCGCCAGCTCGGCCAGGATATCCGGCGTGTCCGCCAGCGTCGGCCAGTTGAACTGGATGTTCTGCCGCGTGGTGAAGTGGCCGTAATCCTTGTCATAAACACGGGCGATGCGGGCCAGGCGGCGCAACTGGTCGGAATTCAGTAGCCCATAGGGAATAGCCACGCGCAGCATGTAGGCGTGAAGCTGGAGGTAGAGGCCGTTCATCAGCCTGATCGGCTTGAACTCTTCCTCGGTCAGCTCGCCCGACAGGCGGCGTTGCACCTGGGAACGGAATTCCTCGGTGCGCTGGCGTACGAACTCGCGATCGAATTCGTCATAACGGTATACGCCGGCATGCGGGGCCGGGGTGTAAGGTGCCTGGATGTTCATGGATGGGTTCCCTTCCCGTCGGCCTGCTTGCCGTAATCGGGGTGGACGGTAGGTCCGAAGGCCCGGATTCGTTCGCGCAGGCGGGACGGAACCGGCGCGCCACCCCGCAGCACGACATCGATGGCGAGAGGATCGACGACCAGCCCTGCCGCCACGCCGCGCCTGGCGCCTTCCATCCCCACCTCCAGCGCCGCCGCATCGAAGATCGCGGCTGCGGCAACGGCCTCCACCCAATCCCCGTCAGGACCGAGCCAGACCACCTCGCCGTCGATCAGACGATTGGCGGTGATGATTTTCTGCGGCATATCGATTCCTTACGAGGCAAAGCGCAGCGGGACCAGGCGCTTGCGCGCGGCCTCAGGCAAGGCATCCGAAAGAGCGACGACATCGCCGACCATGATCAGCGCCGGGCCGGTCAGCCCCCGTGCCGTGGCCAGGGCCGGCAGGTCGGACAGCGTGCCGGCGACGATGCGCTGGTCCGGCCTAGTGCCGTTCTCGATAATGGCCGCCGGCGTTGCGCGTGACAGACCGCCCTCGATCAGCCGGGCCGACAGAAAGGCCAGGTTGGCCAGCCCCATATAGATCACCAGCGTATGGTTCAAGCGCGCCAGCGCAGACCAGTCCAGCGCCGGCTCGCCCTTCAGCCCATGGCCGGAAAGGATCGTCACGCCGCTGGCAAGATCGCGGTGGGTGAGTGGTATGCCGGCTGCGGCGCCGCAACCCAGCGCCGCCGTTAGGCCGGGCACGACCTCCGTACGGATACCGGCATCGCGCAGCGCGGCGATCTCCTCCGCCCCGCGCCCGAACACATAGGGATCGCCGCCCTTCACCCGGGCGACGCGATGGCCCGCCCTGGCCTCGGCGATCAATATCTCGTTGATCTGCGCCTGCGAACAGGTATGGCTGGCCCGCGACTTGCCGACATAGACGCGCCGGGCATCGCGGCGGGCGTAATCCAGCACGCGCGGATCGACCAGCTTGTCGTGGACGATCACCTCCGCCTCCTGCAGCGCGCGCACGGCCCGCAAGGTCAGCAGATCGGGGTCCCCCGGGCCGGCCCCGATCAGCACGACCGACCCCTCCGAAACGGCGGAAGTTGCGCCGCGTAGGGCCGCCTGTGCGGCTGCCTCCGCGGCGGGTTCGTCACCCGACAGAAACAGCTCGGCGACCCGCCCTTCGGCGAGGCTCTCCTGAAGCCGGCGGCGCTGCTCGAAATCCGTCAGCTCCTGCTTCGCCGCCTCCCGGAAACGCTGCAGGAACTGCGCGAACCGGCCGAGACTGGCGGGCAGCAGGCTCTCGATACGCGACTTGATCCGCCGCGCCAGGACCGGCGACGCGCCGGCGCTGGAGACAGCGACTGTGATCGGCGCGCGGTCGATGATCGCCGGCATGATGAAGCTGGAGAGTTGGGGCCGGTCGGGCACATTCACGGGCACCCCGGCCCTCCGGGCGGCGGCGCTGACGGCCTGTAGTTCGCTCTCATCCGCCGAGCCAGCAAAGACCAGCGCGGCTCCGTCCAAATCCTTGGGCGCAAAAACACGATGATACAGCGCGCCGCCATCGGCCTCGACCAGCGCGGCAACGGCCGGGTCGATCACAGGGGCGACAACGACCGGCCTGCAGCCCTTGCCAGCGAACAGCCGCAGCTTGCGCAGACAAGCATCGCCACCGCCTACGAACAGGACTTTCCGCCCGGAGACGAGGTGAAAGACGGGAAATGTGGCGTCAAGCTGCATCGCTGTCCCATCCGGCGCTCTCAAGAAGGAGCCATATTTACACTTTGGAAGTGTACTGTTGTTTGGATGTCGATTTCCAAAAGCGACGATACAGTGTTGGGCGAATAATATTTTTCTCTTGTTTGGCACGCAGATAGGACAAATTTCTCCTTGCGATCCTCAACTTAAACATTTTTTTTATGTGGAATTAATTGACTTTCCCAAGGCCAGCCCGCACTCTTTTAGCGTGATCGGCGGTGGCTCCGCCCCTGAACAGCCCGCGGCAATTTGATTGAGCAGCTTGCGCCGCGTGACCAAACGCTAAAGCGCCACGAACTTGTTTCGTGGTAGCCCCTGCTAGAGAAGGACGGGCACCATGGTTCGCTATCTTTGTTGTCGATACACATAGCTGTCGCAGGCTAGAACCTGCCGAAGCTGCCAAGCGTCGTTCGGACGGCGTTGGCGCTTCCCCAAAGCAGCCCCGCAAGACGGGGCAACGTTCAAAGGCTTGACGATCGGCCGGGACCGGTCGGCGCGGCTTACCGCGCCCCCCAGCCCCGCCCTGGGAAGACCGCTATGCACCACCAAACCGCGTCGATATCGAGCGGTATCGACGATAACAGCTTCCGCCGGACCGCGATGAACGACTCGGTCCCCTACGTTACCGTGAAAACCGCCTGGGAATGGCTCAGCGCCAATCCGAACGCCGTGCTCATCGATGTACGCTGCGAACCGGAATGGCGCTACGCCGGCGTCCCGGTGCTGGACAGCCTGCGCAAACGGCCATTGCTGCTGAGCTGGCTGCTGCGTCCCTATGCCAACCCCAACCCGGATTTTCGCGGGCAACTCATCATGTCTGTCCTGAGTTCGCGCCAGACGCTGCTGTTTCTGTCCCGAACCGGACGACGAAGCGCAGCCGCCGTGCGGCATGTGCTGCCCGATTTTCCCAACAGTTACAGCATTCGTGGCGGCTTCGAAGGTCCACGCGACGATTCGGGCCATCGCGGCCGCCTGGACGGCTGGAAGGCCGCTGGCCTGCCCTGGCGGCAGGATTGACCCTCTTCATCAGAAGGATTTTATCATGAGACTCACCCGACATTTCTTCGCCGCCGCACTGGGCGCACTAGTGGCCAGCGGATCGATCTATGGCGCCGCCGCGCAGCAGACGCTGCTGAACGTGTCCTATGATCCGACCCGTGAACTCTACAAGGAGTTCAACCAGGTCTTCGCGGAACACTGGAAGAAGGAAACCGGCGAGACATTGGCCATTTCCGTCTCCCATGGCGGTTCCGCCAAGCAGGCAAGAGCCGTGATCGACGGTCTGGAAGCGGACGTCGTCACCCTGGCCCTGGCTTACGACATCGACGCCATCGCCGAGCATGCCAGCTTGCTCGACAAGGACTGGCAGAAGCAGTTTCCGCACAACAGCACGCCCTACACCAGCACCATCGTGTTTCTGGTCCGCAAGGGCAACCCGAAGAACATCAAAGATTGGGGAGATCTGGTGAAGCCCGGCATCCAGGTTATCACCCCCAATCCCAAGACCTCCGGCGGCGCGCGCTGGAACTATCTGGCCGCCTGGGGCTATGCGCTGAAGCACAACAACAAGAGTGACGCAGCCGCCAAGAAGTTCGTCACCACGCTCTACAAGAACGTGCCGGTGCTGGATACCGGGGCGCGCGGCTCCACCACCACCTTCGTGCAGCGCAATATTGGCGATGTGCTGTTGGCCTGGGAGAACGAGGCCTTCCTGGCGATCGACGAACTGGGGCCGGACAAGCTGGAGATCGTGGTTCCCAGCGTCTCCATCCTGGCGGAACCGCCGGTCGCCATCATCGACAAGGTCGTCGACAAGCGCGGCACCCGCAAGCAGGCCGAGGCCTATCTGAATTTCCTCTACTCGCCTGAAGGCCAGCGGCTTGCGGCCAAGCATTATTACCGTCCGCGCCAGCTTGAATATGCCGGCGAGTTCGGGAAACGCTTCGCCAACCTGGAGCTGTTCACCATCCAGGATTTCGGCGACTGGCAGGTTGCGCAAAAGAAGCATTTCTCCGATGGCGGAGAGTTCGACCAGATATACAAGGTCGGCCGTTAACCGATGAGCACCGCCGCTCTCCTTTTCACCCGCAGGCGGCGCAGCCCATTGCCGGGCTTCGGCCCGGCAATGGGTTTCACACTGGCCTATATGGGCGCGGTCATCCTGATCCCGCTTGCGGCCCTGGTTCTGCGGCCCTGGACGCTGGGTGCCGAAGGCGTGTGGGACGTGGTCAGTTCGCCGCGTGTGCTGGCCTCTCTCAGGCTCAGCTTCGGGGCGGCGCTGATTGCGGCGACGGTCAATGTCGGATTGGGGCTGGCGGTGGCCTGGATGCTGGTGCGATACGACTTTCCCTTGAAACGGATCGTCGATGCGATGGTCGATCTGCCTTTCGCCCTGCCGACAGCGGTGGCGGGCCTCGCTCTTACCGCGCTCTATGCGCCGAACGGGTGGATCGGCCAGTTCCTCGCCCCTCTGGGTATTCAGATCGCCTTCACCCCGGCGGGCGTCGTGGTGGCACTCATCTTCATCGGCCTGCCCTTCGTGGTGCGTACGGTGCAGCCGGTTCTGCAGGATCTCAACCCGGAACTGGAGGAGGCTGCGGTAACCCTGGGCGCTGGCCGCGCCGTCACTTTCCGACGGGTCGTGCTGCCAGCACTGATGCCGGCGCTGCTCACCGGCTATGCTTTGGCCTTCGCGCGGGCCGTGGGCGAATACGGGTCGGTCATCTTCATCGCCGGAAACATGCCGATGGTCTCCGAAATCGCGCCTCTGCTGATCGTCGTTCAGCTGGAACAGTACGACTACGCGGCGGCGGCGGCCATTGGCATGGTGATGCTGCTCGCTTCCTTTGTCCTGCTCCTGATCATCAATTTGCTGCAGCGCTACAGCCGTCGCTGGGACGAAAGGTGAGGCACATGACGATTTTTCTGTCCCATGGCCAGACCGGCGGCGTTAACCGCGAGGCGCAGCGCGATTCGCGCGCCGTGCGCTGGTCGGTCATGGCGCTGTCGCTGGGCTTCCTGCTGCTGTTCATCCTGCTGCCGCTGATCGCCGTCTTCATCGAGGCGCTGCGGCGCGGTATCGTTCCCTTTCTAGAGGCGATCGCCGAGCCCGACGCGCTGTCGGCGATCCGGCTAACACTGCTGGTGGCCGCGATCTCGGTGCCCCTGAACATCGTCTTCGGCGTCGTCGCTTCCTGGGCTATCGCCAAATTCGAGTTCCGGGGCAAGGCGTTCCTGATAACGCTGATCGACCTGCCCTTCTCAGTGTCGCCGGTTATCTCCGGCCTGGTCTATGTGCTGCTGTTCGGCGCGCAAGGCTATCTCGGCCCCTGGCTGCGCGAGAACGACATCCAGATCATCTTCGCCCTGCCCGGCATCGTGCTGGCGACCGTGTTCGTCACCTTTCCCTTCGTCGCGCGAGAACTGATCCCGCTCATGCAGTCGCAAGGGACGGACGAGGAGGAAGCCGCCATCATGCTGGGGGCGAACGGCTGGCAGACGTTCTGGAAGGTGACGCTGCCCAACGTCAAATGGGGCCTGCTGTACGGCGTGCTGCTCTGCAATGCGCGCGCGATGGGCGAGTTCGGCGCGGTGTCCGTGGTTTCCGGCCATATCCGCGGCAAGACAAACACGATCCCGCTGCATGCGGAGATTCTCTACAACGAATATAATTTCGTCGCCGCCTTCGCCGTCGCCTCGATCCTCGCCCTGCTGGCGCTGGTGACGCTGGTCGCCAAGAGTGTGCTGGAATGGCGCTTCGGACATGAGTTATCGACTGGCGGCAAGCATTAATACAATTCGATACTGTTAAATATATAACAAAACAAACTTACACGTTAATTTATTGTTGACTCACTGTGATACTGTACAATACCGTCCGATTATTCCGTGGTGATTTGAGCCGACCGGCTTGCGGCCACGTTAAACAACTCGCTAAAAGGTCGGTGTTCGGTTGATAGCCGGGCCCTGATCTCCATCGTGGGTTTGGGCTTATGCCGCACCGGTCGCCTCGCGTCGCCCCCGTTCAGAGGAGTCGAGCGATGACCCGAGTGCGCCCCCTTTCATCCATGGAAATACCGCTTGATCTGGCGGCGGTCTACGAGGAGTTCGCTGATAATTACGGCCCCTTCCGTAATCAGGTAGCTGTGCTCGCGCATGTACCCTCCGCGCTGCGGCATCTCATGCCGATGCTGCTGGAGCTGCGGCGTGCCCGAACGCTGCCGAAGCGCTATCTGGAAATCGCGATCCTGACCGTCTCGAAACTGAACGAGTGTGATTATTGCGTTTCCCGCCACGCTCCTTTCCTGGCCGAGGAAGGCGTATCGGAGGCTGGCATCGAGCGGCTGCTGGATTATGCGAACCACCCCGAGCTGAACGCCATCGATAAGCTGGTCGCGGAATACGCCGCCATCGCCTGGACCCGGCCCGGCCATGTTCCCGATTCGCTGTTTGAGCAGCTTCGCCTGCATTTCAGCGAGGCGCAGATCGTCGAACTGACCTTGCGCATCACCCTCTGCGGTTTTTTCAACAAGTTCAACGAGGCGCTGCGGATCGGGGACGAAACCCCAACCGCCCAGCGTCTGGCGAGTTGAACCGGAACAGAATGGAAGGAAAGACATCATGACGAAGCGACTATCGCGTCTGCTGGCGCTGCCACTGATCGCCGGCGCACTTACCCTGGGCAGCCCCGCCAAGGCGGCAGAGCCGGATGCCATACTGAACGTCTCTTACGACATCGCTCGCGAGCTGTTCGCCGCGATCAATCCGCTGTTCGTCGCCGACTGGAAGCACAAGACCGGCCAGGATATCGAGGTGAAGCAGTCGCATGCCGGCTCCTCCCGCCAGGCGCGCAGCATCCTGGAAGGGCTGCAGGCCGATGTGGTCACCTTCAACCAGGTGACCGACGTGCAGATCCTGCACGACAAGGGCAAGCTGGTCGCCGGCGACTGGCAGCAGCGATTCCCGAACAATGCCTCGCCCTACTATTCCCTGCCGGCCTTCCTGGTGCGCAAGGGCAATCCCAAGGCGCTCAAGGATTGGGACGATCTGGTCCGCGACGGGGTGGAGGTGATCTTCCCGAACCCGAAGACCTCCGGCAATGCGCGTTATACCTATATGGCGGCCTATAGCTTCGCGCAGGAGAAGTTCGGCGGCGACACGGCCAAGACCGAGGCTTTCGTAAAGAAGCTGTTCGACAATGTGCCGGTGTTCGATACCGGCGGTCGCGGGGCCACCACCACCTTCATCGAACGCGGCATCGGCGATGTGCTGATCACCTTCGAATCTGAAGTCCATGCGATGCGCAAGCAGCATGGCGAGGACAAGTACGAAGCCATCACCCCCTCCGTCAGCCTGCTTGCCGAGTTCCCGGTCGCCGTGGTCGATGGCGTTGCGGAGAAGCGCGGCAGCCAGAAGGTCGCCAAGGCCTATCTCGACTTCCTCTATGCCCCGGTCGCGCAGGAAGTGCTGGCCCGCGACTTCTTCTACCGAGTGCAGGATGAAACCGTGTCGAAGAAATATGCCGCGCCGCTGCCAGCGATCCGGCTGATCAAGGTGGAGGATGCGTTCGGCGGCTGGGACAAGGTGACGCAAGAGCATTTCGCCTCCGGCGGCACACTCGACAAGCTGTTCGGCCAGCGGTGATTGGCCTGTCTTCCCTTCCCTCCGGTCGGGCTGCCGCCCCTGCGCCGTCCAGACGGCGCAGGCAACGGCGCGCCCTGCCCGGCTTCGGCCTGACGCTGGGCCTGTCGGCAACCTATCTGGGGGTGATCGTGCTGCTGCCGATCGCCGCCCTGCTGCTGCACGCCGCCAGCCTCAGCCCGGCCGAATTCTGGGCCATCGTCAGTTCGCGCCGGGCGGTGGCGACCTACCGCATCACCCTCAGCTCCGCCTTCTATGCGACGCTGTTCAATGCGGGTTTCGGCCTGCTACTGGCCTGGGTGCTGGTGCGCTACGACTTTACCGGCCGGCGGCTGCTGGATGCGATGATCGACCTGCCCTTCGCCCTGCCGACGGCGGTGGCGGGCATCGCACTGACCGCGCTGTTCGCGCGCAACGGAATTTTCGGGCAATGGCTGGAGCCGATGGGCATCAAGATCGCCTATGCGCAGCCCGGCATCGTCATCGCCATGGCCTTCACCAGCCTGCCCTTCGTGGTGCGCACGATACAGCCTGTGCTGGAGGATCTGGAAGTCGAGATCGAGGAGGCCGGCCATATGCTGGGCGCGACCGACGGGCAGCTCTTCGCGCGGGTGATCTGGCCGGTGCTGATGCCTTCCTTCCTGGCCGGCGCGTCGCTGGCCTTCGCGCGCAGCCTGGGCGAGTTCGGCGCGGTGGTGTTCATCGCCGGCAACCTGCCGATGCGCACCGAGATCACCGCGCTGCTGACCTATATCCGCATCGACGAGTACGATTATCCGGCCGCCGCGGCGCTGGCGACGGTGATCCTGCTGTCGGCCTTCGTGATGCTGTTCGCGGTCAACGCGCTACAGCTCTGGCAGCTGCGCTACATGCGGCGGTCCTGATCATGGCGGCCATCGATTTGACCGCGCCACGCCGCCGGGTCTTCGCCGGCCCGGTCGCGCATGCCCTGCTGATTGGCCTCGCCGTCACCCTGTCGGTGCTGGTGATCGGCCTGCCGGTCGTTGCCGTTTTCGGCATGGCGTTGTCCAGCGGTGCGTCGGTGTATATGGCGGCCATCCTGCAGCCGGCGACGCTGTATGCCATCTGGCTGACCGTCCTGACGGCGCTGATCGTGGTGCCGATCAATATCGGCTTCGGCATCGCGGCGGCCTGGGCGATCACCCGCTTCACCTTTCCAGGCAAGAAGCTGATGACCACGCTGATCGAGATTCCCTTCTCCATCTCGCCGATCGTCGCCGGCACCGCCTATCTGTTCCTGTATGGCGCGCAAGGCCTGTTCGGCCCCTGGCTGGCGGCAAGCGGCATCCAGATCATGTTCACGGTGTTCGCCATCTTCCTGGTCAGCCTGTTCGTCACCAGCCCCTTCGTCGCGCGCGAGCTGATCACCGTGATGCAGAGCCAGGGCGTGGAGGACGAGGAGGCCGGCGTAAGCCTTGGCGCATCGGGTTACATGCTTTTCTGGAAGGTCACCCTTCCCAATATCAAATGGGCGCTGCTCTATGGCGCCGTGCTGTGCAACGCCCGGGTGATGGGCGAATTCGGCGCGGTCAGCGTGGTGTCCGGCAGCATCCGGGGGGAAACCAATACGCTGCCACTGCAGATCGAACTGCTGTTTCAGGACCAGAATACGGCTGGCGCCTTCGCCGCCGCCTCCACCTTGACCGTTATTGCCCTCATCACCCTGTTCATCAAACTTTGGGCCGAACGCCGGAGAGACAGTCATGAGCGCCTTTGAAACCATCGAGAGTCCGACCGTGCCGTCATCCACCCGTACCGAAGCTGCCACCAGCCCTGCTGACGCCCGCCACACGCCGCGCCTTGTGGGCAACGCCTCCGTTGGAATCGAGGTGCGCAACGTCGTCAAGCACTTCGATAATTTCGCCGCGCTGGACGGCGTCAGCCTCTCGGTCGCGCCGGGCGAGCTGGTGGCGCTGCTGGGCCCCTCCGGCTCCGGCAAGACGACGCTGCTGCGTGTCATCGCCGGGCTGGAATTCCCCGATAGCGGCGACGTGCTGTTCGGCGGCCGCGACGCGCTGTCGATGACCGCGCGGGAGCGGCGCGTCGGCTTTGTGTTCCAGCAATATGCTTTGTTCCGCCATATGACAGTGGCGCAGAATGTCGCCTTCGGCCTGGATGTGCGCCCGCGTGGCGCCCGGCCCGCCCGCGCCGAGATCACCGAGCGTGTCCGCCTGCTGCTGGAGCGCGTGCATCTGCAGGGGTTGGAGAAACGCTATCCGCAACAGCTCTCCGGCGGCCAGCGCCAGCGTGTGGCACTGGCCCGGGCGCTCGCCATCGACCCTTCCGTGCTGCTCCTGGACGAGCCGTTCGGCGCGCTTGATGCCAAGGTACGCAAGGAACTGCGACGCTGGCTGCGCAACCTGCACGACGAGCTGGGCCTGGCCACATTGTTTGTCACCCATGACCAGGAAGAGGCGCTGGAACTGGCCGACCGCGTGGTCGTGCTGAACAAGGGGCTGATTGAACAGGATGGCTCCCCGCAGAAGGTGTATGACAGCCCCGCCACCGCCTTCGTCGCGCAGTTCATCGGCGACACGCTGACCCTTCCGGTCCAGGTGACGGACGGGCAGGCCGAGGTGCTGGGTGCCCGCTTCCCCGCTGCCCCCGGCACGCCGGAAGGCCGCGCCGTCGCCTACATCCGCCCGCACGATGTGTCCGTACAGCCACAGGGCACCGCCAACGGCGTAACGGCCGAGGTGATCAGCATTACCCTTTCAGGAGCTGTACTCACCCTGCGCCTCGGCATCCGGGGGCTGGGTGAACTGGATGCCATCGTCAGTCGGCAGGATGTTCAACGGTTTGACCATGAGAAAGGCAGCATAGTCACCGTTGCTGCGACACAGGCCTATATCTTCTCTGATTGAATGCGGCCCGTGCTTCGCAGGATTTTGGTCAACAGCCCTTCGAAAAGGGATATGTGGGGAATTCTGTGCAGACACCAACCCATTAACAACATTTAAATAATGTAAAAATAATAAATCATCACCTCAGTATCGTATTTTTATTGACGCCTGTTCCACCAATCACATAATCTCGTTCTCATCCGTGGTGATTTGAGCCGACCGGCTTGCGGCCACGTTAAACAACTCGCTAAAAGGTCGGAGTTCACAAGCGAACCCCCCGTTCCTATAGCGTGTTGTCGGCTCCGCCGCTTCCGGTCCTCTCTCCCACATGGTCGAGAAGAGGTACCGGTCATGACCGATATACATGTCATTCACGAGAATTCCGTCTGGGTCGAGCCGCTGGCGGAAGCCTTCGCCGCGCAGGGGCTGTCCTGGGTGAACTGGCATCTGGCGGAAGGCGAGTTCGACCTGTCCGCCCCGCCGCCCGAGGGCATTTTCTACAACCGGATGAGCGCGTCGTCGCACACGCGCGACCACCGCTATTCCGCCGAATACACCGCCGCCCTGCTCGCCTGGCTGCAGCGTCATGGCCGCAAGGTGGTCAACGGCGCCCCGGCGCTGGATCTGGAGATCAGCAAGGCCCGCCAGTACGCGACACTGGATGCCGCCGGCATCCGCACGCCGCGTACCGTGGCCGTGCTCGGCAAGGAGCGTTTGCCGGCCGCCGCGCGGCGGCATTTCGGGGACGGCCCATTCATCCTGAAGCCCAATCGCGGCGGCAAGGGGCTGGGCGTCCAGCTGTTCCAGACTGTCGGCGCGCTGGAAGCCTATCTGGAAAGCGACGCCTACGAGGCTTCTGCCGATGGCATCCATCTGCTGCAGCACTATGTGCGTGCCCCCGTGCCCTACATCGTGCGTGCCGAGTTCATCGGCCGGCGCTTCCTCTATGCCGTCCGCGTCGATACCAGCGACGGGTTCGAGTTGTGCCCTGCCGATGCCTGCCAGGTTGGCGACGCCTTCTGCCCGGCCGGCGAAGCAGCAGCATCGCCGCCGGCGCAGCAACCACCGAAATTCCAGATCATTCACGGCATCGCATCGGCACAGCAGGCCGCCTATGAGCGGTTCCTGGAAGCTGCCGGCATCGACGTCGCGGGGATCGAGTACGTGCTTGACGCCGAGGGTGTGGCCTTCACCTACGACGTCAACACCAACACCAATTACAACCCGGACGCCGAACGGGTCGCCGGCAAATACGGCATGAAGGCGCTCGCCGCCTATCTCGGCGTGGAATTGCGCCGGCTCTATCCCGAAGCCGACGCCGCCTGACAGGCATCCGGCACATCAGCAGACAGAAGGAAACGCAGAAATGAGCGACTACAAGAACCCCGAGACCATCGCCCTGCATACCGGCTGGCGCTCCGACCCCGGCACCGGCGCCGTCGCCGTGCCGTTGTTCCAGACGACCTCCTATCAGTTCGAGAACACGGAGCACGCCGCCGACCTGTTCGCGCTGAAGGTGCATGGCAACATCTACACCCGCGTCGGCAACCCGACGACCGAGGTGCTGGAAAAGCGTGTGGCAGCGCTGGAAGGCGGCGTGGCGGCGCTGGCCGTGGCCTCGGGGCAGGCTGCCTCGGCCTACGCCATCCAGAACATCGCCCATGCCGGCGACAATATCGTCAGCTCGACTGATCTGTATGGCGGCACCTGGAACCTGTTCGCCAACCGGCTGAAGGAACAGGGCATCGAGGTGCGCTTCGTCGATCCCGCCGATCCGGAGAATTTCCGCCGCGCCACTGACGACCGCACCCGCGCCTATTACGCGGAAACCCTGCCGAACCCCAAGCTGATCGTGTTCCCGATCGCCGAGGTGGCAGCCATCGGCCGCGAATTCGGCGTGCCGCTGATCGTGGACAATACGGCAGCCCCGTTGCTCGTCCGTCCGTTCGACCATGGCGCGGCGGTGGTGGTCTATTCGACGACGAAGTATCTGGGCGGTCATGGCACCTCCATCGGCGGGCTGATTATCGATGGCGGCAATTTCGACTGGAAGGCCTACCCGGAGCGCCAGCCCTACCTGAACCAGCCGGACCCCAGCTATCACGGCGCGGTCTGGGTGGAAGCGACGGAATCGCTGGGCCCGGTCGCCTATGTCGTGAAGGCGCGTACCACGCTGTTGCGCGATCTCGGCGCCTCTCTGTCGCCCTTCAACGCCTTCCTGACGCTGCAGGGCATCGAGACGCTGGCGCTGCGCATCGAGCGCCATTCCAGCAATGCCGCGACGGTCGCCGATTTCCTGAAGAACCGCCCGGAGGTGACGCGGGTCATCTATCCCGCCCTGCAGACCGGGGCCGCGAAGGACCGCGCCGACAAATACCTGAAGGGCGGCTATGGCGGGCTGCTCGGCTTCGAGCTGGAGGGCGGGCGCGAGGCCGGCCGGCGGTTCATCGACGCGCTGGAGCTGTTCTACCATGTCGCCAATATCGGCGATGCGCGCAGCCTGGCAATCCACCCGGCGACCACCACCCATTCGCAGCTTGCGCTGGAGGACCAGATCTCGACCGGCGTCACCGACGGCTATATCCGCCTGTCGGTCGGCATCGAGCATATCGACGACATTCTCGCCGATATCGAACGTGGTCTTTCCGCCGCCGGCCGTCGCACCATCGCGGCCTGAGGGGGGCTGTCATGCTTCAGCACGCACAATCCTCGCTGAACCTGCCGCTGCTGGATCTCCGGCAGTTCGACCAGGGACCGTTCGAGAGGGAGAAATTCCTGTCCGCCCTGCGCGCCGCCGCGCGCGATGTGGGTTTCTTCTATCTGACGGGTCACGGCATCCCGGACCGGGAGATCGACGGCATCTTCAGGCTTTCCCGGCAACTCTTCGATCTGCCGGAGCCGGAGAAACTGGCAATCGAGATGGTCAACTCGCCGCATTTCCGTGGCTACACCCGCGCCGGCTGGGAAATTACCCGTGGCCGGCAGGACTGGCGCGAGCAGATCGATATCGGCACGGAACTTCCCGCCCTGCCGCGCCATCCGGACCTGCCGGCCTGGACGCGCCTGCAGGGACCGAACCAGTGGCCGGAGGCGATTCCGGAATTCCGCAACGCCCTGCTGGAATGGCAGGCCTCCGTGACCGATCTCGCGGTGCGGGTGCTGCGCGCCTTCGCCCTGTCGCTCGGCCAGCCCGAGGATGTGTTCAGTCCGATCTATAATGGCGCGCCCAACCGGCTGATCAAGCTGATCCGTTATCCGGGGCGCGATCTAACATCCGACGATCAGGGAGTGGGGCCGCACAAGGACAGTGGCTTCCTGACCCTGCTGCTGCAGGACCGGCAGAAGGGGCTGCAGGTGGAGACCGAACAGGGCTGGATCGACGCGGAGCCGATCCCCGGCGTCTTCGTCGTGAATATCGGCGAATTGCTGGAACTGGCCTCGAACGGCTATCTGCGCGCAACGGTGCATCGGGTCATCACCCCGCCGGCCAACACTGACCGCATCTCCGTCGCCTTCTTCATGGGCGCACGGCTGGACGCCACCGTGCCGCTGCTCGACCTGTCGCCCGAACTGGCGGCGGAAGCCAGCGGCCCGACGGCCGACCCGCTGAACCCGCTGTTCCGCGAGGTTGGGCGCAACTACCTGAAAGGCCGTCTGCGCTCCCACCCCGATGTCGCACAGCGGCATCACGCTGACCTTCTCGAGCAATTCGTGCTGTAACCGACATGACCGCCACCGGACCGACACTGGCCGACACGCTGAGCTGGGCCGCCCGATATCACCCGTCGAAACCCGCCCTTGTCTGCTGGCAGGACGGGCAGCGGAAAGTTTGGAGCTACGCCGCGCTGCAAGCCGCCGCGAACCGACACGCCAATCTGCTGCTGTCGCTTGGCATCGGGCGGGGCGATGTGGTGGCGGCGTTCCTGTACAACACGCCGGCTTTCGTCTTCACGTTGCTCGCGGCGGCGAAGGTCGGCGCGGTATTCAACCCGATCAACTACAGGCTGGCGGCGCAAGAGCTGGAATTCATCCTTGATGACGGCAAGGCGCGCATCCTGTTTTACGAGCGGGAAGGCAGCGAGACGGTCGAGAAGGTCCGGGCTGGCGCGCGCATAGCGGTCGAGCACTGGCTCTATGCCGACGAGGACGAGCCACCGCGCGGCAGCCGGTCCCTCCCCGCGCTGGCGGCGTACCAGCCGGCAACGGCGACGGTGATCGATGTGCATGAGGACGATCCCGCCATCCTGATGTACACCAGCGGCACGACCGGTCGGCCCAAGGGCGTGCTGCACACACATCGCAGCAAGATCACCCATAATTACCTGATGATGCAGATCATGGGTCTGTCGCCCGGCGATGTCGGCCTGGCGGTGGCACCGCTGAACCATACGGCGGAACTGCATACCAGCTTCCTGCCCCGGCTGCATGTCGGCGCGACGCAGATATTGCTGCGCCGGTTCGATGCCGCCGAGGCGCTGCGGCTGATCGAGGCCGAGCGGGTGACGCATTTCTTCGCCGCGCCGACCATGATCAACATGCTGCTGCATCACGAGGACCTCGCGCGGCGCGATCTGTCCAGCCTGCGGCTGGTCGAATATGGCGGCGCCTCGATGGCGCCTCACCTGATCCGCGAATGGGACCGCAAGGTCGGTGCGAAGCTGGTGCAGGTCTATGGCACGACGGAGATGGGGCCGTGTATGAGCTGGCTCGGCCCCGACGAACAGCTCTCGCATGCCGGATCGGCCGGCAAGCCGGCGCTGAACCACGATCTCGTGGTCGCAAGACTGACCGCGGATGACAGCCCGACCGACCCCGGCCAGCCGGCGGAGCCTGGCGAGGTGGGCGAAATCCTGGTGCGCGGACCCTGCATGATGGGCGGCTATCTGAACCGTCCAGAAGCGAACGCCCTCGCCCTCGCCCATGGCTGGTATCATACTGGCGATCTCGGCGTGCTGGATGAGGACGGCTATCTGTGGATACGCGACCGCATCGACCACATGATCAATTCTGGCGGGGAGAACGTTTACCCGCGCGAGGTCGAGGATGCGCTGATCGTGCATCCCGATGTTCTGGAGGTCGCGGTGGCCGGAGAACCGGACCCGCTCTGGGGCCAGATCGTCGCGGCCCATATCGTGCCGCGCACCGGCAGCGATCTCACGGCGGAAAAGCTGGAGGCCTTCCTGCTCGAAGGTGACCGGCTGGCGCCCTACAAGCGCCCGCGCCGGTACCATTTCGTCACCGAATTGCCGAAGACCACCAGCGGCAAGATCCAGAAACACCTGCTCTCGGCAGAAGCGGCACCCGCCGTTCTCGCCGAGAATGTCCCCCGATAGCGAAAGGCCTGAGATGCGTCCTCCGTCATCGCCCCCTTTCGCCCTCCTGTCCGGCCGGCCCTGTACGACAGGTTGCCGGCGGGGCCGCGGAATTTGAGCAGCAGCTTGCCCCGCGTCACCAAGAGCTAAAGCGCCAGGACGGTTCCCGTCTGGCTCCCGTTTTCCGAAGGGAGTTCATCCATGACTCACAACCGATGTAGCTGACGGCCCTTCCACCAAAGGGCCTTTCCACCCTGCCGTTCATCCCTCATCCGAAGGATGGCGATCATCCTCCCCGGCGCGCGCCCTTGGCAGCGCGATGGGGCAACTCGACCTTAATTCCTGTTTATGGAGACCAAACATGCTTACCCGTCACTCGCTCGCCCTGCTGGGCGCGGCCTTGTTTGCCTTCGCCGGCCTGACCGGCAACGCACAGGCTGCCGACAAGCCCCTGACCGTCGGCGTCTCATCCGGCCCCTATGGCGACATCCTGCGCGAGGCCGCGCGCCTTGCCGAGAAAGAGGGGCTGAAGGCCGAGATCATCGAGTTCACCGACTGGAACCAGCCGAACGCGGCGCTGGATGCCGGAGAGATCGACCTGAACAATTTCCAGCATCGTCCGTACCTCGCCAACCAGATCAAGGCGCGCGGCTACAAGCTGGTGGCGCTGGACGCGTCAATCGTCGTGCCGGGCGGCATCTTCTCCGCCAAGGTGAAGGGTTTTGACGCCCTGCCGAAGGGTGCCAAGCTGGGCATTCCCAACGATCCGACCAACGCGGCCCGCGCGCTGTTCCTGTTCCAGGAAGCCGGGGTGATTAAACTGAAGCCGGGCGCCGGCAGCACCGCAACGGCGCTCGATATCGCCGAGAATCCGAAAAATGTGACCTTCGTGGAACTCGATGCCGCCCAGTTGCCGCGTTCGCTGTCGGATCTCGACGCCTCCTTCGTGTCCAACAACTACGCTCACCTGGCCGGGCTGAAGCTGAAGGACGCGCTCATCACCGAAACCAAGAATTCGGAATGGACGCTGGTCTTCGCCTCCCGCGAGGACCGCAAGGACGATCCGCGGATCAAGAAGTTCATCTCGATCTACCGTTCCGAGCCCGTCAAGAAATTCATCGAGGATAAGTTCAAGGGCTCGATCCTGCCGACCTGGTAACGCCCTGGCGCTGCCAGACCTTGCCTTGCGGGAGCCGTCGGCTATTGACGCTGGCGGCTCCTTGCCTGTTTGTGACGGAAACCTGACGGAGAATACATATGGCAACCCTGCCCACACTCGATTTCCAGGACTATGTGGCGGGCGGCGACCGGCGCGCCAGCTTCCTGAAGACGCTCGGTGAGACCGCCCGCGAAGTCGGCTTCTTCTACCTCACCGGTCATGGCGTGCCGCTGGAGGTTTCCGACGGTCTTGTGTCTCTGGCGCGGAAATTCTTCGCCCTGCCCCAGGCCGAGAAGGAGGCGATCGACATCGCCAACTCCCCGCATTTCCGGGGCTATACGAGAATAGGCAACGAACATACACGCGGCCGGCGGGACTGGCGCCAGCAGATCGATTTCGGCGTGGACCGCCCGGCGATCCCGCAGGATGGCCAGCAGCCGCTCTGGACCCGGCTGCAGGGACCGAACCAATGGCCGGCCGCGCTGCCGGAACTGGAGCCTGCGGTGCGTGACTGGCAGGCAAGGTTGGAGGCCGTGTCGGTGCAACTGCTGGAGGCTTTCGCCCTGGCGCTGGAACTGCCGGCTGACGCCTTCTCCGCCATCTACCGGGAACAGCCGAACCACCGGCTGAAGGTGATCCATTATCCGGGGCGCGACATCGCCGAGGACGAGCAGGGCGTGGGCGCGCACAAGGATGGCGGGTTCCTGACCCTGCTGCTGCAGGACCGGCAGGCCGGTCTCCAGGTCGAGACGGACGCGGGCTGGGTCACGGCGGCGCCGATCCGCGGCAGCTTCGTCGTCAATATCGGCGAGTTGCTGGAACTGGCGACCAATGGCTATCTGCGCGCGACAACGCACCGCGTCGTCGCCCCACCGGCCGGCGTGGACCGCATCTCCATCGCTTTCTTCTTCGCCGCCCGGCTGGATACGGAAATTCCGCTAGTGTCATTGCCGGCGCATCTGGCGGCCCTGGCGCGCGGCCCGGCCAGCGACCCGCTGAACCCGATGTTCCGCGATACCGGCCTCAACCAGCTGAAGCAGCGCCTGCGCTCCCATCCCGATGTGGCGCAACGGCACTACGCCGATATCCTTCATCAGTTCGGCTTGTGAGGTCAGCCAGGCAATTGCATCGCCTTCAGACAGTCGATGCACAGCCGGGCGGCAGCGGAAAGGCCGGTTTCCGGATGGATGACATGTGACAAAACCTCTGATAAAAGAGGGATCGATTATAGGTTTTGTCACATGCTCTCGACGAAAAATTCGCAAAGGACGAAGCTCAGAAGCCTGCTCAATGCGCGGAGCATGATGCATGCGCATCAACTGCGCGAGGCTGGCATCAGCGCGCAAACGATCGCACGGGCCGTCGAGGAGGGAGAGATCGAACGTATCTCGCGCGGGGTTTATCAAAAGCGTGGCGCAGAGGTCGAAGAGAACCAGATCCTTGCTGAAGCCATCATGCGTGCCCCCAAAGGCGTGATCGCTTTGGTGTCGGCGCTCGCCTTTCATGGACTGACCGACCAAATGCCACGGCGCGTTTGGATGGCGATCGGGACGAGCGATTGGGCGCCCGTGCAGTCCTATCCCCCGCTGCGTATGGTTCGTTTCACGGAGCCCTATCTGCGACAGGGCATCGAGCATCACGCGATCGCTGGACTCGACGTCCCGGTCTATTCGATCCCGAAGACCCTTGCCGACCTCTTCCGAAACCCCAAACTGGTCGACCGGTCAGTCGCTGTAGAAGGCCTGCGCGCTGCTCTTCAGCAACGCAAGGCAACTCCGAGCGCAATCGCCCAGGCCGCGAAGGCCGGCGGCGCTTGGAAGGTGATGCAACCCTATCTCGAGGCGCTCACCTCCAATGGCTAAAGCACCAACGAATATAGCGAAATCGGTCAAGGACCGGCTGCTCAATATGGCCCGCAAAGAAGGGCGCGCATTCGACGTCCTGCTGGTGCGGTTCGCGCTCGAACGACTGCTTTATCGCCTGTCGATCTCAGCGCATAGGGACCGCTTCGTCCTGAAAGGCGGCATGCTGGTCACGGTCTGGGTGGCCGACGGCAATCGGGTGACGCGGGATGCAGACTTTCTCGGACATGGGGACACCGATCCTGACCGTCTGATCGCTGACTTCGGGGAGATCATGGCAATCGAGAGCGACGATGGGCTCGCCTTTGATATCGACGCGCTCACTGCGACGGTTATTCGAGAAGAGATGGAATATGGCGGGGTTCGCCTCAAGACCGCGGCCTATCTCGAAAGGACGCGCATTCCCGTTACAATTGACATCGGTTTCGGCGACGCTATGGCCGATGCGACGCAGCGGCTTGACTATCCGACCCTGCTGGATCTTCCCGCTCCGCAGGTTCGCTCCTATCCGCCCGCCACGGTAATCGCCGAGAAATTCCAGGCGATGGTGGCGCTTGGCGTCCTCAACGGACGCATGAAAGACTATTACGACCTGTGGGCGATCCCGCGCGCCATCGACATTTTCGATAGCGACCTGGATGCAGCCATCCGCGCAACGTTCGAACGTCGTGGAACGCCGATCCCGAATGAACGCCCCTCGGGCTTATCGGACGAGATGGCTAGGGACGAAGGGAAGCAAAGGCAATGGCGTGCCTATGCTGCATCGCTCGAACTCGACAATATTTCGCTGGAATCGATTATCGAAGCGGTCTGGGAGTTGGTCGGCCCGTCATGCGCGCGGATTGCAGCAAAAGTCGGGGATGAAACATGACGTCCTCAAATCCTCCGTGTAGCAGCGCAGCGCATGGAGCCGCTTCATCATGTCCCTGTGGTTCCGCACGCCCGACGGGCTGCGCTATTTCAAGGAAGCGATGAAGCTTGTCCTCACCGTGCGGGATGAGGCACTGAACGCGCGATACGCGGAGGTGAAAAAGGAAGGCTATCCGGACAGCCTTGAGGACGCCATCGCATGGCGCGTCGGCCTGTTACCATTCCGGGCGCGGATCGAACGCTTTGCGACCTGTCGGGAAGCTCAGGAAATGATGAGCGTCATCGGTGCCCGCAACCAGAAGCTCTCCGACAGGGCTTGCTATATGCGTGGAACACAACCCATTCATCGCTTTGGCCTTCGGATAGAAGACGGCGGACGCCCATAGAGCTTCTGAAAAGCCGCGTTAAAGCGTCTTACACTCCCAAAGCCCGCTTTGAATGCGATATCCGTGATTGGCAGTGTGGTTTCGTCCAGAAGTCGTTTTGCCCGCCTGATGCGGAGCGTCTGCGCGGTCTGAAGCGGTGACGCACCAATATGATCGGCGAAAAGACGCGAAAGATGCCGTGCCCCAACACCAAGGCGGTCAGCCAGGGCCTCTACGGTGCCGGTATCCAATGCACCGTCCTCAATCAGCTTCAACGCACGTTCAACTGTGGCACGGGTTCCTTTCCACGCAGCACAGAAAGGGGCCGCTTCCGGTCTGCATCGCAGGCAGGGTCGATAGCCTGCCCGTTCGGCCGCCGCGGCGGTGGGGTAATAGCTGACGTTTTTTGTGAGCGGATGCTTCACCGGACAAACCGGCCGGCAATAGATTCTGGTCGTGCAGACAGCCGTGAAAAACTTTCCATCAAAGGCCGGATCACGCCTCAATCGTGCTTCGTTGCATGTATCAAAATCAAGCATGAGGCGAGTTTAGAGGCGAAACCGGCCCGACGCGAGGTCGCGCGGGTGATGATGTCCGAAAATGGCCAGTGTCGCCAAGAGCAAGGCTGTAGATATCTGGCAGTTCAACGATTCACGGATACTTGCCATGCATATGACACTACAGGACTGGGCATTGCTCTTGCTGCTCTCGGTCCTTTGGGGCGGATCATTCTTTTTCGTCGCTGTAGCCGTCGAAGAATTGCCTCCGCTGACGGTCGTGGCCCTTCGCACCGGAATCGCGGCCCTCACCCTTCTCGTAATCGTGCGGCTGCGAGGAGAGAGGTGGCCTTTCGCGAAAGGGGCTATAGGCGAAAAATTTGAAATAGCAAATAAAGAAATCAAGAAACTTGAAAGAGAACTTGAAAATAGGCGTATGGCCATTATCACTAGGCACATTAAATTAGTGTTTTTAGCTGTATCGCCTATCCTAATGGGGTTGGCGGCGACACTATACAGCGCATCAGCCGCTTGGGAATTTACTCAAGCGGTATGGCAGAAGGCGGGTAGCTAACCCCTCCTATTTCCTCATCCGCTTGCTTCCACAGTGCTTCCACGCCTGCCGGCCGGGGCCATGGCCCAGACACACCAAAGCCCGCAAGTCTATGACATTGCGGGCTTAATTTGGTTGCGGGGGCCCGCAACCGCGTTTGTTAAAGCTTCAGGTCCGGGAGCGCTTTTCTCCTCGGCAACCAAGCCCAGAATCCCTAGCAATTCGCCGCGTAAGACGGCGGTAAACTCGCCTCTGCCGACGCCCGGCGTGATCACCACCTCCCCGATCAAAGCGCGAACATCCGCGGCCGCTTCGGCATGCGTATCGGGGCTCGCCAGAGCGTCCGTCAGCCTGGCGACTTGCATGCGGTAGAGTTCGGCGATGTTCGGATGCACGTCAGGCATGTCGGCTGGCGCCTCAGCTATGCGCGCCGTGATTTCGGCCTTCTCCCGCTCCAATTCCTCCATCCGCGCTTTCATGGAGGACTGGTACATCCCGTCCTCGATGGCCCGCATGATGCCCTGGATCGCGCGCTCGATCTTCTCGAGAGCCTGGCGGTCGACTTCGGTCTGGGCGCGGCGCTCCTGGTTCTGCCGATTGGTCTGCTCCACATAGGCGCGCACCGCCAGGGCCACGGCATCTGCTGAAACGAGCTTATCCTGAAGGCCGGCAAGAGCGCGGCGCTCGATCACCTGCCGGGCCACCGTGCGGTTGTTGTCGCACGTGCTGCGCCGATAGTGGTTCAGGCAGCCATAGCGGTCCCGTGCGATGATCCCGTACTTTCCGCCGCAGCAGCCGCAAGTCAGCAGGCCGGACAACAGGAAGGCCGGCCGACGCAAGGCGTGGATGCGCTTCGCTCGTGCCTCCCGCACGCCGATGGTCGTTGGTTCGAACTGCTTCGCAAGCTCCGCCTGCCGGTCTTTCACCGCTCGCCAGAGCGCGTCATCGACGATACGCAACTCGGGAACATCCGTCCTGAGCCATTCGGACTCCGGGTTTGGCCGGGAGACGCGCCGGCCGGTGCCCGGATCCTTGACGTACCGTTGCCGGTTCCAGACGAGCACACCGATGTAGAGCTCGTTGTTGAGAATGCCGGTGCCGCGCGAGACGTGCC
This sequence comes from Oceanibaculum pacificum, assembly GCF_001618175.1. GTDB lineage: Bacteria > Pseudomonadota > Alphaproteobacteria > Oceanibaculales > Oceanibaculaceae > Oceanibaculum > Oceanibaculum pacificum. The sequence continues at coordinate 67,139 of NZ_LPXN01000116.1, read as the reverse complement.
CCCTTATCGTCGTATCACCCCAGGCGCGGCCAAGCGGACCGGGAACGCCCTCACGGTTCAGTTCGGCCGCGATCGCACGCGGGCTCCGACCGGCGGCGAACTCTCGGAAAATGCGTCGGACGATCCGAGCCTCGGCTTCGTTGATCGCGCGTTCCCCGCGGAGCAGCTCGCCTTCGCTGTTGGTGCGCTTGACGACGTCATAGCCGTAGCAGAGTCCCCCACCGGCCTTGCCCTTCTCGACGCGCCCCTGGAGACCGCGATGGGTCTTGGCCGCGAGGTCCTTCAGGAACAGCGCGTTCATCGTGCCTTTCAGGCCGACGTGCAGCTCCGAGATTTCGCCTTCGGCCAGGGTGACGATCTGCACGCCGGCGAAGCGCAGATGCTTGAACAAAGTCGCGATATCGGCCTGGTCGCGGGAGATGCGGTCAAGTGCCTCGGCCAGCACGAGGTCGAACTTCCCTTGCTTGGCGTCCTGCAGCAGCGCCTGCATGCCACGCCGCAAGGTCACGCTGGCGCCCGAGATGGCTGCATCCTGGTAGGTGTCGACGACGCGCCAGTTCTCACGTGCGGCATGGTCGCGGCAGACGCGGAGCTGGTCGTCGATCGAGGTAACGCTCTGATTGTCGGAGGAGTAGCGGGCGTAGAGCGCAACCTTGATCATTCTCAATCCCCCTATCGGCGGACGCCACTGCTCTGGCGCTGCCCGCTCAACTCCAGGAACTTCTCCTTCACCTTCGCGAACAGGCGCGGCGGGATGAAACCGTAACTGAACACGTCAGGGCGGCCAGGTAGCGGAGCGAGGCCGCCATTCGGCCATTCATCGACGTTGTATTCCGATACGATCACCCAACTTGGCGCCTCGTCTAGCCCGAGCGCCTCCTTCACCTTCGCCGGTATCTCGATGCCGACTGTGTCATCGTCCGCCGGCGCGTGCGTGATCGGCAGAATGACCACGAACTTTGGGCGGAGGCTGGAGTCGCTCGCCGCGACCAGGCAGGCCGGACGCTCCTTTCCCTGATCGCGGCCTGCAGCGGCCTCGTGGGACCAGAGATAGTCGTAGCGGATCACCAGACCCGGCTTCGGCTCTGGCAAGGCCACCAGCCCCGCCTCACTTCATGAGATCGTCGAGCGGGGCATGCTCCGGGTCCATCTCGGCCCGGCGCACGGCGTCCACAACAACCTCCGCTGCCTCTGTCGTCCGACCGGTCCGGCGTGCTGCCGCGACGAGCCAGTCATAGTGATCGGCCGACATCAGAACCAGTTCCCGCCGGCCGTGGCGGGTGATCTCCACCGGTTCACGCTGGGCCTGATGCTGAAATTCGCCGAATTTGCGCTGAAATTCCATCGCAGTGGTTTGCGCCATAGCTTCCTCGGCATGTAAACTTCCGATCATCTGTATTCTCCGTATAATGCGAAAATGTCAAGCTCGATCGCTCAAGCCCGGCCGTGTCACTCATCTCGCGGCTCGTTGTCATTGGCCGGCGGGAGAAGATTGGCGTGCTCCCGCGCCAAATGCCGGCCGATTGCTTCGGCGATGCGACAGATTCGAGGATCGAGGGACTCGCCACGTCCCCTGCCATTGTCGTTGGCAGGCGCCTTGGGCTCCGATTGGCGATCGCTCCGCTTCATAGCGCATCCTTCCCCAGGGTATCGAACGGCCGATTCACGCGGTCCGTTCACCCAGTAGGGATTCACCAGAAACGCAGAGTCTAAAATCGCCTTTATCCGCGCCCTTTTACGCTCTCGCCGAATTCGACTTCGAAGAGTGGGCTCGAGTCCGTGATGTCGCACAAAAGTGGGAGGTGTATTGGCTCTACAACACAGTATGGAACCAAGGGTCCGCCGCTACTTTTGTCTACTTTTCGCATCCTGACGCCTATCGTCGGTCAAGCTCGTGAAGGGCGAATGGCGGCGGTACCAATCTAGGTTTCAGACCATCACGGTGAAACAACAACACGAAACTCGCCCTGCGTCGTCGTCTTCAGGAACAGTTCGGTTGTTCCGAGCAATTTAAGAATATCCGCGCTAAGCGCCGGCTTTGACCCGCCGGGCTGCACGACGATCACCTCGAAAGTCACTTTCGATCGTCTCGCCTTTTCCTTGAAGTACGAAAGCACCTTCATATCGCCTTTCAGGAAGCGCGAATGGCCGTCCCTGTCCCATATCTCATGGCGGCGCTTGAGGTCATGGTACAGTCGCCCGATGCCGAGATGCTTGACCGTGATGCTCTTCTGGGCCTGGCCGCAGACCGTGTAGAAGTTGCCGATATCGTTCGACACCTGGCCGCCGAGCGCGCCCTTGCAATGGACGAGGCACAGCTTGATCGTGCTTTCATCGACATCCTTCAGGCAGACGAGATCGCCCGCTTCCCCTTTCCCGTCGTCATTGAAAACGAGATCGTACTCATCGGCGACGTTCAGGAAACTGCGGTACTGAATCGTGTCCTCATTCCCCGCTTTGCCGATGGATTCCCGGTTTAATGGGATATCACCCCACTCCCACGCTTCCAGCCGGTCGCGCGGAAACGCCCCGGCATCGAGCGGTACCGGGATGTGGTAGCAATTGTAAGAGTAGGTCCCGTCGGCGTATCGCACGATCACCGGATCGCTGACGAAGTACTCGATCACGTCCGTCTTTGGGCCGTTGGTCTTGCGGAAGAAGGCATCGGGGCCTGACACCTTCTCATACCGGTATCCGGCTTCCACCGCCCCGTCGATGCGAAAGCGATATTCGGATGCGGCGGCGTCGCTCGACAGCCGCAATATGACGGCGCCATCCTCCTCGACGGCGGCGATTTCAAGTTCGACGAGATACAGCGGCACTTCGGTCGTGCCGAACACGACAAACTGTCTCTCACTGTATCCGGCCTGCGCCTGCTCGCCCCATTGCACGCCAATCGGATGCGCCTCGTACGGTGCGGTCAGTTTCTTTGGCCGCAGGAAATCGCGCGTGATGTTGGCGTCGATCTCGTCTTCCGTCGAGACCTTGGCCCAGGTATGCGTCGTCCAGTCGATCCAGTGCGCGACCGTACCCGCCGCCTGCTGCCAGACCTTGCCGCGCTTCTGCGTGCCACCCCACAGCACGCGCTCGCCGTCCTCGTACCCGACGCAGGCTATGTTGTTCAGGGCGGATTCGGCACGTTCGATGCTGGCGAGACCTTCCGTGACGTTCGGTCCGAAATACGACGTAAAGCTGATCGCACCGATGCGCGACGATCCGAGATTCTTGACCAGCGGCAGTTCGACATTGTTCAGGATGTTGAAGATGACGGGGCCTTGCAGAAGCGTAGTCTCGTCATCGGTGATCGCCTTCGCCAGCGCCGTGCTTTTCAGCCCGTCGTAATCGCTGGCGTAGACGAACAACGCCGCATTTTCCCTGTCCCATCTCGCGACGATCAGGTCGTACTGCGAATCGAGCAGGTTCTGGTACTTGCCCCAACGCACGCGCGTGTTGCGATGCACGACGGCGACCAGAACGTTGTCGTCCTCGCTGATCGCATACCAACTCTCCGCGTCGCCCGACAGGACGCTGGTATAGTTCTGCGGCTGCCAGTCCGCACACCGCGTTTTGAATATCTGCGTGGACAGCGATGGCCGAAGGTTCCAGAGCGAGAGATGCGCGTGCAGATCGCCGCGTTCGCGCAGATTGTGAACCACGTCCTGGAGCCGCAGCTCTTCCTCGATACGTTCCTCGCTGAGCCGCCGGATCAGGCCGTCCCAGTCGGCGCCTTCTGAATACAACGCCTCCAGCTTCGTCTCGGTTTCGGGGTCGGCGATGTTCGCGACCACCGTCGCTTCGCCGACCTGCTCCCAGTTGCCTTTGCGCGTGAACCGGCCGACGAACTGCAACGTGATCGCCAGCGATTTGTGCGCGTCGTGAAGCGCGGCCACTTTCAGGTTCGGCAGGTCATAGCCTTCGCCAAGCATATCGACGCAGACGACGATATGCGCGCTGCCGTCTCCACGGTTTTTCAGTCGCGCCAGGGCATCCCGGTTTTGGCGCACGCGCCCCGGACCGGAGAAGACGAGCTGTGGCGCCATATCCGGCGCAAGCTCCCGGTAGAGATCGAAGAGTCTCTCCGCGCGCGTCTGCGATCTGCACCGCGCCATCAGGATGTGGTCGCGCCCGAGCGTGTCCCGGTCGTGCCGAAGCACCTCGATCGCCGCTTCCGCGATGCGCCGGTCGCGCGTTTCTTCGTCGCCGAACTCCTCGATGGTCTTCAGATTGATCGGCCGGTAGTAGTCGGCCGCCTGGGCGTCGCCCAGCTTGAAGTTGAAGACGATCTTGCCGTCGATGCGGCGATTGTCGCGGCGGAACGGGGTCGCGGTGAACTGCGTGATCCGCTTTTTCGCGAACATCTCGCGCACGCTCGACCACTGCGTTGCGGGAACGTGATGCGCCTCATCGACGATCAGGTCGGTGCAGTGCTCCGTCAGGACTTCAAGCGCTTCGGGGGCCGAAGCGCTCAATGTCTGCGGCAGGGCGACGATGACGTTGGCACTCTCGATCAGTACCGCCGCGTCCTCCGCCGACGCGATGCCAGTCGCGAGCTTCGCCACGGCCGGGCCGATCAGCTCGCGCGGCACGACACCGGCATCGGGAAGCACGCCGAGGGACACGAACTTGTCGGCGATCTGGGTGCGCAGCGTGTCGCTCGGCACGATGACAAGCGTTCGCTTCAGCCGCCTGTAGACCTGCAATGAGAGCATGGTTTCGGTCTTGCCGGTGCCGGTCGGCAGCACGACCGTCGCCGGTTCGAAATCGCTTCCCACCGAAAAATGCGCCGCGATCGCGTGCAGCGCGCCGACCTGCGGCGGGCGCAAGCCGTTCGTGCCCGTATCGGGGTCTTCCTCCCGGAACAGGAACCGGTCCTTCCAGCTTTCGAGTATCTGCTCGGGCGCGCTGAAGTATTTGGTCAGCAGGCTGAGATCGTCCCACACGAGCCTGGTCTCAAATCCGAGATCGTCGATGTTGTCGAGGTCCGGCGCGGACAAGACCAGGTACCTAGCCTCTGCGCGGCGCGCGCCCTTGCGCCGCAGCAACAGGGCATCGAACGGGGGATTGAGACGCGTTTGGACAAGCGCGTGTCCCTTTACCTCCGACCCGGACACACTCGCGTCGAAGCAACCGCCGCGAAACGCCTGCTGGAATACGGCATTGCCGCCGATCGTCTCCTTGCGAAGTGGAGCCGGCGGAAGCGTGATCCTTCCCTGCCAGTCGGTGAACAGGCCCAAAGCGGTCTCTTACCCCCTATATTTATGGGCTTTCCATTGTATAGCAACGAGATGTGGAATCAATCTGTCCGGGCGGGAGTCCAAGGACTAGGGTGTTCAGACTTCGCGGCGGCGAGTTCGACGTCGCTCGCCTTGATCTCAAGCATAATCTTGCGTTGCATCCAGAGGTTCTTTCTGTCGTGTAACCGACAGCGACAACGTAGTAGCCGGCCCACGCCGGAAACCTCGCGCTCGGCCCACGAGGATGCCAAAGGCATAGCTTGTGACCGACGCTGGACTAGAGGAAGGCCCAAAGAGCTAGGCCAAGCCCCACAAGGCTGGCCAACCCAGTAACAAGCTGGAAGGTTTTGTTTTCGGCCATCCAGACGAGCGCTGTGCGGAGGCGGCCGCCATGCATAGCCCACCAGGAGGCGTTGGTCTTCAGATTGCGGTCATGAGCGCGCCCGGCAATGTTGGCGATGACGTCGACCTTTCGCAGGGTCGACTGATGCAGACCGACAAAATTGCGGTCTTCGAAAGCCCGGGCTTCCTCGGCGCCGCTCAGGAAATCGCGCGGCGCGATGTGATTCTTGTCGAGCAGACGCTCCATACGAGGATGATCGATGTAGCCGACCCCATATATGTCGATCAGCAGGCGGGACAGATCGATTTTGTTGTTGTCGTCGATAACGAAGGGCTCGCCGCCCAGAACGCGATAACGGTGTTCAATGGCCTGAAAGCCATAGTTGGCGTCCCGCATATTCCAGTGCAGGTACTTCATCCCGCGGTGCCCGCCCAGGTGGGCAAAAAAGTTGTCCAGCATTTCCTGTTCCAGCTCGTCGTAATGCTGTTCGATGCGGTCGAACGGGATGCCGCGGCGCTCGGCGGTCTGATGGATAGAGAACGACACGGTTTGTGCGGAATCGAGTTTGCGGAGCGCAATTGAGGTCACGCGGGGGGATCGTCCGTCGGGACGATCGTAAAAGCTCTCACACGAATAATGAATGATCCAAGCGTTCGCCGACTCGGCGAACATTCTGTCGAGCGTGTTGCGTGCCGCCTTTTGACGGGCAGGATTGGGCGCGTTCAAGGGCTGTTCCGCCGCGACAGGAAGGTACAGACGGCGCAGGCAACACTGACGAGGAGTTCAGCTTCCGCCGTGTCGATTTCCTGGCCTTCGCGCACGTGACGAGCGCGGTCCGATGCATAACCCCAGAGCTTTACGACTGCGGCATCCAACGGAGCGGGTAAGCTCAGATTGCGGACAAGCTGGCCGAGGGTTCGGTTCGGCTCTCCGGCTACGTCGCGGGCAGTCGCTTCCAGTGCGGCGATCGCATGCTGCATGGCGCCGGTAATGTCGGGGTCGGGCCGGCGCGAGATGTCGCGCAGCGCTTCGTGAATCTCGCTGGCGGCCCTTTCCCGCCCTGCATCCATCAAAACGCTGGCGGCCTCGGTGGTCGCTTCCTGGAATACTTCCGATCCTCTGAAAACGAAGCGGCCCTTCCGCATGTCCCAGCCGATACCATTCTCGCGAAAATACTGATTGAGACGATCGGTAAACTGCCGAGCACAGTCTGGATCGGTCCGTTCAAATGCGTCGTGGAGAGCTTCGGCGACATCATAGACCTTATACCAGGGGCAATCTTCGATGAGCTCGTTCACCTCGCCCCAAATATTCGGATAATTCGACCAGTTCGAGGGATCAGGCGGAACGAGCAGGACCTGACAAATGACGCGCCGCATGGCGGTCGGGCTCATGCCGATGCCGTGGGCAATCAGGGGAATAGCGTAGCGTAGGCCCTCGGGGGCGTCTTCGCGGACGGTGATCTCGGCGTCGGTGCCTCTATAGCCGTGCCGGTCAGAAAACGCCTCAGTCATGGACGCCTCCGGATAGGCACCGGTGGTCATATAAAGAGCCGGTAATCATAGGAGGCCGCTCCGAAACGCTGCAGCAGGGACCCAATTCTCGCGATTTCGTTGGACGATTGCAGGGTCGCCGGCAGCTTGGTGTAGAGGTCGAAGGTGTTCCAGTTCATCTTGGAAAGGCCCAGGATCTCACCGGCCATATCCTGCAATGGCGTATTGCCGGCATGGCGCCGAATGATGAGGGGCGCAGGAATCCGGCGCTTTCCCTGGAAGTATTTGTAGCGGGGGTTCAGCGCGCTGGTTGCGCCGTGGACCCAGAGAAGCGCGCTGAAATCGTCGAGCTTCATCACCGTACCGCGGCGCACCGGGTAATTGTCTTCACCCGGCGTTCCGTCCGGCTTCACGGTCGACGCTAGGTAGCGAAGGGCGTGATCGATCTGGATTTCGAGCATATCGATAGAGCCGACGCCGCTCAGGCCGTCGCGCAATCCTTCCCGCTCGTCCTTCGTGAAGGGCGTGCGCTTGTGAAGGACAACACGCTCGGGAAGCGCCATCCGCGCGTCGAAGAAGAGCTGACGGATGGTGTCGCCGACACGGCGCGCATCATCGCTGGACATGAACGGATTGCCGCGGCGGATGATCGGATTCTCGACCTTGCTGAGACGGTATTGAAGCCCCTCGCCGCGAGCGCTGTAGATATGGCTGCATCCGAGCACGACATGATCGCCACGCTGAGCGGACTTATCGATGCTGAAGCCGAGTCCGACGAAAGCGGCGTTGTCGGCCAGGTTGTCCAGGAGCCACGGTGTGCGCATGCCCTTGACGTAAAGCGCCAGGGAAAGCCACCACCAAACGCGGCACTGCTGGTTATCGGAGAGCGTATCCTCATTGAGGAACTGTGTGGCGATACCGCGCTGGACGCAGAAGGCCTTCACGAAGTTGTGGACGTCGAAGCTTTCGGAGTCCGTGCTGTAGCCGCGGAAGCTTTGCCAGCGGTCGGGGAAGTAGATCAGGACGACATCCGGCGCGTAGGAGGACTGGAGCGCCTCGATGCTGCGGTCGATAAGACGCGCGACTTCGAGCGACCCCTCAGCGGCGTTGCGGGCCGCGGGTTCGGGACACGTCATCCATCCCGGCGAATCCGGCGCCGGGAGTTCGATGGGCAAGCCATAGGCTGCCTGGAATCCCGGATAGTCGAGAAGGTAGTCCTGCTCAGTACGACGCGGACTGAAGGCCCGGTGAATATTCTGGAGATAGGATTGTAGCGTGCCGGCTTCGGCGGCTGGACAGACGACACCGATACGCAATGACGGCGAGAGGCCCCGGGCGGTGAGAGGATAATCATAGGGGCGGTTGTCCAGGATTCCGCGAATGGGATGCGTATCACGGACAGCGGCCGTGCCCCCTTTATTGGAAAAGAGCAAGGCAGGCTCGGCCAGTTGCACACCGCTGTGCTTGATCAGTGGCTGCATGGTCCCGGGTACGGTGAGTGGACGGCCACCGGTCGGCAATCCGATCCGGCCGAAGGCGGGGGAGCGCCGGATCCGAAACGTGAAGCCAGATCCGCAGTCGGGTGGAAAAGTGAACGCCGCCTGGCGATCATCCCCGAACAGTTCCTTGCGCCAGCTATTGACCGCTTTGTTAAAAGGACCGTTATGCTGGTAGCCGAGGATTTCGAGTTTGATCGGATTGGCGATTTCAGGCGGTGGCTCGGCGCCGGCCTGATCGAACACTTTGAGAGACGGCATCAGGACCAAATGCTGGACGCCGCCGATGCGGCGCAGGAAGATTTCCGCCGCCTCGTGAACGGCATAGCGCCCTATGGAGCGTTGAACGGAACGGAGTACGGCCGATCGCCAAAGCTGTTTGCGGCCGTCGGTTTCCAGCCCGGCCTTTGCGGCCATTGACCGAACAAGCGCCTGTCGCATCAGAGAAACGACGGCGCCGTCTTCATATTTGAGATCATCCGGGGTCACCGGCGTACGCTCGATCGGTCCCTTGATGTTGTCACCGAAAGCGTCCCGGATGTCCTCGATCGTGCCGAGAGCCAGCACCTTGCGAAACGGCACCGCGACCAAATGACGGTCGCCAACGGTCTCGCGGAGCGTCGCCCAGACCCGTTCGGTCGGCCAGGTTTTGAGATCGAACTGAAGTACCTCGCCCGGACAATCGATCTCGAAGGCGTTGCTCTTGATCAGCGTGCCGGCCGCGTACTCGGGAACGTCGAAAGGCTCCCGATGTAGCGCATCTTGAGGGGCGATCTGGGCAATGGCGTGTTGAGCGGCTTCGCGACGGTCACCCTGAAGACAATGGAGGGCGAGGCGCGTCATGAGGTCGTCGAAGCCCAGTGTGGGCACGTAATACGCGTTGCGCCCGTGTTCGCGGGCATGGCGAATCAGATCTGCTACAGGAGCCGGCGGATCGCCGTCGCCGAAACCGCACCAGTACAATGTGCCGGATCCTGCTTCGGCATAGGCGGCATAAAGCGCTTCCATAACGGAATCGTCCCGGCCGCTATAGCCGGCCACGATGAGGGGCGTGCTTCGCGTTTCCTCGATCAGCGCCTGACGCAGCGCCGCTTCCTGGGTCTGCAACTCTTCGGACGTGTTCTTCAGGGCGTCATAGCGATAATCGCCGTGCAGGGAGATACAAAGAAGCTCGCCATCGGACGTCGGCCGGGTCAGGCGCTGCTGGCTGTCAATCCCGACTTCAAGCGGCGTCAGGCTATAAGAAGCCGCGGCCCGGGCAGCGAGTCCGTCGAAATTCGTGGACCATACAGAACGCATCAAACCGGCTTCGGCGAGCTGGCAGACCAGTTGATAACCGATATGCGGTCGGGCGGTCCGGATCTTCTCCCGAAAATAGGCGCGCCGATCCTCGGCGATCGGGAAGCACTCACGGATATAGTAGCCGTATTCGTCCGGGCTCCCTTCCGGCGGGTAGATCCCCTGGCTGTCCAGCCATTGTTGTATCCGGCGGCGGATGGCGGGCAGGGTCAATTCGGAGAACTGGGCCTCGAGACCGGGATTATTGGTCAGGAAGATGCTGCGCTTCCATTCCCAGATGCACAATTCCGCCGAAGGCAAGCCGGAACTTATCGACGCTCCCGCTCCGAGGAAGACGGAGAGAGGTGCGCTTTTGCGGACCCCTACAGAGCGGACGAAGGCGTCGAGCGAGAGGACGATATCCTCCTTGCCTTCCTGGTCGGGAAGCGGAGATACGGCCTGGTTCATTGCGTACCCGTTCCCTTGGTCGACGCAGACCTTCCGGACAGAGGCAATTCGGGTTCGGCGGCTCCCGACTGATGGGCGCGAACGACTTCGCCGACGGCCCGGCGCACCACCCAGGCGACCGAAACGTCCTCCCTGCGAGCGATCTCCGTCAGGACGGCGTAGTCCTCGGCGTCCAGGCTGACCGATATTCGAGCTGTTTTGCGCGTTCCGCGGGGTCTGGGCATGAGGGTGATGTTAATTGCACCACTTTACATCACGCAAGGTGGATTCGCTTCTGTCTGCGAATTCTTGAGGTCAAGCTTACGAATGTTGTTTTGAGTTAACATATAGGTCCTTTAGGGTGCGTAAAAGCAACAAAGGAACCTTCGTCCGTTTGACATTACGGGGCATCATGTTAGATTGGAACAACATATGATGCGCAAATGTAGGTCGAAAACAACATGCCCCGTCAGAGCCAAATCGCCGAATCCCCGCCCGCGGCCGTCCGGGAGACCCTGGAACGACTGGGCGCCAACATCCGCACGGCCCGTGTCAGACGCAAACTGACGCAGGACGACATGGCCCGGCGCATGGGGGTGTCCCGATTCGTCGTGGCCGATGTCGAAAAGGGCAAGCCGACCACAGGTGTTGCCGCCTATATGGGGGCCCTGTGGGTGCTGGACCTCCTCAGTCAGATGAAGGAGGTCGCCGACCCGGCGCGGGACGAGGAAGGTATGACCCTTGAGCGTGCGCGCAGCCCGAAAACAGCCCGCAGCCGAAGGACGCTGAGCGATGACTTCTGAGCGGGAATGCTACGTTTATATTGTCCCGCCCGGCGAAACCGCGTTCGTGACGGCGGGCCGGTTCCGTTGGACCGAAGACAGCGCCGGGGCTGTCGGCGCGTTCGTCTATGGGCGCTCGTACCGTGAGCGGGCCGATGCCGTAGAAATCGACCCGGTCGAGCTCCGGCTTTCCGGCCGGGTCTATGAAACCGCGCGCATGGACGGCTTCTTCGGAGCCATCCGCGACGCGATGCCTGATTTCTGGGGCCGGCGCGTCATCGAGCGCAACGCCGGCCTCACCGAACTCGAAGAATTCGACTATCTGTTGCAGGGGCCGGACGACCGTGCCGGCGCGCTCGGCTTTGGTCTCAATGTCGAACCGCCGGCCCCGCAGCGCCGGTTTAATCGGACGGTGGACCTGGAACGGCTCCAGAGGGCGGCCGACGCCATTGTCGCCGACGATCCGGACGGCGCCGGCTCGGCAGGCCGGCAGGCCGAAGAGCTTCTCATGCTCGGCACGTCGATGGGCGGTGCCCGCCCCAAAGCGGTGGTCCAGCAGGACAATGATCTGTGGATCGCGAAGTTCAGCCGCCAGGACGACCGCTGGAATTATCCGCGGGTTGAGCACGGCCTGCTCAAGCTGGCCGAGACCTGCGGCCTGGATGTTGCCGACAGCCGAATGGAAACGGTTGGCGGACGTGACGTGCTGCTCGTGCGCCGCTTCGACCGCGACTGGGCGGAGACCGGATACCGCCGTCACCGCATGGTGAGCGCCCTCACGCTGCTCCGGGCGGGAGACGCTCCCGGAGAGCGCGGCGACTGGTCCTATCTTCTGCTCGCCGATGAAATCCGCCGGGTGAGCACCCGTCCGGAAGACGATTTGCGCGAGCTGTTCGGGCGGATCTGTTTCAATGCGGCCGTGTCCAATCTTGACGATCATCCGCGCAACCATGCGGTGCTGGCCAAGGATCGAGACTGGCGCCTGAGCCCGGCCTTTGATCTGACCCCCTCTCCTGTTGTCGCTGTGGATCGCCGCGACCTCGCAATGGCCTGCGGGAGGTTCGGCCGGTACGCCAACAAGATGAATCTGCTCAGCGATTCGGGCCGCTTTCTGCTCAATCGCGAGGAGGCAACCTTCCTATTCGAGCGGATCACGGCCACGGTTCGGGACGAATGGCGTCCAACCATGCGCCGCGCCGGGGCGAGCGAAGCCGACTGCGAGGCGATCCGCAGCGCCTTCGTCTATGACGGGCTGTTCTATGAAGACGCGGCCTGAGCGGACCGCTTGGGCTAACGTCCACGTTCGTGTACGCTAAGAGTCCGTTTGAGAATGGCTTCAATGGCTGATGCGGCGCAGGAGAAGGCTTCCCATGGCGACGTGGATCATGGCCTCGGAGACGTCGATGCGCTGCTCGTAGTCGCGCACCAGGCGCCGCCATCGGGTCATCCAGCCGAAGGTGCGCTCGACCACCCAGCGCCGGGGCAGGACCTTGAAGCCGGGCTCGTGGTCGATGCGGCGTACGACCTCGATGACGAAATCCAGGAACGCGGCCTTGTCCATGAGCTGCGTCCGGTCGTAGGCGCCGTCGGCGAACAGGTGCTTGAGCCACGGCCAGCGTTTGCGGATGGCGTCGAGGATCATTTGCGCCCCGGCACTGTCCGAGATGTCGGCCGGGGTCAGGTTGGCCATCAGCAATCGCCCGTCGGTGTCGACCACCACGTGGCGCTTGCGGCCGACCGTCTTCTTCGCCGCGTCGTATCCCCGCGCTGCGCCCGGCGCCGGGGCCTTGACTCTCTGGCTGTCGGCGACACCGCCGCTCGGGCTCGCCTCGCGTCCGGCCCGTTCGCGGTCGACCATCAGGGCGATGTCATGAATAGTTTGGAACAGCATCAGCCGCACGAACCGGCGAAACCACCAGTACACCGTCTGCCACGGCGGGAAGTCCTTCGGCAGCATCCGCCAGCCGCCGCCGGTGCGGGTCATGTAGCGGATCGCGTTCAACACCTCGCGGAGATCGACGCTCGGCTTGCGCCCGCGCCGCGCCGGCGTCGGCAGCAACGGCGCGATCCGCGACCACTCCTCGTCGGTCAGATCGGTCGGGTACCGCTTGGTCTTCCGCTCGATCCCGGCCATCCGGCCTCGCGTCTCTCGTGTCCACATGCACAGGGTGAATCACGAAACCCACCCGAGGGGAATCCCCTTTCTCAAACGGTCTCTAAGAACGTTAAGTCCATTAGGCTACTGTAACTACCGTCGACTCCAGACGAGCTGCGCGGACTGGCTCTCAGCGACCGTAAACATAGCCGCGGATATCGGCTCCGCCAGTGTTGGATCGTCGAGGCGGACGCTGACGTAGTCTTTCGGGCTTTCTCCACTTGTGCGCTCGCGCCAAGCAGCGCCAACCTCTGAGCGTCCGACGAACACCCGGAAATCCGGCGCGCGGTCGCTGTCGCGGTTGTCGTTGGGCACGAACCGCGCCTTCACGTCGATGGTGAGCGTGCGGATGGTGCCGGTCCAACCACCGTTCTTGGTGGGGGTGAACGTACCGATGATCGACATGGCTCTGCCTCCTTCCGTTGATCGGGTCAGCCGCGTTTCGGGGACGAGCGCTCCCGCCGCGCCTTGGCGAATCCGCGGTCGGCGGCGAGGAAGCTCTCCAGCATGTAAGGGATGAGCTCCGCCACGGGCTCGGCCTCGCCGTAGGTCTCGCGGTAGAGCTCGGCATAGGCCTGAAGCGCCTTGTTCAGCTCGGGCGTGACCGTGACGGTGATCTTGACCGGTGTCCGGTCGGGGAGCTTGGACAGCTTCAGGTCGGGCATGGCTATCTCCTCCGTCAGCCGCGGTAGGGTCTCAGCACCAGGTCCTTGTGGACGATGACGCGCAGCGGCCAGCCAGGCCGGACGGTGATGGTCGGCTGGATGTTGAGGTTGCGCTCGGTGATGCGCTGACCGGCGCGGTTGGCGTCGCGCTGGGCGGATTCGCGGATTGCCCGCAAGAGATTGCCCTCCTCTTCGCCGAAGGTCAGCTCGGTGCCGACGCCGAGCAGCGTCGAGAGCGCCACGCCGGCGATCAGCCGCCAGGTGTGGTAGTCGACCTCGTCCTCGAGACCCGCGTAGCCGGCCGTATCGGTCGCCGGCAGGTTCTCGATCACGATCGAGGAGCCGTCCGGCATGACGATGCGGTTCCAGATGACGAGCGCCCGGCTCTGCCCGAAGGCGACGACGCTGTCGTATTCTCCGATCAGGCGCGCGCCCTGCGGGATCAGGAGATGCCGGCCGGTCGGCGTGTCGTAGACGTTCCCGGTGACCTGGGCGATCACCAGTCCGGGCAAGTCGGAGTTGATGCCCGTTACCAGGCTCGCTTGGATCGCCGTGCCCGCCATCACCACGTAGGGCGAGACCGGGTCCTGGAGCGGGTGCGGATTGTAGACCGCGTCGTCGACGCGCTGGTTCAGGAAGTCGAGCTTGCGGCCCTGGTGGTTCTGATCCCGGGCGGGGTCGAGTGCGAGCCGGCTTTGGTCGTCAGAGCCATCCACGTATGGGTCAGATGCCCCCTGCCCTGTCCCCGGATTCGCCGCGGCGTCGGTAGTTCCTTGCCGTGCGGAGATCTGGAAGAACACCTCCGACTCGCGCGCCTTTCGTGCCTGTTGCGCGAGACGCAGACGTTCGGCCCGGGCGGCATCGGCCTCCGGGTCGGGCCGGAACGCCGGTACCGATGGCGGCGCCACGCCGAGATCCCGCTCCATGTCGACCACGGGCGGCCCCACGTCACCGGGAAGCGGCGGGCCCAGCTCCGGTGTCGGCTTCGGCATGTCGCCATAGTCACTCGGCAGCTCGGCCAGCCCCTCGGCAGTCGGCTTACGCTCGGTGCTGTACAGCTCGTCGCCACGTCGCTCCTCGCGGAACGTCGGCGGATCGAGCGCCACGAGGGTCGCTCCGAGGATCGCCGCCGAGCCGAGTGCCGCGCCCGCGATCAGGACCTTGCGGCTGAAGCGCGTGACGGGCCGTGGCCGGGCTCGGAGCGTTAAGCTTTCCGGGTCGCTCTTCGGCGGGGTGCTGCGCGGTTCGGCCTGGTCCGCCATCACCGGACCTCCGTCTCGTCCCGTGCCGGCGCCGCGTTTGCCTGGCGCCCGTCCGTGCGACTGATGCGGACCACCTGCTGGGGATCCTCGCCGAGGCGGAGCTCGGCGGCGGCGAACAGGCGGTCGACGATGTAGTAGTTGCCACGCACGCGGTAATTGACGAGCTCCGCCCCGCCCTCGGGACCGACCACGAACAGCGGCGGTGCTTCGCCCTGGTCGATCCGTCGCGGGAACTCGATGTAGACCTTGTAAGTGTCGTCGAACGCGCGGAGCGGCCGCCACGGCGGCGTGTCGCCGGTGACCTCGTAGCGGAAGCGGAGACGGTCGAGTGCGAGACCCTGCGCGACACTTTGTGTCTCATTCGCCCGCTCGTTCTGCCGGCGAAGGGCGACGAGCTCCTCGTGCGGATAGTGCCACGAGACCGAGGCCATGTAGGTCTCCTCGGTGCTCTCCAGCTCCAGGTGATAGGCCCGCCTGTCGGTGGTGATGACGAGGTTGGTCCGGAGGTCCGGCGCCACCGGCTTCACCAGCACATGCACCTGCTGGCGTTCGCCGGTGCCGCTGGTGGTGTCGCCCACCACCCAGCGCACCGTGTCGCCGGCCGAAACCGCGACCAGCTTCTCGCCCGGCTGAAGCGCGATATCGCTCACCTGCTCCGGCGCCGCGTAGAGGCGATAGAGCGCGCCCCTCGTGAAGGGATAGACCTGGACCGCGTTGATGTAGCCGTCCTCGGTCGGCTCCAGCCGCGCAGCAGCATTGGCATCGTCGACCCGGTCCGTCGGCGGGCCTTCGTCGGGCGCGGCCGGCTCCCCGTTCGGCGCCGGCTTCAGCTGGCCCGGCAGCGGCAACGGCTCGGGCACGGCGACGATCTCGACCGGCCTGGGCGGCTCCTGCTCTACGGCGGCGGGCACGAAGTCGCCGGTGTCGTAAGTGATCTCCGGGGGCGGCGTGCCCTTGGCGGCACAGGCGGCGAGCGCCAGCGCCGACACGCCGCACAGTAGGTGGCGGATGGGAGTCATGGCGTTTCTCCGGGGTTGAGCTCGCGCGACCAGTCGAGGCCGTGCACGTAGATGCCGAGCGGGTTCTTGCGCAGCGTCGCCACGTCGCGCGGCTGGCGGATGACGATGGACAGGATGCCGGTCCAGCGCTCGGTCTTGGCGAGGCTGCCACCCTCCCAGGTCCGCTCGGTCCACTTGACCTGGAAGGAGTCGTCCGAAGCGCGCACGACGCTCGTCACCTCGACGGAGACGCTGCGCTCGCCGACTGCCTTGAAGGGGTCGTTGATGCGAGCGAACTCGTTGAGGGTCTGGGCGGCCCGGTCGGTCGCAAAGTCGTAGGCCTCGAGCCAGCGCTTGCGCACGACGATGGGGTCGATCGAGAGCGAGCGAACGTTCCGCACGAAGCGCGCCAGGTGATGGGCGATCTGGGCGTCGGTCGGCTCGTAGGGCTGGACGGCCGGCGCCACCGCCTGGGCGGCGCCGAGCTCGTCGACCTCGACGACATAGGGCGTGATCCGGCTCTGCGCCGACTGCCAGATGAGGGCAGCCGCAAACCCGGCGGCGAGCGCCAGGCAGAAGAAGGCCATGAGGCGCCAGTTCCGGGCCTGGACGCGCGCCGAGCCGAGGCGCTCGTCCCAGAGCTGCGCCGCCTTCTGGTACGGGGTGACGGGCTCGGGGGTGTCGCCGTAACGGTTGGTCGCACGCCGGAACATGGCTCACTCCCTCTCGGACAGGTCGGGATTCGCGCCGGCGCCGGGCCGGTCCCCTTCCCGGACTGCCTGCTCGGTCGAATGAAGGCGCGCACGGCGGCGTTGCTCCGCCCGCAGGCGCCGCGCCCATACCGGAACGCCGCCGTCGCCCAGGGGAGCCGAGGCGATCGCAGGACCACCTGCCGGCCGGCCGCCGGTCGCCTGCCATGCCGCCGTGCGGCCGCGCTGCGCACTCTCGGCGAAACCACCGACCATGCGCGCCCCGGCGGCGTGGGCCGTACCGGCCCCTGCCCTGGCGACACCGACCATACCAGCGACCATGCCGGCCGCTCCGGTGGCGCCCGACGCGGCCTTGCCCATCCCGTAGGCCGCGCCGGTGCCAGCCGAAAGCGCCGTGCCGGCGCGCACGGCGGACAATCCGCCAGCACCGGCCATGCGGGTCATACCGACCGCGGCCGCACCGCCGGCAAGCGTGCCGCCGGCCACCGCGCCCGCCGTGCCAACAGCAGCGCCGGCGCCGAGCTGGGGTGCGCCAGAGACCAGGCCGGCGGCGATGCCGGGCCCGAAGATGCCGAGGCCGAACAGCGCGAGCGAGGCCAGCACTAGTGACATCGCCTGCTCGAGGCTGGGCTCCTCGCCGTCGAGGGCACCGATGAAGTCGCCGAACAGCGTGGTGCCGATGCCGATGATGACGGCGAGGACCATGACCTTGATGCCGGAGGCGACCACGTTGCCGAGCACACGCTCGGCGAGGAAGGCCGTCTTGTTCCACAGCGCGAAGGGCACCAGCACGAAGCCGGCGAGCGTGGTCAGCTTGAACTCGATGATGGTGATGAAGAGCTGGACGGCGAGGATGAAGAAGGCGAGCACCACGACCAGCCAGGCGAAGACCAGCACAACAATCGTCACCGCATTGTCGAAGAAGGTCGTGAAGCCGAGAAGCTCGCCCGCCTGCCGGATCAGCGGATAGGCGGCCTCGAAGCCCGTGCCGGCAACGTAGCCCGGTTGCAGCAGGCGATCCGGAGTCAGCCCGGTGGGCGTCGCCTTGAGACCCAGCCCCGAGAAGGACTGGAAGATAAGATCCGCGAAGAACTGCCAGTTGTTCAGAATGAGCGCGAAGGCGCCGACATAGAGCACCTTCCGGATGAGCCGGGCGAGAACGTTGGAGCCTTCGTCCAGCGCCCACCACAACCCGGCGAGCGTGATGTCGATGGCGACCAGGAGTGACGTGAGGAAGGCGACGTCGCCCGTCAGCAGACCGAAGCCCGAGTCGATATAGGTGACGAAGGTCTGCGTGAAGCGGTCGATGACGTTGATGTCGTCCATGGCGTCGCCTCGCTCACCTCAGTCCAGCGGCGTGTAGGCCTTGCCGTCGCCGAGGAACCGGTCGAACTGCGCGCGTGCCTGCTCCTGGGCGGCGGCCGCGCGGGCGCGCTCCAGCGCCTCGGCGCGGTACTGGGCGGCGACCAACTCCTGGGTCTGGAGCTGCTGCTTGGTCGAGAGCGCCATGAGCTGATTGGTCGCCTGTTGCGCCTGAAGGCTGCCGATGGCGGCCTGGGACTCGGCGAGGAGGCGCGCGAGCTCGCCGCTGTCGGCCTCGACGTTCTGCACGACCTCGGCCTGCACCAGCATGGTCTGGCGCAGGGCGTCCATCGAATGCTCCCAGCGGCCGCGCGCGTCGCGGGCGAGTTCGTCGGTGGTTACGGTCGCCGCGTACTCCTTGGGGTAAAGCCGCGCGAATTCCTGCTCGGTGCGATCGACCCGAAACGCGATGCCTTCGGCCTGCGCCATCAGCAGGTTGATCCGGCCGAGCGCCGCCTGGATCGCGCCGAGAGAGGAGTAATCGAGACGCTCCAGGTGCTTCGCCATGTTCTGCAGCATCAGCACCTGGTTCTGCAGGCTGCGGATCTGGTTGTTGATCTGTTGCAGCGCCCGAGCTGCCTGCAGGACGTTCTGGCTGTAATTCGAGGGATCGAACACGGTCAGCGCCTGCACCGGCTGGATTGGTGCAAGAGCGAGGCACACCGCCAGGCAGGCAACACCGAGATGGCGCTTCATGGCTGTCCTCCTTGTTCGGCGGGGAAGTCGCGTAGCAGGTCGGCTGCCCAGTCGAGGTCGCGCACCCGGAGCCAGGCCTCGGCGAACTGCTCTGGCCCATTTTCCGCCAGCACCCGGTCAATGAGCGCCTGGTCGGCCGGCTGGGATGCGGCGCAGAAGGCGAGCGCCACCGGGCCGAGGCCCAGCTCGAACAGCCGGTTGCCGCGCCAGGACTGCAGGTAGTAGTCGCGCTTCGGCTGGGCGGCGGTGATCAGCTCGACCTGCCGCGTGTTCAAACCGAAGCGCTCGTAGGCCTCCCGGCTCTGCGGCTCGAGCGCCCGATCGTTCGGCAGGAAGATGCGTTGCGGACAGGACTCGATCAGCGCCGGCGCGATGGTGCTGTCGGCGATATCGGCGAGCGACTGGGTGGCGAAGACGACGGCGACGTTCTTTTTGCGCAGCGTCTTCAACCAGTCGCGGATGCGCCCGGCGAACAGCGGATTGTCGAGAAAGAGCCAGGCCTCGTCGAGCACCAGAAGCGTCGGCCGGCTCCCCGATCCAGTCGGGGACGGGCTTCCGAACCGCGCCTCCAGGCGATGGAAGAGATATGTGAGCGCCGGCAGGACGGCGCCCGCTTCCTGCATCAGCTCTTCCATCTCGAAGCACTGCACGTCGGCCAGCGCGAGCTCCTCCTCCTCGGCGTCGAGCAGCGCGCCGTAGGGGCCTTCGAGCGTGTAGGGTGCGAGTGCCGACCGCAGGGCATTCGACTGCAGGACGACAGAGAGCCCGGTAAGGGTGCGCTCCGCCGGCGGCGCCGAGGCGAGGTTGCCGAGCGCCGACCAGACGTTCTCCTTCACTTCCGGCGCAAGGACGACCTTCTCGTGCGCGAGCAGGCCGGCGATCCATTCCGCCGCCCAGCTCCGGACGACGGGATCGTCGATGTGCCGCAGGGGCTGGAACGAGAGCGCGCCGCCGATGCCGAGCGCATGGTGCCGGCCGCCCATGGCAAGCGCCGCGGCGCGGGCTGAGCCGCCCTTGTCGAAGACATAGACCTGGGCGCCCGCGTAGCGCCGGAACTGCAAGGCCGTCAGCGCCAGCAGCACCGACTTGCCGGCGCCGGTCGGGCCGACCACCAGCATGTGGCCGACGTCGCCGACGTGGGTGGAAAGACGGAACGGCGTGGTGCCGCCGGTCTCGGCGAGCAGCAGCGGGGGTCCGTCGAGATGCTCGTTGCGCACCGGCCCGGCCCACACCGCGGACAGCGGCACGAGATGCGCCAGATTCAGCGTGTGGACCAGCGGCTGGCGGACGTTGGCATAGACGTGTCCCGGCAGGCTTCCGAGCCATGCCTCGACGGCATTGACGGTCTCTCGGATCGTGGTGAAGCCGTGCGCGTTGATGACGCGCTCGACCGCGCGGACCTTCTCGGCAGCCCCGGCCCGGCTCTCGTCCCAGACCGTGACGGTGGCCGTCAGATAGCCGAAGGCCACGTGGTCGCCACCCAACTCCTGGAGCGCCGCGTCGGCATCGACCGCCTTGTTGTCGGCATCCGAGTCGAGGAGAGGCGCCGGCTCGTTGTAGAGCACCTCGCGCAGGAGCACGGCGATCGACTTGCGCTTCGCGAACCACTGGCGCCGAAGACGAGTCAACGCGCTGTTGGCCGTGGTCTTGTCGAGCGGTATGAAGCGCGTGACCCAGCGGTATTCGAAGCCGAGGTGGTTGAGGTCGTCGAGCAGCCCCGGCCGGGAGGTGTTCGGAAAGCCCAGCGCGGTGACGGTGCGCAGATGCCGGTCGCCGAGCGTCGGCTCGAGCCCGCCGGCGAGCGGCGTATCGGCGAGCACCGCATCCAGGTACATCGGCGTCTCGGGCACCGCGACCGGATGGCGCCGGGCCGAGACGGTACCGTGCAGGTAGGTGAGCGTCTCGGCGTCGTCGAGCGGCGCGCAGACGGGCATCAGGCCGGAGAGCAGGTCGAGCGCCCGGTCGGTCTCCGCGACGAAGGCCTCGAGATGGTCGCGGTAGTCGATCCCGCGCTCGTCGGGCGGGGTCTCCAGAAGCGCCCGCTCGGCCCGGTTCACTTGGTCCGGTGGCGGGAGATAGAGGAGCGTCAGGTAGTAGCTGCTCTCGAAGTGCTGCCGGTGACGGCGCGCCGGCTCCCCATCGAGTTCGCCCAAGCTGTTCTCGAAGGTGGCGCGGCGCTCCCGGTCGACCAGCCAGGAGGCCGGGTCCGGGAATTCGGACGCCGGGTAGCCGGGCGCGGCGTGGCGCTCGGCCTCGAAGAACAGCGCCCAGCCCGACCCGAAGCGCCGCAGCACGTTGTTGAGCCGGGCACAGGTGGCGACCAGCTCGGGCTCGGTCGCGCTCTCCAGATCGGGGCCGCGGAAGCGGAAGGTCCGCTGGAAGCTGCCGTCCTTGTTGAGCACCACGCCGGGCGCGACCAGTGCCGCCCAAGGCAGGTAATCGGCGAGACGTTGCGGCTTGCCGCGGTATTCGGCGAGGTTCAGCATTCGAGCCATCCTTTGTGCCGGAGGTGGCGGCTCAGCACCTGACCGAACTGCGGGTCGCGCTTCGCCGCGAACGCGGCGAGCGAATGACCGATGGCCCAGACGAGGAGCCCGGCGATCCAGAGCCGGAGGCCCAAACCCAGTGCTGCCGCCAGCGTGCCGTTGACGATGGCGACGGTGCGCGGCGCGCCGGCGAGCAGGATCGGCTCGGTCAGCGCGCGGTGCAGCGGCACCTCGAAGCCCTCGACGTGCTCCGTCATGTGACCAGCGCCCCGCCGCCGAAGGAGAAGAAGGTCAGGAAGAAGCTTGTCGCCGCGAAGGCGATCGAGAGGCCGAAGACGATCTGCAGCAGCCGCCGGAAGCCGCCCGAGGTGTCGCCGAAGGCGAGCGACAGGCCGGTGATAATGATGATGATCACGGCGATGATGCGCGCCACCGGCCCCTCGATCGATTGCAGGATCGATTCCAGCGGCGCCTCCCACGGCATGCCCGATCCGGCGGCGAGCGCCGGCGTGGTGATGCCGAGGACAACGAGTGCGGCCAGTGTCGGGAGTACAATGTGTCGATGGCAGGGTTGACGCATGAGCCTGCTCCTTACGTTCACAGGGCGTGGAGGCGAGCCGGCGAGAGCTCGACGACGCGGTAGTCGCCGTGCGCGTCGAGGCCCTCGACCTCGGCGATGGTCTCGACGCGGCGCCCCTCGCCCCGGCCGCGGATGAAGACGACGAGGTCGATGGCCTGGGCGACGAGCCGGCGGGGCACCGTGACCACGGCCTCCTCGATGAGCTGCTCCAATCGGTAGAGCGCCGATTGGGCCGCGTTGGCGTGGACCGTGGCGATGCCGCCGGGATGACCGGTGTTCCAGGCCTTCAACATGTCGAGGGCTTCCGGCCCGCGGACCTCGCCGACGATGATGCGGTCGGGCCGAAGCCGCATGGTCGAGCGCACCAGGTCGGCGAGGCCCACGACGCCGGGCTTGGTGCGGAGCGCCACGCAATCGGGCGCCGCGCATTGCAGCTCGCGCGTATCCTCGATCAGGATCACCCGCTCGTCGGCTTGGGCGACCTCAGCGAGCAGAGCGTTGGCGAGGGTCGTCTTGCCCGAGCTGGTGCCGCCGGCGATGAGGGTGTTGCGCCGCGCGCGGACGGCCCTGCGCAGAGCGTCCGCCTGCAACGGCATCATGATCCGGTCCGCGACGTAGTCCTCGAGCGTATAGACCTTCGCCGCCGGTTTGCGGATCGCGAAGCAGGGCGCGGTCGAGACCGGCGGCAGCAGCCCCTCGAAGCGCTCGCCGGTCTCCGGTAGCTCGGCACTCACGACCGGGTTGCCGGCATGCGCCTCGACCCTCAGGTGGCTCGCCACCAGGCGGATGATCCGCTCGACCTCGGCTGCCTTCAGGCGCTCGCCAGTATCCACCCTGCCCTCGCCCAGCCGGTCGAGGCGCAGGCTGCCGTCCGGGTTGACCATCACCTCGATGACCGCGGGATCGGCGAGCGCCGCGCCGATCGCCGACCCCATCGCCGTGCGCAGCATGGTGCGGCGGCGCTGGCGGCTTTCCGCGTGTCCGTCGGTGCCGCTCATGGCTCGGCCTCCTCTTGGGACGTCTGCGCAAGCACCTCGCCCGCCAGCGTCCGGCCGCCAGCGATGCGGCGGCCGACCTGCTCGATGAAGGCCTGGAAGCGCTCCTGGCCGAGCGCGCGGGCCGCCTCCTGATCCGCCTCCGGGAGCGGCGCGGTCACGGTGAGGTAGTAGCGGACGAAGAGGGCCAGGCTCTCCAGCAGGATTTGCTGGTCGCGCTCGATGCGGTTGAGCTGCCGGCTGACCCGGTCGAGCCGGACCCTGAGGCGGTCGTCGAGCTCGTTGGCGCCGCGCCGCGCGAGGAAGCTGCGCAACGCGTCCGAGACGATCGCCGACTTGGACGAGCCGGGCTTGGCTGCGAGCGCTTCGAGCTGCTCCGTCAGCTCATCGTCGAGATAGAGGTGATGGCGCGGCTTCATGGCATCCCCTTAGAATCCCGGCAGCAGGTCGTCGTCGCGCCGGCCCGGATCGCCGTCGATGCCGTAGGCGCGGGCAACCGCCGAGAGCCGCCGGGCACGGTCCATGGTCTTGGTCTGGGCGGGCGCGTCGGCCTCGTCGTCCAGAAGATCGAGGTCGCTCTGCCGCGCGGGCTCGACGGGCTTCGACACCTCGGGCTCGGGCATGCCGGGATGGCGCTGGTGCTGCAGGCCGCCCTCGTCGTCCGCGTCGGCGAGGCCGAGCTCGCGGTCCGCCGCGGCAGCGAGACGTGCGTCGGTACCGCGGACCTGGCCCGTCCAGTCGTCTCGTCGGGGTACCGGGCGGTCGCGGTAGCCGTCGTCCGACAGTGCGGGCGCGTCCGCAATCCGCGCGGTGAAGTTGCGGTCCTCGTAGTAGCGGAGCTTCTTGGCGCGGAGCGGCGGCAGGCCCGAGACGAGCACCAGCTCATCGGAGGCCGGGAGCTGCATCACCTCGCCCGGCGTCAGCAGCGGCCGCGCCGTCTCCTGGCGCGACACCATGACGTGGCTGAGCCAGGGCGCGAGGCGATGGCCGGCGTAGTTGCGCTGGGCGCGCAGCTCGGTCGCGGTGCCGAGCGCGTCGGAGATGCGCTTCGCCGTCCGCTCGTCGTTGGACGAGAAGGCAATCCGGACATGGCAGTTGTCGAGGATCGCGTTGTTCTCGCCATAGGCCTTGGAGATCTGGTTCAGGGACTGCGCGATCAGGTAGGCGCGGATGCCGTAACCCGCCATGAAGGCGAGCGCCGTCTCGAAGAAGTCGAGGCGGCCCAGCGCCGGAAACTCGTCCAGCATCATCAGGAGCTGATGGCGGCGCCCCTTGTCCGGGCTGCCTTCCAGGCGCTCGGTCAACCGCCGGCCGATCTGGTTCAGGACCAGGCGCACAAGCGGCTTGGTCCGCGAGATGTCGGACGGCGGGATGACGAGGTAGAGCGAGACAGGCCGCTCGGCGTCGACCAAATCGGCGATGCGCCAGTCGCAGGCGGCGGTGGTGGCCGCCACGGTCGGGTCCCGGTAAAGCCCGAGGAAGCTCATAGCGGTCGACAGCACGCCGGAGCGCTCGTTCTCCGACTTGTTGAGCGCCTCGCGCGCCGCCTGGGCGACCACCGGATGTACCACCGGGTCCCGCGGCGTGCCGAGGTGGTTGGTCGCCATCATGGCCCGGAGCGTGTGCTCGAACGACCGGCGCGGGTCGGAGAGGAAGCTCGCGACGCGGGCCAGCGTCTTCTCCTCCTCGGCATAGAGGACATGCAGGATGGCGCCGACCAGCAGGGTGTGGCTGGTCTTCTCCCAGTGGTTCCGGCGTTCCAGCATGCCCTCCGGGTCGACCAGGATGTCGGCGATGTTCTGGACGTCGCGGACCTCGTGCGGCCCCTTGCGGACCTCGAGAAGCGGGTTGTAGCGGGCCGAGCGCGGGTCGGTCGGGTTGAACAGCAGGCAGTGCGAGAACCGCGACCGCCAGCCGGCCGTGAGCTGCCAGTTCTCGCCCTTGATGTCGTGGATAACGGCCGAGCCGGTCCAGGACAGCAGCGTCGGGATCACGAGCCCCACGCCTTTGCCCGAGCGCGTCGGCGCGAAGGCCATGACGTGCTCCGGCCCGTCGTGGCGCAGATAATCGCGCCCCAACCGGCCGAGGAACACGCCGCGCGGCTCGAACAGTCCGGCCCGCTCCGCCTCCCTGCGGGTCGCCCAGCGTGAGGAGCCGTAGGTGGTAACGAACCGGCCTTGCCGCGCCCGCCACAGGGAGCCGACGACGGCGACCACGGTGCCGAGCAGACCGCTGGCGCCGGCCAGCATTCCGGCGCGCCGGAACAGGTCCGGCGCGTAGGGCTCGTAGGCGTACCACCACTCGAACAGGCGCCAGGGGTAGTAGACCGGCCACTGCAGGAGCTCGAACCAGGGAGCACCGAGCCGCGGCTGGTAGCCCAGCATCGCCGCGGTCCACTGCGTCGTCGCCCACACCCCGCCGATGACGATGGCGAAGACGATGAGAGCCTGGCCGATGAGGAGCTTGGTCGGTGTCATGCCCTTGGGTCCACACGTCGATGCGACATGCGCGTCGCGTCACGCCCCAAGGGATTCATCAGGACGACGGAATCGGAAATCGCCTTTATTTACGCTGGTCTACGCCCTCTTCTGCGCTTGCCAAGTAGAGGCTATGAGAGCGTAGATCGCTGAGCGGAGCGTGGAACTGGAGTCCACGACGGGGTAAAGTCATCACACCGACAAAGGTCATAATGGGGGATGGTGGGCGACCGCCGCCGAAGGGGGCTCGGGAGACAGGATTACATCGACGGAGCTGGCAATGAGGAAGCATTCCGCCCTTCTCGGTCTTACCCTCGCAATCGCAGTCACGACAACGATGCCGCGTGCCTGGGCTGCCGATCCCAGTAGTTTCGAAGTAATGGGGCTCAGGCTCGGAATGAGTGCTTCGGAGGCCGAAGCCGCTGGCGAGGAAAATGGTTTCGACATTGTCAGGCGCGACCCTGCTCCGTCCTTCAAGCAGGCGGTCGCGCAACGGCGTGGCCAGCGGATTAACGGCAATACCTACACCGGCGTGAACAAGATCAGGCTTGTTCGAGGTGATGCTCGGGTCGAGGCGTTCTTCACGCCGACGCCGGATGGTCCACGCCTGTATCAAGTTGCGGCCAACGTTTTCGAGACCGACAATGATGTCGATCTTGGCAAAGAGATCATCGCAAGGTACGGGGAGCCCGATGAACGTGGCCAGCGCGAATGGCTATGGGGTGACACAGGAGTGTTCTACGCGCGAGCCGAACCGTATCTGGAATTTCAGCCGACGCCCGTCAGTGCGACGAGGCCACATCCTGTAGGGCGCCTGATCCTCGCCGACCCTGCCCTTCAGAAGCGCTCCCAAGAAGCAATCGCTGACGAAGCGATACAGGGCAGCAAATAGGTGTTCAGCGCGGTGCTATTTCGATCACCGAGGAAGGTGCGGAGTCAGCCCCTTTGTCACGCTGCGAGCGGCAAACTCACCCGAAGCAGACACCAGTTGGTCCCTTCCCCAAAGGTCTCGGTCGGGAGCGCCGCCGCATCGCAGACGAAGGCTGACACCCGAGCGGCGGCGGTACGCACCGCAGGCTTGACGTCAGCCGAACCAGGATGACCCTGGAGTGCGGTTAATCATGCGATCGTAGGTGTTCTCTTCATCCTCCGGGGCTTCCGGCGACGAATAGCGTGGCGCGGCGTCGTCAAGATGGATGAGCGAGATGGCGAAGTCGTAGTGGTCGGACAGCAGGGCGATCTCCTGGCAGGGCTCGGCAAACCAGACTCCGGCGTCGTGCTCGACGGTGCCCTTGCTGCTATCCAGATAGTCGGGCTGCATGGGTAGCGAAGTAGCGGGAACAGGCACCGGCGGCCGGTTCGCGGTGCGGAAGAAGACGCCAGTCTTGAGGGCACGCGGACTTGACCGGGCCCACAGGATGAAGCCTTCCCGCGACAGAACGAGGACCGAACGCCGCTCCGTGTACTGGAGCCAGCGCAACGTGGCGGCGATGAGCGACACGCGGTAGCGATCGGCACAGCTGCCGATATCGTCGAGGCTTGGCTTGGCCCGAGGCTCCAACTGCCGGCGAAAGTCGTCGAGGGGCATTAGAAGGGTCGCGGCGAACTCGTTGGCCTGCTGCTCCATCCGGGCGTAGTCGCTGTCCCACCGAAGCATGTCCTGCTGGCTGCATTCGATACCGTCAGGGTGATCCTGCCGGTGAAGGAGGTAGTGGCCGAACTCGTGGGCCAGGGTGAAGTTGATGCGGCCAGGTGAGCGGACGGCATTGTTGTAGATGATGCCCCAGCCCTTCTTGTGGGCGGGGGCGCGATAGAGGGCGCCGTCGAAGTTGGACAGGGCATCGCCCTGCACCAGGGTTACGGGGTCGTCGGGAAAGCGCTGGTGGGAGTAGTCCTTGGCGAGTTGCCCGACGTTGACGGGGAAGCGATCGGGGCCATCGCCAAAGGCGCTGTTGAGCAGGGTGGTGAGTGTGTTTGCCCAGCGCTGCGGCGACAGCCGTTCGGTCATTTTTCGTCGCCCCACAGCTTGACCATCTGCCGGATCTTGGCCTTTGTGGCCGAATCCATCTTCCGATACTGGCGGTAGAAGCTGGCGTCGGCGGCGTCATCCTCGGTGATCTTCTCATCGCCTTCGAGAAGATACTCAATGGTTGTGTCGAGCTGTTCCGCGATCTTCGCCAGCTTTTCCGCCGACGGTCGCGGCGGGTTCTTGTTCTCCAGCTCCCAAATGTAGCTCTTGCTGGAATCGGCCAGCTCGGCGAGCTGGTCCAGGGTATAGCCCTTCTGCGTTCGCAGGCGGCGAATCCTCTCTCCCAGGGGCGTCGGCACGGGGTACGGCTCCTCCATCTAGATGATTAACGCGTTGTTCGGAGTAGACTTATTTTACAGCCTTGACTTCCGGATAGCAATGCCCCATATAGTTCAGAGTAGCGAACTTTCTATGCGCCTGTGGGCGCAGCAACCATTCAGCGATGAAAGGCAAGGCTATGAGCCGAGGACCTAAGACCCACCATGTCGTCCCGAACCCCGATGGGGGCTGGGACGTGAAGCGCGGCGGCGCCAGCCGCGCAAGCAGCCATCACGAGACGAAGCGCGAGGCGATCGATCGCGGTCGTGAGATCAGCCGCAACCAGGGGACGGAATTCCGCATCCACAATCAGGATGGCCGTATTGCCGACAGTGACAGCCACGGGCGCGACCCGTATCCCCCGAAGGGCTGACGGAAAGGGCTCCGCCGATGAGGGTACCGAAGCATATCGAAGAGCTGCTGGAAGATCTGGCGGAGTCCCTTCAGATACCCCCTAGTCGATACGAGGCTGCCGAGCGCAGCTACAAGTCGGTCGGGGACTGGCTGCATCGCGAGGCGTCGAGTCTGCGTCAGGCCGATCCCCAGGTCTATATACAGGGGTCGTTTCGGCTTGGTACCGCGATCAGGCCCGTATCGGATGCAGAAGACTACGATGTCGATCTGGTGTGTGAGCTGTCGGCATCGAAGGCGCGGGTGACGCAGGCGCAGCTCAAAGCAGCACTAGGTCGAGAGCTGAAGGCGTATGCCGCCGCGCACGGGATGGACGATCCCGAAGAGGGGCGACGGTGCTGGACGCTTCCCTATGCGGACAGCGCCCAGTTCCATCTCGACACGCTGCCGGCTGTCCCCGACGGTGCGCGAAAGCGTCTGCTGCTGGAACAGCGTGGACTATCGACCGAATGGTCGGATACCGCCATCGCGATAACCGACCGCGACCATCCGAACTACCGTCTGGTTTCGGATGACTGGCCGCACAGCAACCCGAAGGGATACTGGGAGTGGTTCCGGTCGCGCATGAAGGTGGTCTTCGAGGCGCGCCGCCTCAAGCTGGCAATGGAGGCCCGTGCCAGCGTCGAGGATATTCCCGAGTACAAGGTCCGCACGCCCCTGCAATCGGCTGTCCAGATTCTGAAGCGGCACCGGGACATGATGTATGTCGAGCGGTCGGATGAAAAACCGATCTCGATCATCATCACGACGCTGGCGGCCCATGCCTATAACCAGGAGCCGACTATCGCGGAGGCGCTCTACAGCATCCTCGATCGGATGGAAGAGTATATTGAGTACCGGCAGGGGGTAGCCTGGATCGCCAACCCGACCGACCCAGCCGAGAACTTTGCCGACAAGTGGCAGGAACATCCGGAGCGACAGGCGGCGTTTTTCGAGTGGCTGGAAGAAGCCCGCGCAGACTTCGCCGCTGCGGCGGCCGGAGTGACGCGCGACCAGGCGCTTTCCGGTCTGGAAACGCATCTGGGCAAGCGGTTGGTGGAAGCAGCGAGGGCGAAACGCCCGGCTGGCGGCAACAACGCGCTAGCACGCGTACTTGCCGGTGCAGGAGCAAGGGCACGCATCGTCCTGAACCCGGCCCATCGTCAGCGTCCGCCATGGGACCCGGCGACGCAGGGCGATGTGGAGATCGAGAGGGCCACCGTCGCACGAAATGGTTTTCGTCCTGAGGACTTTGGCAGCGACGGCCGGTCCCTGCCGAAACATGCCTCTCTGACATTCCAGGCCGACACAAACGTACCCAGGCCATACAAGGTGTACTGGCAGGTGGTGAATACCGGACTGGAAGCGGAGCGGGTCAACGGTTTGCGCGGCGGGTTCGACGAGGGTGTTATCACCGCCGGCAAGCTGACGCGGCGGGAGAGCACACTCTATAGGGGCAGTCACAGCATCGAGTGCTTTGTCGTCAAGGACGGGCTGCTGGCGGCACGCAGCGGGCAGTTCATCGTGAACATCCAGTAGGCGGCGAAGGCATGGAAGTAATCGGCCACGACATCGGAAGCGCAACGTGAGGCGCGTCCTTGCCATCGACGGCGGCGGCATAAAGGGTGTCCTGCCTGCCGCGTTCCTTGCCACCATTGAGCAGGCGACCGGGGAGCGCATTGTCGATCATTTCGACCTTATAGCCGGTACCTCGACCGGCGGCATCATCGCGCTCGGTCTGGGCATGGGCCTTCCAGCTTCCGAGATACTCCGGTTCTACCGTGAGAACGGTCCGAGCGTGTTCGGGCAGCCTGAGGGGCTGCTGAAGCGCTGCCTGCGTCTCGCTCGTTGGCCTTTTCGACCGAAGTACGATGCCGATGCGCTGCGCAGTGAACTGGCACAGATATTCGGTGACCGGAAGCTCGGAGAGAGCGAGACGCGTCTCGTCATCCCTGCATATCACCGGGACCAGCAGGCGGTTTACGTATTCAAGACCGCACATCATCGCCGGCTGGAGATGGACTATCGCGCCAGCGTCGTCGATGTGGCGTTGGCGACGGCTGCGGCGCCGGTGTTCTTTCCGGCTCATCGCCTGCCGTCCGGCAGCCATCTGATCGATGGCGGCATTTGGGCTAACAATCCGGTCGGCCTCGCTGCTGTCGAGGCCGTGGGAATACTCGGCTGGCCTGGTGACGAGTTGCGTGTGCTCAGCCTTGGCTGTTCTGACGAAGCGTGGATATTCGGATGCGACCCCGGTGTTGCCGGCATGGGAATACTGGGGCGGAACGTGATCAGCCTTATGTTTCAGGGCCAGTCCCATGCCGCGCTTGGCACCGCGAAGATCCTCACCGGGCATCCGCACAACGGCAGTAAGGTTTGGCGTTACAGCCCAACGGTCCCGATCGGTACGTTCGTCATGGACAATACCGGGCAGATTGAGCGACTGGCCGGGCTGGGCGAGGCCGAAGCACGCGAAGCGCTGCCGGAGTTGCGGCGGACGTTCCTGACTGATCATCGGGCTCCCTTTGCACCCGAGCATTCGCTGGCTTGAAAACAATAGACAGCGGCAAGCCTGCGCGGTGCGCTGTAGGAGTCGGCTCATGGTACCGATCGTACATTGACGCAATCCGCGCGTGTGGGAATTCGACATCCTGTTCCTACGATAGCCCCGGTCCGTTCCGCTTCCGTCCCAGCGACCAAGAGATCGCATCACCGCGCGCCACACCGAACACCCGCTTCCCGAGGTTGCGCTCAAGCACCGGCCGCCAGGGCACCAGCGTGAACTCACGCGCCTTCTCGATCACCGCAAACCGGCCGCTGGCGAGGTCGAGCCGCCGGCGGTAGACACCCTCGATCCGCTGGCCGAGTTCACTCTCGGCGTATTGCAGGCCAAGCTCACCCGAGAGCTGATCCGCGACCCGTGTCAGCTCGCGCCGGCGCAGGATGCCCAACATGTTGGCGCGGTAGACGATCCGGTCGTGCTCCTGGCGGGCGAGCTCCTGCTCGACCAACCACTGCCGGCGCCGGTCGAGCGCCTGGCGCACCTCGCGGCCGAAGCCCGCGTCCCGGAGGGTCGTCGGCGTGTCGGCGAGCAACTCGCGGTCAAGCCACGTCGCGCCGGCGGCGCCGACCTGGCGGTCGAGCGACACGGCTGACAGCATCTCGACGATGACCGGGCTCGCCTGTGCCCGGCTTCGTTCGTAAGCCGCCGCCCGGTCCAGATGATCGGGCGCGATCATCCAGGTGCCGTCCAGCTGCCGCTCGACGCCCATGCCGCGCCGCCGCATCGCCTCGAGCCGCCGCACATGCGTCTCGGCGAACGTTACCGTCGCCGTGGGGTCGTGCCGGAGATGGATGTCCACGCTGTATCGTCCATCGTTCGCGTCCGCGATCTCGGCGATAGTCCTGTCCACGTCTCTCGGCGCGGCCCGCATCGGCTCGATGGCGACGATCGCGCCGTCCGGCAATGGGTCAGTCGCGTCCGCCCTGCCGATGTCGATGTAATGGGCCCGGCCGTCGACACCATCCGCGATCAGGTAATGGTGGTCGTCGATCTCGTCGGAGAGACCGCGCGCAACGACGCGGCCGACGAGCCGCCGCGCCTTTGGGTCGGCCGGGTCGTAGATGGCGTAGTCCGCGGTCGCCCGGTCCCGCCCTTCGCGGACCATCTCCCGGTGCATCGTCTTGATGATGTCACCGCGCTCGCCCATCCGGCGCAGCACTGGCTCCAGGTCTTCGGCGAGCCGCCACCGGCCCGGACCAACCTCCTCGGCGAGCCCGAGGCGGCGGAGCTTCTGCAACCGGCCGACGCGCAGCGTCTGGCGGAAGGCGTCGCCGTCCACGGTGCTGGACCCGACAAGACCGTCATCACCGACCTCGCGCAGCAGGCCGCGGTCGAGGCTGGTGAAGCGCTCCTGCTCCACCTCCCGGCGCAGGCGGTGCTCGATCTCCAGATCGGACCGCGGCCCGAGGTCGAGGCCGACGATCTCCGCCGCCCGCTCACGCATGCCCCTGGCGAGGTAGTCGCGGGCAATGACCAGGTCCTTGCCCTGATCGTCCCGGCCGAGCAGCACGATGTGGGTGTGGGGATGGCCAGTGTTGAAATGGTCGACCGCCACCCAGTCGAGCCGGGTGCCGAGGTCCTCCTCCATCTGCCGCATCAGCCGGCGGGTGAAGCCCTTCAGCTCGTCGTACTCGGCGGCGTCTTCGGCCGAGACGATGAAGCGGAACTGGTGCCGGTCGCCCTCCCCGCGCTCAAGGAACGCCCGGCCGTCGGCGCGGTCGGACTCGGCGTCATACAGATCGCCGGGCAACCCCTCGCGGGTGACGCCGTCGCGCTGGATGTAGCGGAGATGAAGCTGGGCCGCCTTCCGCCCCTGCCCCTGCAGCTTGACGATCCGCGACTTCACGATCACCCGGCGCGCCCGGTAGGCGGCGTAGCGGTCGCGGGAAGCGAGCACCCGGCCGACGCCGGCGCCGCGGCCAATGCGGTTGCCCTGGAAGGTGCCGCGGCCCGCCGACGGCCGGCCGCCGGCGAACGCCACCGACCGCAGCACCTGGTGCAGGTAACGGCGGCCACGCTTGCTGCCGCGCGCGCGGATCCGGCCGAGCCTCGGCGTGAAGTCGTCGTCATCCTTCATGATCGCCGCCGGTCAGTTGGCATCGTGATCCACGAGTAGACGGCTGCCGTCCCCCGCCGCAAGCCGGCGCCATGAAGATCGCGGCAGACCAAGGAGTTGCGGGCGCCCTGGCGCCATCCCGGCAAGGCATGGCGCCAGGGAAAACGATGTGCAGACAAAGACATAAGCGACCTATGGCGCCATCCTTTTATCTTGCCCTACCGGACTTCCGAGCCACCTGCCCTCCCTCCTGCGATTACCTGCGATCTCTCATCGAACCTCGGCTCGGGCGACGGGCCGAGCACCGGCCGGGATCACCGCATAAAGAAGGTGGGAGCGGCACCAAACAGCGTCGCTCCCGAGGCGGTCGGCGGGATCACCCGCCGCCCGCCAGGAACGCCTGTTCGGCGCTCTCGAAGCTCTCGAAATGCCGCAGACCGAGCATCCAATGAATGTGCCGGTCGCCATCGACGAGACACGTCGCGACGTAGTAGCGGGCGCGGAAGTAGCCGAGAATTGCCACCCGCTCATACGTCTCGTCCTCGTCGTCGAGGCTCTCCCAGGCGCCGAGATTCATCTCCGCGATGCGTCCGTCCCAGTGGAAATCGGCGCGCTCGGCGGCGATGAAATGCTCGATAACGGCGTCGATTTTGTCCGTTCCGAACTCGGCGATCAGGTCGCGGCGGAGCTGCGGGAAGCGGTCGAACGCGGCGTGCGGATGCGTGTGAAGCGTGGTCATCGGAACCTCCGTAGTTGCTGTCCTCCTCATCGAGGACAGCTCCCGCCATCGGCCGGCGAAGCGGCCGTCAAGGACGCCGGAGGCGCCGCGAAGCGGGGCGCGGGGGAGCCGAAATGCGGAGCGGAGCGCCAGCGCAGCGGAGCATTTTGGGGGGACCGTGCATCCTTGACGGGCGCTTCGTCCTGGCTGGTACGCTGGGACAACCGAGACGAGGCCCTCTCGCTCCGACAGGGCACCGGCCGCGCCGTCGCGGTTCATCGGTCCTCGCCCGGAACGGTACGCAAGGGCACGAACAGGCTGTCCGTGGCCATCGTCGACGACGACTCGCGACCGTCCGTCACCGTCGCGCGCAAAGGGAAGAAGAGACGCCGATCCGCTTCCGCGGCCCGTGCGGCCTCTGTTGCCAGACGCGACGGATCGAGCCGTGCGAGGTAGGCACGGGTCTCGCGCGGCAGCGGTCGCCCGTCGGTCAGATGCTCTTGGTAGCGACCGGGCCCGGCATTGTAGGCGGCGAAGAGGCCGGGGAATCCGAAGCACTCGTACAGAGCGCGGAGATAGGCGGTCCCGGCCAAGATGTTGTCGCGTGGGTCGTGCGGATCGCCACCAAGACCATGTCGCCGACGCATCTCTTCATAGGTCCCCGGCATCACCTGCATGAGCCCCATGGCGCCGGCGGATGAAGTGATCGGACGGCCGTCGAGCATAATTCGCCCCACGCTCTCGGCCGCGATAACCGCGCGTATCCAAGTCTTCGGGACGGCGAACCGGGCGAAGGCCTCGGCGATGAACGGCTCCCAGCGGTCGAGCCGCTGCTCGACGGTGACCGGTTCAGCGACGACGGAGGACGAGCAGGCAAAAGTCGCAAGGACAACCGCGCCCAGCGCCAGGACGGTCACCCGGTCCATAGCGGCACGAGCCTCCCGATGATCATGGCGCCCCGCACCGGCCCGAAGTACCGGCCGTCGAACGAGCCGGAGACACCGGCCATCAGCAGGAACAGCTCGTCGGCGGCGAGCGTGCGACAGCCGGTCCAGCGCGGCAGTTCGCGGCCCAAGGAGTCGCGATTGCGACGCGTGGCGACATACGTGCCGTTGATGAAGACGGCATCGCCGACGGCGCAGATGACGTCGTCCGCAATCGCCACGAGACGCTTCACCAACGGTACCCCGGCCGGCAGATAGCCACGGTCGGCCGCGAGCCGGCGGGCGTCGGGCGGCAGGGTGGCGAGCACCAGATCGCCACGCACCGGTGCGGCGCGGCTGACCCAGTAGAGCCCCACGGGCACGCTGGCGCTGGCGTTCCAGACCAGGCGCGGCGCCGGCTCGGCAAGCGCCGCGAAGCCGAGCGCCGCGAGCCCGAGGCCCGCGAGGGCGAACGGGACGCACGGGCGGCGACGCCCGCGCCGGCGCCGCGTCGGCCGCAGAGCGCCGGACAGCAGGAGCCGATCCTCACGCATCGGAGGTCGATCCCTTGGACCGGGAGTCGGACCAGGCGTCGAGGTCGTCGATGTGGTAGCGGACGTAGCGGCCGTGTTTGCGATACTTCGGCCCCCCGCCGGTCACGCGCATTTTCTCGAGCGTGCGGCCCGACAGGCCGACGTAATGGGCGGCCTGGGCGGTGTTGAGGAAGGGGCTGCCTTTCTTCGCGCGGGCGGCGCGTTCGTGGTCGTCGTCGCTCATCGTCGTCACCTCGTCGCGACCGGCAGGATCGCGCCGTTGACGGCGAGGATGGGCGCGCGAGGGAGCGATCCGGGACCGGCGAAAACGGCCGTCCGGGAATTCGCCTCCCCTTCCGGGACAGGCGAAAGGCCCCGCGCCCGGGAGGGCGCGGGGCCGAGGCGGCGGCCGTCAGTCGACCGGGTTCCAGATGATCGCGAAGGTGTCGGGATCGTCCTGCCCGGCGGCGCGGCCGAGGTTGGCGTAGAGCTTGCGCGGCCCGAATTCCGGGGCGGCCAGGCTCAGCGAGACGTAGCTGTTGCCCGAGTTCTGGCCCACCCGCTTCCAGCCGGCGCCGAGCTCCACCCGGTCGCGGTCGTCGGTGAAGACCCGGAAGTCGGGCTGGTTCTCGGCGTCCTTGTCGCGGTTCGCCACGAGCACGACGCTGCGCCGGATGCTGAGGGTGTTGATGAAGCCCTTGTAGGAGCCGTCCGCCTGGCGGTTGACGTATCCGATGGCTGCCATGATCTGATCCTCCTTTGATGGTGCAGGGCGCCCATCGCCCTGCTTACGGCGGACCGTCCATGGCGGGCGCCGGACCGGCGCACCCGGAGGGCCGGAGCGCCAGCGGAGGACCGGTGGAGGCGACTATTTTGGAGCGCAGCGGGCGCGAGGAAGCCCGCCGGAGCGCGCGAAGGCGGGCGGGGAAAATAGTCGCCGGAGCCGGTTTCGCCGGGACGGGGACCGCCATAGGTCCTCACAGCCGGAGCAGGGCTATGGGGCCATCTCACGACGGCGGATCGACAGTATGGTAGCTGGTTTCGTCAGCCGGTGACCACGGCGACGGGCCTCATCGAGGCCACCGCTCGCCTCATCGAAGATGCACGCTCGTTCGGACCGCGAGGCGACAAGAAGGTGCTGCCGGATCGGGATCGTGACGCCGGCCGTTGGGCGGATAGCGGAGTCGCGGGGGCCCAATACCGGGCATCGGCTACATGCCCTCGCCTGTCCGCACACCGGGAACAGGGGCCGTGCAAGCTCTACACCAATCTCGGCCTCCGCACCCCAAGCAGGCAGCAATCACGACCGCGGTTGAAACGCTTTCGCGACCGCAAACCGGACAAGCGAGGCACGCCGATGGTACTGTCGAGCCATGACCACAACGGGCGTCCTCATTCCGCGCCGCCGTCTCGCGCGTATTCCCCAGCACCTCCGTCTGGCGCATGAGTATTGCTATTTCCTGCATGACGAATGCGCCCGGATGCTGGTCGAGTACGAGGGCGCCCGTGCCCATTGGGTGACCGTGACATTCCAGGATCCCAGCGAAGCGGAGGCGCTGGAGGCGCTCGCCGAAGAAGACAGCCTGACCGCGCTCCGCCGCGCCGGCTACGGCGACGCGGCGCGCCGGATCGTCCTCAACACGATCACCATGGGCATGGTGTCGGACACGCTGCATCACCTGTTCGAGGCGCTGAGCTGCCTCGAGAAGCGGAAGTCGGTCGTCGCCCTCAACCTGTTGCGCAAGCCGTTGACGGACAGTCTCGTCTATCTGTCGTGGGTGCTCGGAGACGAAGACGGTTTCTATGCCGCCTTCACCGCCGGCGACCCGACGGTGTTGGCGCCGAGCAGGCTGGGGAATCGCCGGAAGGAGATCGTCGCCCAGGCGCTCGCTCGCACACGGCTCGGTGCGTATGTCGACGCCGAGCATGTCTGCGAGACGCTATTCGACGCGCGTAACGGAGTAGGTCTCTACGGACTGTTCCAGCACGCGGTGCACCTCGTCACGGTGCAACGGATCGAGCTACGAACGAGCCCCGAGAACTTCAACTTCATCTTCAAGGACCCATCCGAGGACGACATCTACGAGGGGCTCTATGCGCATCTGCCGTATTTGCTGCTCTACCTAGCCCATGTCGTCCTCGAACTCTATGATCGGGTCAAGCCGATGGAAGACGGCGCGAAGACAGCGTTCGTCGTCCGTTCCCTGTTCGGAGCCGACCTGGTGCACGGCGACGAGAACGCTGTGTCCGTCTGCGCCACCCTGAGCGAAACGCTTGCCCCGCATATCCGGTGTCCCGATTGCAGAGCGCCGCTCGGCGTCACAGTGCACAACGCCTGCCGCCTCGTTTTCACGGAAAACTTTCGCTGCACCCGCTGTCGCCGCGTACAGGCGCTGCCGTTCTCTTGGTTGTTCTAGAACGAGCAGATACCCCTAGAAAAGAAGTTCTCGTGGGTGCATGCCGTGGGTTACTTATAGGCACTAAACTCACCTGCGAGGCAAGCATGGCCGCAGAAGAATACATGACCGCCTTTGCCTACAGATCAAACATGCTGCTTACGGACAAAACGCATGACGTCTCCGAGTGTAGAGATGCTATCTGAGGAAGAAGTCGGACGGCTCTTCGGGGTGCTCCTTGCTGAGCTCCGCAGCCTTTCACTCACCAACGCACGCGCAGCCGTCGCCGCAGCTGGAATCACTGGGGTCAATGCTCCGAAGCAGTATTGGGATCCATTCCTAGCCGGGGTCGAGCAGGCGTTCTATCGCCTCGAACCTGGAGCGCGTCTAACAGCGCTACGGATACTCGCCGATCATTTTTCGGACAGCGAACGGGTTCGTGAGCTTTTCACTCAGCATGGCTACGAATATGTCGATGGCGCCTTCGTACCCGTTGCTCTTCTTGATCGGCGCGAGGCACTTTTCCTTCCGTCGTCTCCAGCTTCCGAGCTTGCAAAAGCAATGAAGCGCCTCGTGGGCGGAGATGAGACTGGGGCCATCACCGCCGCTTGTGGAGCGGTCGATACACTGATGCAGGAATTGTATGCAGCACACAGTATCGGCGATCCAGCACACGTCGCCTTCGCGGCGAAGGTCAACACGGCGGCCAAGCACCTGGGTGTTTTCGACGATATGAAAGCTGAG
The DNA here is from genome assembly GCF_001618175.1 of Oceanibaculum pacificum. Lineage (GTDB taxonomy): Bacteria > Pseudomonadota > Alphaproteobacteria > Oceanibaculales > Oceanibaculaceae > Oceanibaculum > Oceanibaculum pacificum. The sequence continues at coordinate 29,010 of NZ_LPXN01000116.1, read as the reverse complement.
CTCATGGCGATTGGCATGGCCGAAGCCGACGCTGAGGCTATCGTCAGCGAAGCGAAGAACGCTACCAATCACGCAGCTCAAATGTTGCAGATCCTACGCAGGACCATGGGCGACGTACATGGATCGAAGCCGGCCCTTCGCCGTGCCGCCTATGATGCCATCAAGTGGGCGTCAGCGATTTCCGGTTTGTTTGACAACCGTTAACCTTCGGAATAGTCCGTCGGTCCAGCTTCTCCGTGAGCTTAGCCTGACAGGGCAAGACCAGCCCACATCCCCGTCCCGATGGCCCATGTGGTTGAAGTAAATGCCTTCATAACCTGGTACCCGTCGAAAGAGCGAGTTTTACCTGTCTGTGTCATGGTCACCTCCCTTTCCCCTCGCTTTTGAGGGCGTTCGTTGCAGAAATGCAAGGCTGACAGCCCCAGGAACGTCAGAAGGCCACCGAGACAGGCGATGTGAAGGGGAATCGAACCCCAACTGAGCAGACCTGTCAGGCTAAGCTCACGCCGCCAATATTTATGGTTTCCGTGCGCAATTTCCAGAACTGTGCTCCTGATCTGGCGAACTAGGGTTTAATCATGAGCGGGCGGCGGCCGGATGGCCGCCGCCCGCGACGGATCATGCGGCATCGAACAGGTCGCGCACCCGCGCCCATTCGTCGGCCGTCTTGAGACTGCCGTTCTCGGTGTAGGCCCGGACCGGAAAGGCCAGCCAGCCGGGCAACCAGCCCTCGACCTTGGCGCGGCCGTTCGCCCCGTCGAGGCAGTCACGGATGATCTTCTTCTGGGTCTTGGCCTTCTCCGCGACGTTGGCGTCGGCACACCGCTTGCCCGCGACCTCGGCCAGCATGGCGTTGAGCACGGCCTTGTCGCGGATCATGTCGAAGAACGCGTCGTCGGGCTGCCAATGCTGTCCCGCGTCCATGTCCAGGTGGTTGCCGACCGCCTCGACCACGGCGCTGCCCGCCTCCAAGGTCTCGGCCATAACGCAGGCGGCGACGCGCTGCACGTCCTTGTCGGAGAGCGTCAGCAACTTGGCGAACACCACCGCTGTGGGATAGGCGTCGTAGCCGGGCTGCGTGACAGAGTGGTGGTAGTCGGGCCGGTCCAGCAGGGCCAACACCGCCTGCCGCTCGGCGTCGAAGGCCTGCTGCGCGGGGCTGTTCGCGACGCTCTCGGCGACGGCGTCGCTGCGCGCCTGCTGCGGCTCGGGCTTCACCTGCCAGTGGCCCGACGACGCCACGGCGTGCGCCACCATGAGCCGCAACGCCACGCCCGGATGGGCGACAAGCGCGAGGCGCACCACGGCCTGGCGGTGCAGGTCGAGATAGTTCTGCATCGCCTTGGTGACCTCGGGCCGCGCGGCGGGTGCGACCTCGGTCGTCTCGCCGTCCGCGTCCGCCGACGCGGCCTTCCGCGCCGCGCGGCGGGCCTCCTTGCGGCCGAGCCAGCCCTCGTGGAGTTCGACCTCGCCCCGGTGGGAGACGGCGATGAACACCTTGCCGCCCTTCTTCTTCGGGGTCTTCTCGTGCTCCCACGTGTGGAAGTACTGGCCGGGCTCCAGCACCACGACCTCGGACCACCCGGCCTCCAGCAGTTCGTCCCGCTTGGCGGCGATGGCCTCGTTCTGCTTCTGCCAGAACAGATCGGCGTCGGCGAAGTAGGCGTCCTCGCCGAACAGGTCGGCCACGATCTGGCCGGGATAGTCCTCGACCAGGAACAGGGCCACGGAGGCCGGGATCGACTGGCCGCCGAACAGCCACTGCTTCAACTGGAAGCCACGCGGCGCGTACTGCTCGGGATCGGCGAACAGGGCGAGCCAGTCCTTCTGCTGCGCCTTCGAGGCCATGGTGAGATGGCGCACCGTCTCGGCGTCGATCTCGCCCTTGCGGTAGGCCGTCCTGATCCTCGGCAACAAATTGCCGAGGGCGAGGCGGCGCTTCACCATGACCTCGGTGATGCCGAAGGTCTCGGCGATCTCGGCGACCGACTTGCCCTGCTTGGTGAGCCGCGCGAAGGTCTCGTACTGGCTCATCTCGTCGGGGTCGAGACGCGCGGCGTTCTCGATCAGCGAGGCTTCGAGCGCGCCCGCGTCGTCGCCCGGCTCCATCACGGCGCAGGGCACGGGCTCGATCTCGCCGCGTTCCTCGGCAACCGCCCTGGCGGCGAAGTAGCGCCGTCGCCCGGCGACGATCTCGAAGCGCTCGTCCTCGCCGTTCGGACGCACCAGCAGCGGCTGCAGGATGCCGCGTGCGCGGACGCTCGGCAGGATGTCGGAGACGTCCGGCGCGCGCTTGGCGTTGCGCATGTTGAACGCGGAGACGTTCAGCTTGTCGATGGGGATATGTTGGAGTTGCATGGTCACTCTCCTTGGGTCTTGGGTCAGCGGCCCCGCCGGAAGCCGAAGCCACGGGCGGGGCCGTGCGCCGCCTATCGGCGCGTCGGTCCCGCCCCCTCGGGCGGAATTTCGGGGTTTCGGATGCGGAGCGCGGCGGCGGCCTGCGCCAGCACGCGCTCGGACTCGGTGATGCGGCCCGCGATCCGCGCCGCCTCGGCATAGACCGAGAGCGGGAGGCGGGCCTCGAAGTGGATGTCGCGCTCGATGCCGAGGCCGAGCGGTCCCTTGACGCGCTCTAGCTCGGCGAGGCTGACATAGCCAAGCTCGGGACAGCCGAAGCCGAGGTCGCAGAGCCCGAACAGGCTGTCGCCGTCCGGCATCATCTCGGTGATCAGCCACGTGGCCGCGCCTGTCGGATCGAACAGCTTCACGACCGGCACGTGGTCGGTCTCGCGCTCGGCGGCGCCGTTGGCGAGAAGTCGTTCGCGGATGTCGTCGGGGATCAGGATCATGACGGGCCTCCGGGTCAGAACAGGTTCAACTGATTGCGCGCGTCCTCGTCGAACAGGCCGACGTTCAGCGGTTTCTGCGGGACGCGCGGGCGTAGCGGCGCGGTCATCTGCCACTCGATGCGCGCGCGGGCGCTGATCGGGCGGACACCGGGCACGAGGGTCTGTTCGCCCTCTTGTGTCGGCTCGCTGGCGAGTGGCACGGGAGCGGGGGCGGTCATGCCGCCGCTCCCGCCGCGCCGGCGGTCTCGCGGAAGGCCAGCAGGTAGTCGGCGGCCTTGGAGGCGTGGCTCGCGGCGCGGAAGATGGCGCGGTTGTCCTCACGCAGAACTTCCAGCCACGACCCGAGGTAATCCGCGTGGCGCACGGTGGGGGTGATGCCGAGGCTGGCGCAGACAAAGGCGCTCGCCATCTCGGCCACGAGTTCCTCGCGGACATAGGTCTTGCAGCCGAACGAGCCCGACAGGTCGCGGGCGAGCCGGGACGCGTGTCCCGTCCAGTGCCCAAGCTCGTGAAAGCACGTCCGGTAGTAGTTGATCTGCTCGAAGAAGGCGGGCTGCGGCGGTACCTGGATGTAGTCCGCGCCCGGCACGTAGAAAGCGCGCTCGCCGCCGATGCGGAAGTCCGCGCCGGTCGCGGCTATGAGCGCTTCGGCGTGGGGGACGGTCTCGCGCTCGGGCAGCGGTTCCGCGCCGCCATGGACCCGCTCGGGCAGGTCGTCGCACTGCGCGACGTTGAACACGGTAAAGCGCTTGAGGAAGGGCACCGCCTGCGGCTCGTCGCCCACCTCCGCCGCGCGCTGCTGCTCGTCCTTGGGGATGAAGCGGTCGGCATAAACGACGGTGGTGCCGCGCTCGCCCTTGCGAACGTGCCCGCCGAGGCTGAGGGCTTGGCGGAAGGTCAGCCAGTGCTGCGCGGCGTATCCCTTATCGATGACCGCGCCCCACAGGATCAGGATGTTGATCCCGGAATAGGCGCGCTCGGTCGCCGCGTTCTTCGGCAGTCCGATCCCGGCCTTGGCCTTGCCCCAAGGCTGGACCCAAGGCACCCGGCCCTGCTCCAGCTCGGAGATAATCCGGTCGGTGACCTCCTGATAGACCGTCTCCCGCTTGCGCTCCGGCATGGCACACCTCCGCTCGCAAAACCTCGCGCGCCTTTCCCCGGAAGCGGGGTGGGCGGCGAGATGCGACCGGAAAGGCCCGCCGAAGGGGCGGGCCGCACCCGGAGGGCCGGAACGCAGTGGAGGACCCGGAGCGAAGCGGAGGGTTGCGGGACGCCGCGGCGGGCCTAGAAGGGAGCGCCGCCCACCCCGCGCCACCGGGAAAGGCAATACAAACAAGCTCGCCGCCCGAAAGGGCGGCGGCCGTCAGGCAGCCCGCAGGGCTGCCTATCGCGCCAGGGATCGACGCCCGAAGGGCCGAGACCGCGTCAGCGGGCTCGGTTCACGAGAGCCCGGCGACCGGCCGTCAGGCCGGGCGGGCGCCCACCTGCTGGGACACTTGCGCTATGATCGGACTCTGATGAAACGAACGTTGCCGCTACGCCCAACAGAGATGACCCGAGACGCCGTGAGCCTCTCAGACGCCATAGACCAGGCCGAACGTCTCGCCCAGACGCTCGACCGCCATATCGACGGACTCGAAATCGGCTCCGCCTTGCGCTACCGGCTGGCCGGGAGCTGCCTCGACGTGGCGCTCGAACACCACAAGGCGGTGGTCCTGCTGATCGCCCGCCACCTCCCCGGCTCCGCCTTCTCAATCATGCGGCTGCAGTTCGAAGCCTATATCCGCGGTGTCTGGCTCCACCAGTGCGCGACGGAGACCGAACTCACCGCCTTCACGAAGGACCGGCTCGACCGCAGCTTCGCCGCGCTGGTCACGGCCGTCGAAGGGCTGGAAGGCTTCAGCGAGGGTATCCTGACGAAAGCGCGACAGCGCGCCTGGGCGGCGATGTGCAGCTTCACCCATACCGGCTATCTCCAGGTCGTGCGCCGCAACAAGCAGACGACGCTGGAGCCCGACTACGGGGACGACGAGCTGATCGAGGCGCTCGGCTTCGCCAACGCGATCGCCCTCATGGCCGCGCTCGAGATCGCGCACATGGCAGGCAAGGAAGACCTGTCCCGCGACCTGCTCGACGTGGCCGGCGGCATCGCCACGCCGGAACCGGCACCATGACTCCGGCGCTGTTCGGAGAGAACGCGTCCGGCTGGACGGACATGTCCAACCACCTGGTGCACTTCACCAAGGACTATGGGGGCCGGGACGCCTACCGGAACATGCTGGGGATCCTGAGCGGCGGCGTGATCCGCGCGCGAAACGCCTTCGGCATCTGCCGCAAGACCGCACCCGATCCCCAGAGTCAATTGGCGACCTGCCTCAGCGAGGTGCCACTGCACCAGTTGGGCCGCCTGTCGGCGAAGCGGTCCGAGCACGGCATCGTATTCCGCAAGGACTTCGTGATCGGGCGCGGCGGCAACCCGATCCTCTATGCCTACAAGGACCGCGCCGTCGCCAAGGCGATCAAGAAGCTCGCGCAGCAGGCGGGCAACGACGCCGAAAACCCGATCTGGCGGGTCACGCCGTTCGTCGACGTTCCCGGCAGCTACGGCACGAGCCAGTATTTCTTCGAGTGGGAACGCGAATGGCGCGTGGTCGGTGATTTCGCGTTCACGCCCGACGACGTGGTGTTTCTCATCATCCCGGAGAATCTGCATGCTGCGGCACGAAGCTTCGTCGACGACGCTCGCACCGAAAACCTTGGCCCCGCCTATGATTGCCCGTTCATCGACGCGCACTGGGATTTGGAGACAATTCAGCCGCTGTTGGCGAACGCCTGACTTGGATGTCATCGCGGCAGAGCGCGCCAGCCGCCATTGGCTGGTGGTTCGTAAGAGCGACTAGAACCGAATAGCGGCGTCACGGGTGGCGCGGATGTCGCCCGTCCGCGTTTGACGTTCATGCTTGTAGTCGAAGTAACTGTCGATTCCGGCAATGAAGCGCGACCCAGTAAAGTACCAATTGACCGTTGCCCCGTCGTCTTCGACCAGCCAGTCGCCAGCCACATACTCTGGCACGCTGTGGAACAAGAACACCAAAGAGACGGCCAGCCCGCGTGAGATGAGACCGTTTAGTTCGTCAATGTCGGGAGCGTTTTCCTTTCCTGCGGTTCTGCCATCATCGACGGCGACGATGCGCTGCCGGATTTGCGAAGGGGTCAAATGCACGTAGTTCGACGTCAGGCCGTAGACGCGCCCCACTTCCTCGGCGAATGCGTCGCGCTGCTTCTCTGGCACCATCGAAAGATTGAGGTTCTGCTTGATTGATATCCGCTGCGAGGACAGCTCCTTGTCGAATTGTGCGAGCTTTTCCGCGATGGTGGACTGGTAGCTCTTCTGCTGGACGAAGCAGATCTTGAGCGACGCTTCTACGAGGAAGCGCAGCTCGCGCTTCGCTACGCTTTGGAGCCCCTCCATCGCCAGTGCAATCAGCGAAATTGACGACTGAAGGATGTCCTGAGCGAGGTAGGACAGGAGGTGATTGGCGACGTAAGACGGGTCCCTCGCGGTGTCCTGCACGATAAACGACACCCCCGCCAAGTAGGATCGAATAATCAGGTCAGTTTTTTGCAGCGATTTAGCGAGGTCCGCCGGAAGATCTTCAAGCTTGGTCTTGACGAGCATCCGCGTCCCTACGGTGTTTGGTCGGCCAACTGGATGGATGGCTTACAGCGGGTTCGTACCTGCTCGTCAAGGACGGACCCGGCAGAGCTCTTTGAGGATGTCGAGGGGGTCTGTGCCGAGCGCTTCGCTGACCTCGATGAATTCCGGCACATCAAGCCGGCGTTCACCGCCCTCGTACTTGGCAACGAAAGACTGAGGCCGTCCAAGACGCACGGCCACCTCAGCTTGTGTGAGGCTCTTGTCCTTACGCAGCTGTATGAGAAGTTCCTGCAGTCGTTGTTGGCGAGGTGTACGAAGAGATTTGGACATACAGATGGGCCGGCAGTATTCGGGACCGGCCTATCCACTAATCCCAATTTCGGATTATCCCATTTTAGGATATCGTACCCCTCGTGATGGACCGCATGTGCAATGGCCCGCATGCCATGTCCGGCAGGCGGCAGTACGGATCGGGCTGAGATGGAGAGCAATCGGACTTCCCACATAGCCAACCAAGTCCCCTGGGCGGAGCGGATCACGCCCTACGACGAGGCCCATTTCGTCACCTATCTCCGGCTGCTGGACGCCGAAGCGGACGGAGCGGACTGGCAGGAGGTCGCCCGGCTGGTGCTTGGACGGGACCCGGATACCGATGCCGCCGCCCGTCGCTGCTGGGAGGACCACCTCGCGCGGGCGCACTGGATGACACGTTCGGGCTACCGGCAACTGCTCGAGGACGCCTGATCGGCGTATCAGAGGAGAAACTTGCGGTATCCGCCGCGCATGAGCTGCCGACCACGGCGGACGGCGCGACGCACCTGGTCGCGGAGATGATCCCGGGGGTCGGTCCAGTCGGCGTCGACGCGCGCCTCGCCGAAGAGCGCCACGGCAATCTCGCGGTACGGCGCGTTAGCGAGCCAGCCGTCGAGCGCTTGCAGCACCACGCGCAGGCGCCGCCCGGAGGGCTCGATGCGCCGGTGGCTCGGAAACCGGCCGCGGCCGTTAACGCAGGCGAGGCATTCGAGCGCGTGAAAGCGAGCGCGGAGTTGTTGAGACTGGAGAACGGCATCGGTCATCAGCCGCACCGGCTGCAATAGGCTCGTCCCCGTGACGCTGAGCTGCAGCGTGTGGCCCGCCTCCATGACCGAGAGGTGCTGGCGCCCATCGGACGTCAGCAGCACGGTGGTTTGGCACGGAATGTCTGGCAGGGTGAACCGCTCCGCGCCGAGACGTGAATCCGCAACGAGCGCGATCGCGGGAAGCACATGCGGGCACACGCAGGGGTTCCAGAAGACGGCAGCCGAGGTCGCATTCTGGTCAGGCGCGTCAGCGAAAAAACAGCCCCCAATGCGCCATCTCGCGCAGATCGGACCGTGCTGACATCACTGTAAGGTTCGGCAACGGTGTTTCGACCGCGACGGCGGCCGACGCGTGCGCCCAGGCGCGCCGGTAGGCGCCGTCGCGCCGAAGGAACTCCCAGGCCCAGCCGCGTCGCGGCAACGACGCGGTGTAGCCATAGGCCGCGCGATGGCGCCATCCAGCAACGGGGCCGGTGTTCGGTTGCTCTATCATGCCTGCAGGTTTCTGCGCTTATGGCAGATGAAGATCGCTGCGCGCCCCCCGTCTCCGCCTTGGCGATCTCCTCTCGCCAGTCGATCCCTGCGCCCGGCTCACCGGACTTACGCGGCGGCCGAAGCCACCGGTGCCCAGAGGACCGGTCCGCGGAGCGCGCCGCCCTGCCGAACTTTGGCAAGTGCTTCCAGCGAGACCCCGAGGTAGCCGGCCACCGAGCGCATGCCCCCGATTGTCTGCGGCTCGCCAAGACGCCGCAGCGGCCACGCAGCGCGGCGAAGGATGCGCTCCATGCGGAGATCCGTGACGGTCACGATGTCCGAAAGGCCGCGGGCGAGTCCGAACTCGATCATGCCAGCGAAGAGCTCGTAGGTCGCCCGGGCGATCCCGCTCGCGGGGTCGCCAGCCTCGTGTCCGACGTCGAGCGCAAACCGGCTGCTCTCCCAGACGGCCGGGTCCGATGGTGCCGGGTGGCCGGCCAGCAGCGGGGCGAAGGTGTCGCGGAGCATGGTCGGGCCCGAGGTCGGCAGCAGCCGCACGCAGCCGCGGACACGGCCGTCGGGCGCACGCTGAAGGAGATAGGCGGGATGGAGCGCGTCGAACGTGTCGATCTCCATGTCGCCGCTGACCTCGACGTCCTAGTCGAGCCGTTGCTTGAAGACGCGGTAGCGCAGGCGGTACATCTCGGCGAGATCCTCTACGAACTCGCCGTACCGGTCGGGAGTGATGAGCTGCATCATGATCGCCTCCTACGAAGATTGGCCTTCGCGTATTGGAGGCGAGGCGCCGGGAAGAAACACCCTGTGCAGTTGCACAGGGTGACGGCGGATGGCCCGTCAGTGCGATGCTGGCCTGGATGCGGACAGGCGCGCAACGGCCTGGCAGACCGTGCGGACGTCGAGCTTCGCCCTCGCGTTATCCAGGTGAAACGCGACCGTGCGGCGGGAGATGCCGAGGATGGACCCAATTTCCCAGGCGGATTTGCCCCTGGCGGCCCATTGGAGACACTCGAACTCGCGCGGCGACAGAGCGGCACCGTCGACGACGCGGTCGGCGACGAGCTTGCGGCGGGCATGGGCATGAAAGTACATCGCCATGAGCTGCAGGACCGGCGCATGGGTCTCGATGCTGCGGCGGAACGCTGGATGGCGCTGGTCGGCGGCGAAGGTAATGGCCGCGACCGGCCCTTGGCCGTCGTGGATCGGGATCGTGAAGCCGCAGCGGATGCCGAAGCCGGCGGCCTCGTCGAAAAACCGCTGCTGCGGCGGTGTGAGTTCGTTCAGATCCACGCCGTGGCCCCACTCGAACGGATCCGGCGCACGCGCGGCCCTGACAATAACCGGGTCGACGCGCTCGTAGTGGCTTTCGACGTAATGGCCGGTCCAGGCGGCCGGATAGGTAGAGATCACGTGTGCGTCCGCCCCGCGCCGATGGGGCATGGACAAATAGGCGAAACAGCGCAGGTCGAGGGCGGCCGCAGCCTCGGCCATGGCGTCCTGCAGGCCCTGGAGGTCGACGCTTTCCCAAATATCGTCGATGAATCTTTGGAAGATGCGATGCATTTCGACATCTCCCGACTACCCGAGCGAATTCCTCCTCTTTGGATGGCGAATGGAAGCGGTATGCGATCCAGAACGGTCATCCGACGACTATGTAGTGACACAAACCGGCACGTCCAGTGCTCAATCGACCACGGGAGAATGAGGGCTAAGATCTTTGTTTCCGCCGCAGTCGGCTGGTCTGTACTAGGAATTACTACGAACATGGAATGTCGAAGCCTGTAGACCTTCTGGACAGGGAGCACCGCTCCATGTGAGGCCTTCTCGGAGGCCTGGAAGCATCGCCGTGCTTGGCGCCGGGCCGATAAGTCGGATCGAAACCTCGGGAGACCCTCAAGCGAAAACGACGGAAACATGACATCGGCAAGAACAAGGACGCACGAAAGCGTGCAGCTATGGGCGTTGCTGGCGGGTGTTGCCCTGCTCGTGGCGGGCAACGGCCTGCAGGCTACGCTGCTAGGCGTACGCGCGGGACTGGAAGGCATGGCCGACGAGACGGTTGGGGTGGTCATGTCCGCTCACTTCGCCGGTTTCGTCGCCGGCTCGATCTACGCGCCCAGCCTGATTCAGCGGGTCGGCCACATCCGTGCCTTCGCCGCCCTCGCCTCGATCGCGTCGGCCGTCGCGCTCTGCTTTGCGATCTTCGCGACGCCGCTGGCATGGATCGCCTTAAGGGGACTGCACGGTGCCTGCTATGCCGGGCTGGTGATCGTCGCTGAAAGCTGGCTCAACGCCTCGGCCAGCCGCGAACGGCGCGGACGGGTGCTGGCGCTGTACATGATCGTGATGTACGGGAGCTGGACGGCGAGCCAGCTATTCCTGACCCGGGCGCCGGCAGACGGGTTCGTTCTGTTTTGTCTTGTCTCGGTGTGCCTCTCGCTGGCTCTGGTGCCGATCACGCTTACCGAGGCGGGCATTCCCGGGGTGGTGGCAGCCACGCGCCTGAAGCTGGGGCGGCTCTACGCCCTGTCGCCGCTGGCCCTGGTCGGCTCCTTCGTTCTCGGCCTGACCGTCAGTGCATTCTTCGGAATGGCGCCGACCTTTGCCCAATCGATCGGGCTGGAGAAAGACGCCATCGCGATTTTCGTCGGAGCCATGCTGACGGGTGCACTGATCCTGCAGTGGCCGCTTGGCTGGCTTTCGGACCGGGTGGACCGACGATACGTCATCGTTGGCACGTCCGCCGTGGCCGCCGCTATCGCCGCTCTCATAGCGGCCTACCCAGAAGCGTCGCCGGGGCGTCTTATAGCGCTGTCTTGCCTGCTCGGCGGCGCGACGATGCCGGCCTACTCCCTTTGCGTCGCCCATCTTAACGATCATATCGAAGAAGACGAGTTGATCGCCGCCGCCAGCGGCCTCGTGCTCGTCTACGGGATCGGCTCCGCCATGGGACCCTTTGCAGCGAGCGTGGTTATGGGGAGTCTCGGCCCGGAAGGGCTGTTCGTTTTCATCGCCGTCGCCATGGTTGCCTATGCCGTCTACAGCGGGTACCGCTTTACCCAACGTGCGGCACCGGCGCCTGAAGACAAGGAAAGCTACACAGCCGTGCCGCAAACCAGTCACGCCGCGCTCCCCCTGCATCGGCATGGTAGCGGCAAAGCCGAGGGCGAGCCGGCACCGCGCTAGGATCAGATAGGTCGCCCGTCTATCGACTCAGCAGCCAAAACAGGAAGCTCAGGGCCAGGCTCACGAGCAACGACGTCATAAGCGGGAGGTAGACGCGGAAGCCCTCCCGCTCAATGACGATGTCTCCAGGCAATCTGCCCAGGCCCAGCTTTCCCAGCCACGGCCAGAGGAGGCCGGTGATCACAAGGACGATGCCGAGTACAACTAGAATCCGGCTCATCGCGATCCACCCGTACCACTATTCCCACGCCAAGCTCAGTACCAGATGCCCGGCCAGCGGTACCGGGGTGATCTCGCAACCGGCATGATCGTGGCCGGCACGACCACCACGCGGGTTGCCGGGGACGACAGCGGCGGCGACGATATTTCGTCGCGGAGCCTCATCAGTCGACGAATGCGCTCCTCGGTCGGCGGATGGGTGCGAAGAAGAGACGGGTCCGGCACGCGCCGACCGGGGAAGAGCACCCTTTCCCAGAAGCGCCCCTGCCAGCTCTCGAGTTTCGCAAGCGCTGATGCCAACCCCTCCGTCTCGCCTGTCAGCCTGACGGCGTCGAGATCGGCATCGAACTCACGCGCCCGCGAAAGCGCGAGCTGAAGCAAGTCCATGAGCGTCGGCGCAACAATCAAGAGCAGCACGAGCAACCAGGGCACCACACTGCCGTTGGCCGAGATCAGCGGAAGATTCACCGCCAGCAAAACGATGCCGAGATAGGACATCAGCGAGGTGACCCGGCTCATCGCATCGGCAAGATTCATGACCCACAAGTCGTTGTTCGCGATATGGCTGACCTCGTGCGCGAGCACACCGACAAGCTCACGGAAGGTCAGGTTGCGCAACATGCCGTCCGTCACCGCAATTGCTGCGGTGCTCCGGTTGCCGACGGCGAAGGCGTTGAGCACCGCGCTTGGCACGTAGTAAAGGCGGGGCGGTGCCGGCAAGTCGGCCCGCCGGCCAAGTTCCGCCAAGGCGGCATAGACGTCCGGCAACTCCGCGTGGCCGACGGGCCGCGCTCGATAAAGTGAAAGTACGAGAGCCGGCGGCACCGCGGGCGAAAGCACCATCGCGAGGATCGCCCCGGCGAGCCCCCAAAGGATCCCTTCCGTCCCCCAAAGGGTCCACGCGCAGGCGCTCACGATCAGCGCCATCCCGACAATCAGAAGCGCCGAATGGACAATGTTGCGCAGCTTGTGCAGGGCGTGGGCGCTCATTGTCCTATTCCTTGTCGTTACCAGCGGCCGCTGGCGTCGCCACATCAAGGGCAAGCAAGGCCTCCTCGCCGCGAAGCGCGCGGGCGTGCAGCCACCTGAAAAGAAAGAGGGGGAGCAACGTGGTAAGGGCGATCACGAAGACCATGACAGCGTAGACGTCGCTCGTGAAGACACCCGCGCCGCGACCGAGCTCGGCAAAGATCAGACCGACCTCACCCCTCGGCACCATCGCCGTGCCGATCAACACGCGGGACGGCCATGGCGCCGGGATCAGCAAGGGCCCGATCATCTTGCCGAGCACAGCTGCGACAAGCAGGCACGCAGAGAACGTCCAGACGAAGGGCTCGTCCCAGCGGACCAGGCTCAGGTCCAGCGAGAGACCGACGACCACGAAGAAGAACGGCGTGAAGAGATGGATGATTGGCTTCATTTGCCCCTCGACCTTGTGCGCAAAGTCCCGGTCCATCCGGGGGACGACCCCGAGCGGCAAGAAGAAGCGACGAGAAAGCGAAAGGCCCGCGGCAAGGCCCCCGAGGATGGCGGGAGCACCGACCAGTGTCGCGAGCCACGCAAAGAAGAACACGAGCGCCGCGATGACGGTCGGCACCAAGCCGGGGATGCGCCCCATCTCATCAAGTCTGCGGATTGCCCAGGTGAGCGGATGGGCAATGAAAGGCGCGAAGGCAAAGAAGCCCACAAGAAAGACGAAAACGCGGGCTGTATCGGTCCAATGGACGGCACCCTCAGTGGCAAACTGATGGACGAGCACGAGCAGCAGGACGCCGAGCACATCATCGACCACTGCCGCGCCGATCACGATCTGCGCCTCCGGGCTTTTCTGGAGGCCCAACTCCGAAAGCGCACGGACGGTTATGCCGGTGCTGGTCGCGGTGAGCGTGCCGCCGACCAGGAGCGCGACGAGGAACGAGGTGCCGAAAACCCAGTAGGCAAGCGCAAAGCCTAAGCCGAGCGGAAGAAGAAGGCCTGCAACAGCGACGGTCACGGCCTTGCCTCCCGTGCGGACCAGCCTCGCAACATCCGTCTCGAGGCCGACCTCGAAGAGCAGGAGCGTGACGCCGATCTCGGCAAGAAGCCTTAGAATCTCGCCCGCCTCCAACCACCCGAGCAGGCTGGGGCCGAGAATGACGCCAGCAACCAGCTCGCCGATCACCGCCGGCGCGCCCGCCTTGACGGCGACGGCCGCGAACAGACGCGCCGAAACCAGGACCGCCACCAGCTCCAGGAAGAATCGATGATCGTCCATCGTTTCAGCCGGACAGGTCAGCGGACGACGACGAACAATTCGGCGCCGTTCCGGTAAAGGTTCAGCGCGATGACCGGTCCAGCCTTGTCGATCGCACGGGAAAGGTCTTCGACTGACTTCACCGGCTCCCGGTTGACGGCCATGATCACGTCACCCGGACGCAACCCCACTCGCGCGGCGGGACTGCCGGGCGCCACTTGCGACACGGCGACGCCATCGACCACCCCGTAGCCGTTCATTCCCGGCTTGAGCTCCTCGAACTCGGCGCCGGCGAGCGCGCGGCCGATCCTGCCGGATGGCGCCGCCGACACCCGATCCCCCGGCCCCAGACGAGCGGTAACGCTGACTTCTCTTCCATCGCGCAACAGGGTGAGCTCCACCTCCGAGCCCGCGCGCGTCAGCCCGACGGTATTTCGCAGGTCGGCGGAGTTCTCGACCGCACGTCCGTTCACCGCCACCACGATATCGCCTGGCCTGAGCCCTGCCCGCTCGGCCGGCGTGTCCTCTTCGACACTGGCGATGACGGCACCGGCGGTCCGCGGCAGCCTCAGAGCCTCGGCGAGATCGGGCGTGAGATCCTGGATCATCACGCCGAGCCGGCCGCGGCGGACTTCTCCATACTCGATCAGCTGCTCCATGACGGCGCGTGCCATGTTGACAGGGACGGCGAACCCGATGCCGACGTTGCCGCCGGCAGGCGCGATGATGGCGGTGTTGATGCCGACGAGGCGGCCGTCCAGCGTGAGGAGCGCGCCGCCCGAATTGCCGGGGTTGATCGGGGCATCGGTCTGGATGAAGTCCTCATAGCCCTCCACGTTGAGGCCGCCGCGGCCGAGCGCGCTGACAATGCCCGAGGTGACTGTCTGGCCAAGGCCGAACGGGTTGCCGACGGCAACCACGAAGTCTCCGACCTTCAGCCGGTCGGAATCGCCAAGCGGCACGTCCGTGAGCGCCTCCGGTTCGATCTTCAGCAAGGCGATGTCGGTTTCCGCATCGCTGCCGACGAGCTCGGCGTCGAACCGGCGCCGGTCTTTCAGGGTGACGACGATCTGGTCTCCCTTATCGACCACGTGATGGTTGGTGAGCACGTACCCCTTTGCGGCGTCGACGATCACGCCCGATCCGGCGCTCATCTGCGGCCTGCTGCGAGGCAGTTCGGGGAGATCGAAAAAGCGCCGAAAGAAGGGATCCTGATAAAGGGGATTGCTTTCCATCGGCCGCTCGGAGACGACCGAGATATTCACCACGGCGGGCGTTACTTTCTCCAGCAACGGCGCAACGGTGGGGATACCGCGGCCATCGCCTTCTCCCGCGAGCGGCGCGACAGCGTCCGCGCGCCACGGCATGGCAAGCGCGACCACAATAATTATCGCCTTGAGAATCGATGAGTTGGCTCTCGTCATGCTTCGTACTCCTGGTCTAAGAGCTGGTCATTGGACGGTGTCTCCCTGTCGCGATAAGAAGTCGGTTGCGAGCCGTTGCAGAGCGCTGCCGTGATCGGCGCCGGGGCATCGGCTTCCAAGGGGAAGGCCGAAGATGCCGGCTTCCCGGCAGCGAGCCGGTCTATGAACGCGCGGTGCCAGGCCTGTGCATCCTGTTTCCGGAGTCTCTGCAGCAGGGCGTCATGCCGAGCCAGGCGCTCGTCGAGCGGCATGGTCAGGGCCTGGTTGATCGCGTCGGCAGTGCCGTCCACGTCGTGCGGGTTGACGATGAGCGCTTCCTTCATCCCCTCCGCCGCGCCGGCGAAGCGCGACAGGACGAGGACGCCGGGATCGGCCGGGTCTTGCGCGGCGACGAATTCCTTGGCGACCAGGTTCATCCCATCGCGCAAAGGCGTGACAAGGCCGACCCGGCTGGCGCGGAACAACGCCGCGAGTGTGGATCGTGCGAGTGGCTTCACGTGGTAGCGGATCGGCGTCCAGTCGAGATCGGCGAAAACCCCGTTGATCTCGCCGCTGAGCCGGTCCAGTTCCTCGCGCGTGACGGTGTACGGGCCAAGCTCTTGCCGGCTCAAGGGCGCGATCTGCAGCAGCGACACCTTGTTCCGCCACTCAGGGACGCGCTCGAGAAGGCTCCGGTAGGCGGCAAAGCGATGCGACAAGCCCTTCGTGTAGTCGAGGCGATCAACGCCGATGATGAGGTCGCGATCCTGAAGCGCGCCCAGCAGCCTTTCCACGTGGTGGCGCGCTTTCGGTGAAGTGGCCAGCTCGGCGAAACCATCGACGTCGATGCCAACCGGAAAGACGCCGACTTGGACAGATTGGCCAAACGCGTCGATCTGGCCGTGCCCGTCTTGACGCGCACCCACCAGCCTTTCCATGGTCGAAAGGAAGCACGCCTTGTCCGTCTCCGTCTGGAAGCCGAGGAGATCGTAGGCGACGAGCGCGCTGAGAATCTCCTCATACCCGGGCAGAGAGGCGAACACTTCCTTCGGCGGGAAGGGAACGTGAAGGAAGAAGCCGATCCGCTGTCGGTATCCCAAGCGGCGCAACTCGCGCGCCAGCGGAATCAAGTGATAGTCGTGGACCCAGATGAGGTCGTCTTCTCGCAGCAACGGGCCCAGAGCTTCCGCGAAGCGCCGGTTGACGGCCTGGTAGGCCTCGGCATAGCTGTGCCGGAACTCGACCAGGTCGGTCCGATAGTGAAGGATCGGCCACAAGCAGCGGTTGGCGTAGCCGAGATAGCAGTCCTGATACTCCCGCGGCGTCAGATCGAGCGTCACGAGATCAACATTCTCGGCCCTTCGATTTCTGGCGGGGCGGGCATCGGCGTCGCGACGAACCTGGCCGCTCCATCCGAACCAAAGGCCGCGTCGAACGCGGAAGATCTCGTCCAGTGCGACGGCCAGGCCCCCGGCCTGCCCGTCCTGGTCAGGATCCGCCACGCGGTTGGAAACGATGACCAGACGCAAGGTCGACGCGTCGCCGCCTGACCGTGCCGCGCGGCCGCACGCAGCGAGGCTCGCCGGCAAACGGAGCCCGGATTCATCGGGAGCGAGGCGATCGGCCGCCTTTCTTCCCGTCAAAACCGTCTCTTCGCGCCGCGTCTGGCGAAGTGCATTCAGTTTGTCTTGTGGTTCCTCCGATCTGCACATCACGGCCTCCATGATCTCGCATCGGCCGTCCCACCTCGCTTTCCTGACGTGGTCGGACGACCCGCGGAGCATGGGCACAGAACCTGACGGCCCTTGGGCCGTCAGGCTGTGCACCGCTTCACGACGCCTTCACCTCGATCTTCCGAACCTTCGCCTGCGCCTCCGGCGTCTTCGGCAGCGTCACCGTCAGGACGCCCTTCTTGAACTGCGCCTCGGCCTTCTCGGAATCGACGCCCGGCGGCAGGGGAATGCTCCGGTAGAAGGAGCCGTAGCTGCGTTCGGCGAGGTAGTAGCCCTTCTTCTTCTCCTCCCGCTCCGCCTTCTTCTCGCCCCGGATGGTGAGGACGTCATCGCTCAGGCTGACATCGATATCCTTCTCGTCCATACCCGGCAGCTCGACGGAGACATCGACGGCCTCGTCGGTCTCGGTCACGTCGGTGCGCGGTCCCGTTACCGACACCAGTCCGTTCGAAGCGCCGGCGGAACGGTCGAACCGGCTCCAGAAGTCGTCGAAGACGCGGTTGATATCCCGCTGCAGGCTCAACAGCGGGTTGTCGCTGTCCCCTTGCTGCCGCGCGACGTCATTGCGGTCGCGGCCCCAGGGAATGAGATCACTGATCTGCATTTCAACCTCCTTCTCTTGCTTGCTCTGCGCCGATGGTGTCAGGCGGCCTTGACCGTGATCTTCCGGGTCTTGGCCGACTCCGCCTTCGGCATCTTCAGCGTCAGAACGCCATTCTTGTGACTGGCCTCGATACGGTCGCGGTCGATCTCCTCGGAGAGGGTGAAGACGCGCTCGTAATCGCCTTCGCCATACTCGGCATGCACGAGCCGATAACCGTCGTGCGCCTGCCGATGGAAATTACCGCGGATGGTCAAGACGCGGCGCTCCAGGTTGACGTCAACGTCCGCGGGCGCGACGCCCGGCATGTCCGCGACGACGACCACTTGGTCCTCGGTCTCGTAGATGTCGGTATCGGGCCTGTAGACCACCGCGGCGCGAGTCACCTCGCCCTGCTCTGCGGGCACCACCTCGCGTTTCGCCGTGGTCGTCATTTCCTGGGCCATGGTTGCCTCCTTTCGTTCGCTGCTAGTTGCCGTTGATCGCGATCTTGCGCGGACGGTCGGCCTCGGGGCGCTGCATCTCGACCTCGAGCACACCGTTGTCGAACTTCGCCTGGACCTGGTCCGGATCGACCCGGAACGGCAGGCCGATCGTGCGCGAAAAGACGCCGTGCGGTCGTTCGCGACGATGCCAGCCAGCGTGTTCGGCTTCTTCCGCCTGGCGCCGCTCGCCGCTAATGGTGAGCGTGTCCTCGCGGATGGTGAGCTCCACGTCCTCGGCGGAGAGGCCCGGCAGCTCCGCAGTCACGACCACGCTGCTGTCGCCGATCCAGAGATTGACCGGCGGATAGGCCTGCGCCGCGGGAAACACCCCGGCGTTGTCGAAAAGCCGGTTCATATCGGCTTGAAGCTGCCGCATCTCGGCGAAGGGATCCCAGCCGGTGCGGCCCATCTGTGTCAGCTGCATTGCTCTTCCTCCTTCGTTCACAATCCCTCTCGGCCAACCGCGCATCGCTTCTGCACGCGCAAGCGCATGCGCGCGATCGCTCGCTGCCGATTATGGAACCTCAAGGTGCGGGGGTGTCCTGCCGGGCCGGGAGGAAGAGCAAGAGATGGACAAGGCCCGACTTTGTTCGACGCGGCCCGGCTACAACCGAGCCGAGCGACAATCAATGACTAGGCGCACATCCTTCCGTTGCGAAGCAACGTGCTGGCGCCCAACCCTGCCGGTCGGACTTGCCATTTCTTGCCCCGGGACCCGTCAGTGGCATCCCGCGATCACCGATTTGGTATGGAGTTGCAGCTTGTCAAGTACCTTCGCTCGAACCGATTCTCACGGGGCGGCTGTAGATCTTGAACAGCTGTATTCCCGCGCCTATCTCGATGCCGGCTGAAATGAGCGCGGCTGGGTCCGTGCTCAGGTGAAGGAGGTAAGGACATGGCTCTGAAAATCGACCAGAAGTCGGGTTGGCAGGATTGGGCCAATATTGTCTTGGCCGTCCTGTTGTTCACTACCCCGTGGGTATTCCAGTTCGCGGGCTCCGCGGAAGGCGCGGGCGTTACCGAGACGACCGGTGTCCCGGCGGCAGCCTGGAACGCGTGGGTCAGCGCGCTGGTCGTCGCTGCCCTGGCGGTCGCGGCGCTGCTGCGCTTCGCGGAGTGGGAAGAATGGCTGAACGCCGCCGTCGGCATCTGGCTGGTGGTCTCGCCCTGGCTACTCGGCTATGTGGCGCTGGCCGAGGCGATGTGGAGTGCCATAGTTCTCGGGGCGCTTATCGCCATCAGTTCCAGCTGGAAGGCCCTTGAGACACGCAGCGGAGGCTGGCGAGCGACAGCGTAAACCGACCGCGAAAGCGGGCCGCAATGCGGTGAAGCCGAGGTCACGCTTCCGGCTACCGAGAAAGGCCTCGGCTTCACCGCACTTCATCGCGAAGCTTACGCGAACCACATAGCGAGGTTGGCGGGAAGGGGTGTATCTCGTCTTCACCGCAATGGGACGTGCGGGCAAAACCGCTTCGCGCTCCAGTGCCCGATTCTTGTTTCAGAGCCCGCCAGCGGCAGCGTTGTATTGACAAGTTGGGTGCAGCTGGAAGGTCGACCTTATTGCGGTAACGTCGTCATGGAACGCAAGACACAAATCAACCTATGGTACGTCGTGCTCGCCGTCTTCGGGGTGATCCTGCTGCGCGATCTCTGGGTTCAGACGCAGTCGGTCGAGCCTATTCCCTACAGCCGGTTCGAACGGTATGTGGATGAGGGGCTGGTCCGGGACGTTGTGGTCGGCAAGGACTACATCCGCGGCACCTTTACCCAGCCTCAGAACGGCAAGAGCCATTTCGTCACCACGCGCGTGGAACCCGGGCTCGCGGAGCGTCTGAGCGGCACCGGCATCGAGTATACGGGGGCCGTCGAAAACACGTGGCTCAGCACCCTTCTCTCCTGGGTCGTACCCGTCCTGCTCTTCTTTGCCCTCTGGATGTTCGTGATCCGCCGCTTTGCGGAAAGGCAGGGTTTCGGCGGGCTGATGTCGATCGGCAAGAGCAAGGCCAAGGTCTACGTGGAAACCGACACCAAGGTCGGCTTCCGCGACGTGGCCGGGGTCGACGAGGCGAAGGAGGAACTTCAGGAGATCGTCGAGTTCCTGAAGGCGCCTGAGGAGTACGGCAAGCTCGGCGCGCGCGTGCCGAAAGGCGTGCTGCTGGTCGGGCCGCCGGGCACCGGTAAGACCCTGCTCGCCCGCGCCGTCGCCGGCGAGGCCGGCGTGCCGTTCTATTCGATCTCCGGCTCCGAGTTCGTGGAGATGTTCGTCGGCGTCGGCGCGGCGCGCGTGCGCGACCTCTTCGAGCAAGCCCGTGCCAAGGCGCCGGCGATCATCTTCATCGACGAGCTCGACGCTCTGGGCCGGGCGCGCGGCGCAGCCGGACCTGTCGGCGGCCATGACGAGCGCGAGCAGACGTTGAACCAGCTTCTCACCGAGCTGGACGGCTTTGATCCGAGTACGGGCCTCGTTCTGCTCGCCGCAACCAATCGGCCCGAGATCCTCGACCCCGCTCTGCTGCGTGCCGGCCGCTTCGACCGGCAGATCCTCGTCGACCGACCCGACAAGAAGGGTCGGGTCGATATTCTGCGGGTTCACATGAAAAAGGCGCGGATCGGCCCGGACGTCGACGCCGAGCAGATCGCCGCGCTCACCACCGGCTTCAGCGGCGCCGACCTCGCCAATCTTGTCAATGAGGCCGCCCTGCTCGCCACGCGACGCAAGGCCGATGCCGTCAACATGGATGACTTCACCCGCGCCATCGAGCGCATCGTCGCCGGACTCGAGAAGAGGAACCGGCTCTTGAATCCCAAGGAGCGCAAGGTCGTCGCCTACCACGAGATGGGACATGCACTCGTCGCCATGGCGCTTCCCGGCGTCGACGAGGTGCACAAGGTCTCGATCATTCCACGCGGCATTGGTGCGCTCGGCTACACCATCCAGCGCCCGACCGAGGATCGGTTCCTGATGACCCGCGAGGAGCTGGAGGACAAGATCGCCGTACTACTGGGCGGCCGCGCCGCCGAGCGGCTGGTCTTTGGTCACCTCTCTACCGGTGCGGCGGACGATCTGGCCAAAGCCACCGATATCGCTCGCTCCATGGTCGCGCGCTATGGCATGGACGAGGAACTCGGCTATGTAAGCTATGATGACCGGCAGCCGGGGTTCCTCGGCGAAAAGCCGGTTGGCCAAGCCGAACGGCGTTACAGCGAAGCGACCGCCGAAAAGATCGATGCGGCGGTACGACGCGTGGTCGATGAAACGTTCGAGCGAACGCTCGCTATCCTAGAGAAAAATCGGGACATTCTTGACGAGAGTGCACAAGCACTCCTGACAAGGGAAACCCTGGATGAGCGGGCGCTGAAGACACTAACGCAAAACCTTATCAAGCTGGAACCGCGTCGACCGAGCGCGGAAACCGAATTGGCCGCCAAGGCGCCGATGGAGCTTGCCGGTGAATGAGGACCCATACAAAATTCTCGGCGTCGAACGCGATGCTTCCTCGGACGACATCCGTAAAGCCTATCGCAGGCGCGCGAAGGAGCTCCATCCGGACCTACACCCCGGTGACAAGGAAGCGGAAAGCCGATTCAAGGCGGTCTCGGCAGCTTATCATCTCCTAAGCGACCCCGAGCAGCGTGCCCGCTATGACCGGGGTGAGATCGACGCTTCCGGAGCGGAGCGAGCCGAACAGCACTTTTACCGTCACTACGCCGACGCGGGGCGAGCCAACCGCTACAGCACGGCCGGCGGCATGGGCGGGTTCGAAGATATTTCGGATGTCTTCTCGGATTTCTTCGGGCAAAGGACCGGCACAAGCCGGAACTTCCGGGCCCGTGGCGAGGATATCCACTATCACCTTGAAGTCGATTTCCTGGATGCGGTGAACGGAAGCCGCCGCCGAATCACCTTCCCGGACGGGAACGCACTCGACCTGAATATCCCGATTGGCACACGCGACGGCAGCACGCTGAGGCTTAGGGGAAAGGGCAGGCCGGGTGTCGGCGGCGGCGCGCCTGGCGATGCCCTGATAGAAGTCAGCGTTAGACCCCACCCCGTCTTTCGCCGTGACGGCAACGATATCGTCGTCAACCTCCCACTTACCCTCTACGAAGCGGTTCTGGGCGCCAAGGTCGAAGTACCGACTATCACCGGCCGGGTCATGATGACAGTGCCGAAGGGCTCAACGACTGGAGACGTTCTGCGACTAAAGGGCAAAGGCATAAAGACCGGACGCGGCGCGGCCGGCGACCAGCGCGTAGTATTGGACGTTGCATTGCCGGAAAAAATCGACCCTGAGTTAGACGCATTTATGAAGGAATGGCGCAAGACGCACGGCTATGACCCCCGCGCCGCAATGCGGAGGGCATCATGACATTCACGGAAAGAGAGCTCGTCGAGACCGTTGGCGCTATCACCCTCAGACAGCTGCGCCTCTGGGTAAGGCGCGGTTGGGTTGTTCCCGCACAGGGAGAGAACGGCCCGGTATTCGACGAAGCAGATGTTGCTCGCGCTTGCCTCGTCTGCCAACTCCGATGCGATATGAATGTAAACGACGATGCCGTACCGGTCGTCCTCGCTCTAATAGACCAACTCCATGGGATTCGGCAGGAACTAAAAGCCATCCTTGGAGCGATCGGCGATCAGCCTGGAGACATCCGTCAGCGTATCCGGAGCGCCTATCGTGCTCGGGGAGCGGCTCCAGAGTAACGCAGAGTGCACACGTCAGACGTCCTTGTATCTTTCTACGTCCGCCCGGCTATGTATTCCTTCAGCGCTTTTGCTTCCGCGTCGATCTCAGCCAATCGATGCTTCACCACGGCGAGCGTGTTGATTATGCCGCACAGCGCGCCACCGTTGGTGATCGGGATGTGGCGAACCTGGTGCTCGTCCATCAGCTCGTAAACGCGGCTGAGCGGCTCCCCGATATCGCAGGTCGCGACTTCGCGCGTCATCAGGTCCCCAACCGGACGGTCCACCACGTCGCGGCCGAACTGCTTCAGGCCGCGCGCGATAGCGCGGGCGGATACGATGCCCTCGATCTCCTTGCCGTCACCGCTGATGACGACCGCGGCAACATCGTCGCTCTCAAGCTGATCGACGATGTCCTGGACCCTGGCCGTGGGCGCCGCCACCGAGACAAAATTTCCCTTTCTTTCCAGCAAGCTCCTGACTGTCATGGCCTGTACTCCGATGGATCCCTTTCTTGCTCAAGCCCTCGAATACCCCACCTTCAATGTGTCACGGTCACGGCCACGTCATCGTTGCGGTCGAGCACGTTGACCGAGACATCGTCTTCGTAGCGGCGGAGCAGGATGTCCGCGCGCGTTTCGCCGAGCCGCAGCGATCGGATGACCAGCTCGTCCAGGAAGCGGGGCAGCCAGGGCCGCCGGAACCGGATTTCCCTTCCGGCGTCATCGAACTGGATGCCAAGGCACGCTTGTAGCAAGGCGAAGGGCGTTGCGCTTGCCCAGGCCTGAGGCGTGCAGGCAACGGGATAGATGGTCGGTCCGATACCGGGCTGGCGCCGAAAGCCGCAGAACAGCTCCGGCAGACGGCGCAACTCCATGTATCCTGCTGCGTCAAACAGCGCCTGGAAAACCTCCTGGGCCTGTGCGCTCGCGCCGTAGCGGCAGAGCCCGAGTGCGATGAGAGCATTGTCATGGGGCCAGACCGAACCGTTGTGGTACGAAATCGGGCTGTAGCGGGGCTCGCCGGTTGCGACGGTACGAATCCCCCAGCCCGAGAAGAAGGCCGTGCCCGTCAACTTGACCGCGACCCGGGCGGCCCGGTCGACAGTCGGAAGGCCGCAAAAAAGCAGGTGGCCGGCATTCGAAGTCAGGACGCGGCATGGACGCTTGTTGCCATCCAGCGCCAGAGCGTAGAAGTCCTTGTCCTCCATCCAGAAGCGCTGCTCGACTTCGTCGCGCAAGCTGTCCGCCTGCCGGTCGAGCGCGTCCGCCCTGGCTTGGTCGCCGAGCGCTTGCGCGATCCGTGCGGCGTGACGCTTGGCGGCGTAGACGTAGCCTTGAACCTCGACCAGGGCGATCGGCAATGGTGCCGTGCGGCCGTCGTCGTGAAAGACGGCATCATGAGAGTCTTTCCAACCCTGGTTCAGTAGCCCGGCGGCGTCCTTGCGGGCATATTCGACAAGCCCATCCCCGTCGACGTCGCCGTGGGTGTCTATCCAAGTGAGCGCCGCCTCGATGTGGGGCCACAGGCTGCGGATGAGCGAAAGGTCCTGCGTCCGTTCGTAGTAGAGCCCGGCGAGAAGTACGAACAACGGCGTCGCGTCGACGCTGCCGTAGTAGAGGCCGAAGGGCACTTCGCCCAGACGCGCCATCTCGCCCAAGCGCATCTCATGCAGGATCTTGCCCGGCTCGGCATCCGCGCGCGCATCGAAGTCCTTGGCCTGATGCGCCGCGAGAAAGCGAAGAACGCCCCGCGCAATTTCGGGGTCGATCCAGAGCATCTCGATGGCCGTGATGATGCCGTCCCGGCCGAACACGGTGCTGTACCAGGGAACACCCGCATACGGGTACGGGCCGTGCTCCGTATCGGTCAGGAGCATGTACAGGTCAGCCATGGAGCGGCAGAGGACTTCGTTGAAGATCTCGTTCGAAGTCTCTATCGCCGCGGCGCGTTTCGTCGACAACCGGTGCGCCCGGCGCGCCTCACGAAAGCTGGGCAGGAACCCGCGCTCCAAGGCTGTTGGACCATCGCCGTTAGCGCAGGCACAAGTGACCAGAATTGCCGCCTGCTCTCCCGGCGCGAGCGTCAGCTCGTACCGGGCGCTGCCGGGCTCGAGCTGCACCGGCGCGGGCACGAACCGAAGGTTCGCCGAGTGGCGACGGCCGTCGAGCGCGGTGTAGCGAAACGCGGCGGCGTTCTCATTCTCGACCGCGCATTCGATGGTGCCGCGCCGGGGACGCCGATGTCCGCGGACCTCGAACAGGTCGGCGAAATCCGCCTCAAAAGAGAAGGTGACAGTAAAGCGATGCTCGCGATCACCGAAGTTCTGGACCCGCAGCCGCTCGAAGCTACTTCCCTGCCAGATGAAGGTGGTTCGCAGGAAGTGGATGACGTCCTTGGCGAGCACCAGAGTCTCGCCGTCGAGGATATCGGGGTTGGTGAGGTGGACCGTTAGCTGGGCGTTGTTGTCCTGAACCGTGGAACTCAATAGCAGTGGCCGGAGGCCGTTAATGAGAAGCTGCAGCCCGGAGAGAAAGCGCGTGTCGTCATGGAAAAGGCCATCCGGACTGCCCCGCCCCGGGACGATGTCGCCGTGGGGGTCGAAAAGTCCGAATGTATGACCGTGTTTGAGAGTCCGCAGCCGCCTTTCCGGCAACGAGAAGGTGGCGGTAATTCCGTAGTTTCTGACTCCGCCCGTCTGTGACGGTGTGGCCTGCGAGTCTGGCTCACTCATGGGCTGTGTCTCCGGACCAATGCTGCCTATGAAAGCGGGACACCCGATGGGCTTCGGTATATGCCGCGCGGGTGTCGCCGCTTCGTCCATTGCGGCGGCGCTCAGGCCGCCGCAACAAACTCGAGCGTGGACGAACGCTGTACCTGCGCACGATCGAACGCCGCTTCTGTCACTGTCGACACGGGTCGGCGATCGAGCGCCGGCTGAGTCGGGGCGCCACCCAGCGACTGGTACAGACGTACATAGTCGCGCGCCATGCGTTCGGCGGTAAACCTTTCCTCGAAGCGGCGGCGGATTGCGGCGCGGTCGAGCACCATGGCCTTGGGCACTGCGGCCACTGCGCCTTCCAGGCTGTCGACAATGACCCCCGTCACCCCGTCTTCCACGATCTCCGGGATCGAGCCCCTGCGCCAGGCGATGACGGGCGTGCCGCAAGCCATCGCCTCGATCATCACGAGGCCGAAGGGTTCCGGCCAGTCGATGGGAAAGAGGAGCGCGATCGCTCCGCTCAGAAAGGCGCTCTTCTCCGCCTCGCCGATCTCGCCGACGAACTCGACGTGCGGATCGTCCAGCAAGGGACGAATATGTTCGTCGAAGTATGCTTGGTCCGCCCTGTCCACCTTGGCGGCAATCTTGAGCGGCAAGCCCGTCCGGCGGGCGATTTCGATCGCGCGATCGGGTCGCTTCTCGGGGCTAATGCGGCCAAGGAATGCGAGATAGCTGCGACGCGCGTCCGGCTGAAATTTCAGAAGGTCGCGGGGCAGGCCGTGATAGATCGTGCCGGCCCAGTTCGCGGCGGGCAAGGGCGTGCGCTGATGATCGGAGATCGAAACGAGTGGCATCTCCGGGAACGCTTTGTAGACCGGCGGCAGATCCGGCAGGTCCAGCCGCCCATGCAGCGTCGTCACGGTCCGGCTCGCCATCTCGCGGAACAGTGGGAAATGGTAGTAGTCGATGTGGAAGTGGAGGGCGTCGAAGTCGCCCGCCCGCCGCTTGATCTTGTCCAGCATGACGACGTGGTATGGCCACGGGTCACGGACTTCGGGATTGAGGCGCAGCGCGGTTTCGCTGCCTTGCACGAGATGTGCTGCCGTGCGTGAGTCGCCGCTGGCGAACAGGGTCACGTCGTGCCCTTGCTGGACAAGCTCCTCGGTAAGGTAGGACACTACGCGTTCGGTGCCGCCATAGAGTTTCGGCGGAACACTTTCATAGAGAGGGGCAATTTGCGCGATTCTCATTGTTGTTTCCCTCGTGTCTGTACTCTGTCGTGCTTCCTTTCGTTAGTGATCGAGTTAAACAGCCTCCTGCAGCGCCTTCAGGCCCATTGCCTGTCGCTATCAGGGGCCCTGCCAAGGACCGCGGCGGCATTGTCGTTTGCCGCGACCGCAGCAGGTCGTACTTCCGCCTCCCGATGCTTGGCTTGCAGGCCGTCCGCCCTTGCGGTTTCGGCGGGGCGCCCCGGCAGGCTCATGAGTGCCCACACCCAAGCCGGCGGCGCCCAGAAGAACGGCGCGGGCGCTATCAGCAGTGCGGCGTATGCCGCAGCGACCGCATAGTCCAAGGTCGACCAGCGCTCGCCGTGGCTCGCTGTCTGGCCGCCACCCGTCGCGCGACCGTCTATCAAGCCGTTCTCACGCTGCATGGCTGCGTGGCTCCTCTCTTGCCTGATCGGCGGTGGCGAGTATCGCCTCGCCATCAGGCTCCAGACCGAGGCCGGCGGCATCCCGCGGCGCGTCGAACTCGATCTCCTCGTAGCCATGGCGCTGGAGCCTGCGAACCAGCCGTTCGCGTAACTCGCTGACATCGACCTTGCCGGCGGCAATC
Source organism: Oceanibaculum pacificum (assembly GCF_001618175.1). Classification (GTDB taxonomy): domain Bacteria; phylum Pseudomonadota; class Alphaproteobacteria; order Oceanibaculales; family Oceanibaculaceae; genus Oceanibaculum; species Oceanibaculum pacificum. Next base: position 1,827 of record NZ_LPXN01000116.1, on the reverse strand, counting down.
TCCCGGAGGGACACCAGCGTCCGCGGCTCGCCCGCGGCTTCGATCGTCTGCGGTTCGCCCCGGCCCAATTGTCGCGCGCGCTCGGCCGCGACCAGCACAAGTTCGAAACGGTTCGGGATTCGTTCGAGACAGTCGTTTACGGTGATGCGCGCCACGCTCACCTCCCCCGGGCCTGTCCCTTCTCGCCGGTCGGAGTCGCCGGCGGATGTTGCCACCGGAAGTTGTCGGCATAGCTCTTGGGACGAATCTTCGGCTCGTGCGGCTCAATGACCGTATAGGGCCAGCCTTGGCGTTCCGCGAATGCGACCGCCCGCTCCTTGCTCGGAAAGGTCAGCTTCACCTGCTGGAGCGTATCCCGCGAGCTCGTCCAGCCCATGAGAGGCTCGATTTCGGTCGCATATCTGGGCTCGAATTCGAGTACCCACTTCTTGGTCCGCGCCCGTCCTGCCTGCATGACGCTCCGTGCCGGGCGATATATGCGCACGGCGGGGCCCAGTGCCGGGCTGGCAGAGAACGCAGACGATGGACGGCGCTTCGAGCGCTCCTGGTCCAGGTCGATGAGATCGGCTTTCCTGGCCGACACGGATCGGGCCGGAATCCGCTGCCCGCACGGACCGAAGTCCCGGTTGGTCTTGGCAAATGCGCTCATTGCCCCCTCCTTTCGGTAGGAACGTTCTCGGCATGTCTGATCGGGGTGCCGGCGGTGATGCCGAGCCAAGCTGGCGGATCGCTCGCGGGAAACGACTCGAACGCGGCCAGGTCAACGGGATCTGGCCGCATAGACGCCTTTCGCGAGGCATCCGTGCTCCAGTTCGAGGTCGCGACGGCGCCATTGACCGTCGCGGGGTCACCACCGCCTTTGTCCGTTTCCTTCGCCGGCCACTCCCTGAGCGGCAGTGGCCTGGTTTCCACAGCGAGTGATGTCATGACCGGACTCCTCCATCTTCTCGAAATTCATCGCCATGAACCTCGAGGACGGAAGAGCCGCCGGCGGCGGCCGCACTGCATCGGAAGGGCAAGGGGCACGAAGCGTGCCGAGCCGGTCCATCGCCGGGCTGCCGGTCGTGGCCGGCAGCGGCATCGGACGCACGGTCAAACACACCCTTCGCTAGAAGCGATGTGCAAGCGCGCGGCGGCTCACCCTCAAGGTCGAGCCTCGCGCCGAACGCGGTAATCCGCCGTTCGGCGAGAAAGATTTAGGATCGGCGGATGCCACTTCAAGACCTGCAGGACCTGTCATGGAAGCTGCGAGCTTGTGGCCAAAACTCCAAATTCACAAAGAGTTAGCCTCTCAAGGCGGGCTGCCGGATGACGGTCGGCAGAATGCTCCGGCGAGTGGTCCGTCACCGGCAAATTCGGGGATCCGCGTAAGGCGATCAGGCCCGCGATCTGGCGGCGCGCCGGGGTGCCGACTTGGATCACGCTCGAGCAGATGCACGACGCCATCCAATCAATGTTCGGCTCGGAGCACTGTCTAAAAGAGGCCGTCGAGAAGCGGTCCGACGACGACGCGCTGCCGCAGTTAGTCGATGGCGCCGATCGCGGTCTGCACGAGTACCTCGAAGGCACGTCCATCTACGAGATTTTCGTCGAGGCGGTCGGGGGCCCCGACCCCCAGACCACGAGTAGCACGAGGACCTCCTTCGATGGTCCGGCAGCGTCGCTCGACCACGCACAGGGGAGCCAACACACGTTTCCTTCTAAAAACCAAAGCCCCGCAAGCGATTAGACTTGCGGGGCCAGGTCAGATCGTGATTTCGAGCGAGTTATAACAAAAGTGGTTGCGGGGGCAGGATTTGAACCTGCGACCTTCAGGTTATGAGCCTG